>JALEVZ010000103.1 GCA_022788105.1 Prevotella sp. | reverse complement strand
TATAAAAAATAAATAGTACCTTTGCATCCGCATTAAGCCCAGATGGCGGAATCGGTAGACGCGCTGGTCTCAAACACCAGTGGAGCAATCCGTCCCGGTTCGACCCCGGGTCTGGGTACAAGCATGACGACTAAGAGTTTGTTTAAGCTCTTAGTCGTTTTCTTTTTATACCCACTTAAATCCGCGATGCGACATACTCAGAAGCTTATTAGTGCGCTTTTAGCAGATGACGGCTATTATAGAAGGAGTGAATAGCGATGTGAATATGCCGTTGATGGTAAGTCCTAAGCTGGCGTAAGCACCATGAATATTGCTTATGTCCATCGATGTGGCAGTGCCTAACGCGTGCGCCGCCGTACCCATTGACAAGCCTTGCGCCTTAGCACTGTGTACATGGGCAAATCCCATCGTCCTATATCCGCAGACAGCGCATAGCAGTCCCACGCTGACCACTACCGCCGCAGTGAGCGAGGGTATGCCCCCGACGGCTTTAGTGACCTCCATTGCGATAGGCGTGGTGACCGATTTCGATGCCAACGACAATATAACCTCCTTCGTAGCACCCGTCTTTTGCGCTATATACACCACCGAAACGATGCCCACCACACATCCTGCCAGCTCGCTAAGCATAATGGGTACGAGGTCTTTCTTTATCTTTTCAAGTTGCATATACAATGGCACGCCAAGCGCAACAACAGCCGGTCGCAGCCAAAACTCTATCATACGCCCGCCCTCATTGTACGCCTCGTAACTCACACCCGATATTTCCAAAAAGGTTATAACTACAGCTATAGCCACCAAGATGGGGTTCATGACAACCCATCCCGTGCGTCGCCGCAACAACTTGCCTAAGAAATAAGAGCCGAAAGTGAGTGCTATAAGAAAGAACTCGTTATTAAAATACTCCTTCATCAGTCCTGTTCTCCTTCCTTTTTATATGATTGTTCTTGTCTGATAGTGCGTCCATAGATTTGATGAACCCACCCCGTTATCGCCAGCACCAAGACGGTACTCACCACCGATGCGGTGACAATGGGCAGAAACTGTGCTTTGATGATGTCGAAATAAAGCATTATTGCCACGCCCGGTGGAACGAAAAAGAACCCAATATTGGTCACGAGAAAGTCGGAAATGCTACGCACCCATTCCAAATGTATAATCTTCAGCTTAAGAAATAGCGTAAGCAACAGCATGCCAATGATGCTCGATGGAAGTGGAATGTGCGTAAGAGTAATAATTAGTTCGCCTAAGGCGAGGCAGCCAAAGAGTATGGCCAGTTGTCTAATCATCATAAGCTAAGAACACCTTTTCTATGTTAAATAAATATTATTTCTATGTTAAATAAATATTATTCCTATGTTAAGTTAACACCTTTTCTATGTTAAACAAATACTATCCTTATGTTTTTTAAAACCCGTTATTTGTCTGTTATCCTGCCGGGTAGATATCGTCATTCTTCCTATGCATAGAGATGGCTGCTTTTTAATGACGAAAAGAGTGGTGCAAAGGTAGAGTTTTCGGTGTTCAGAGCCGCTCCTTTGCGTCCATTTTGTGTTTTATAGCATGTTTTTATTGACTTAAATTAAACAGAAAAACGGCTAAGCGGTGGGATGACCCGCGCTTAGCCGTTTTTTATAAGGGCCGTAGTGGGAGCGTCAAAAGGGCACTATCATTTTGTCACTACAGCCTAATGGCGCAAGCGACAGGCAGACGGCCCTCTGCCAGCGCGTCTACCCTACTCTCTCATCTTCACCACATGGCGCCGACGATGGCGTCGCGAGAGGCGTCGATGGCGGTAGGTGGTGTATTTTTTGTAGCCCACCACGGCAGCGAGTGCGCCCACCACACCGAGCAGAAACACGACGAGTCCGCCGCCGAGGTTGTCGCCTTTCACCTTCGACCACATGTCGAGCACCTCTGGCGTGTGTTCGCCGGCGTCGTGAATCATGGCACAACGTGCCACGACGGCGCTGTCGGGGTACATGATGGGGTTGAGATGGGCGTTGCGTCCCACTGGTCCGAAGAAGTATGCAAGGTTTTGTGTCGCGGGATAGGCTTTGCTGTCGCTGGCGTGTCGCAGCACCTCAGGTGTCGCCACGCTGCTCACATAGCCCGTCGTCTCCATGTTGGCTATTGCCACTTTGCTCTGACAGAGGTAGTTTATGAAGTATGCTGCCGCCTTCGGGTTGCGCGAATATTTGGGTATTACCCATCCGTCAAACCACACATTGCTACCCTCGCGCGGCACCTCGTAGCCGAGACTGACGCCCACGCGCTGTGCCTCGTCTATCGCCCAGACAGCATCTCCGCTCCACGTCATGTTCAGATATGCCTTGCCTTTGGTCATGGTCTCTTTGCCGAAGTCTGCCTCCCAGCCCTCTATGTTGGGCTTCAGCGCCTTCAGCCACTGCTCCACGGTGGCGATGGCAGCAGGCGAATAGTCGTTCATGAGCTGCGGCACCGTCAGTCTGCCTGCAGCAATGTCGCGTCGGTGCGCCCATATCAGCGCCGTGCCGTAGGAGTCGCGGTACGAGTCTTTCATAAGCAACTTACCCTTGTACTTGCTGTTCCACAGCGTGCCCCAGGTCTCGGCGTCGGCGCGTGGCACGTGTGCGGTGTTGTAGAGTATGCCGCATGTGCCCCACATATATCCCACGGCGTAGCGGTGTGCTATGCGTCCGTCGATGCTGGTGGCGTCGATTTGTCGTGTGATGTATGGCGACACGTTCTTTATGTAGTTAGGTGTCTTGCCGAAGGTGGAGTCTATCGGCAGCAAGAGGTCTTTGCGCAGCATGCGCTCTATGATGTATTCGGAGGGACAAACCACGTCGTAGTCTTCGTGTCCGCGCTCTATCTTGGTGAGCATTATCTCGTTTATGTCGAACGTTTGATATATGACGCGCACCTTTTCGCCCGTCTGTTGCTCATACCACGAGGGGAAATTGGCAAGCACATCTTCGTCAATGTAGTCTGCCCAGTTATATATCTTCAATATCTGCGTGCGCGGTTCGCCCGACGTGCAGCCCGTAAGCAGCAGCGCGCCGAGCAACGCCAGCAGTGCGCCCACAGCCTGTCGCACCGCTGCCACGTGTGTGGCGGCAGAGCATGTGAGGTGTGTGCAGTGTGTGGTTGTGTTGTCTGACATGATGGTTAGGGTTGTTATTTCTTCACCTGCGAGGTGCTCTTTCTTCGGTTTATCATCACCAGCATGACGAGCACCACGACAAATATGATGGTGGACAGGGGTCGCAGCTCTGGCGTGAGACCTCCCTTGCGCGCGTCGGCGTAAATATATGTCGACAGCGTCTCAAGGCCCTCGTTGCCAATGGTGAATATGGTGACGGCGAAATCGTCTATCGACATGGTAACGGCAAGCATAAATCCCGACACCATGCCCGGCAGAATCTCAGGTATAATGATTTTGCGCAGCGCCTGCATGGGCGACGCGCCGAGGTCGAGTGCTGCCTCATAGAGGTTGGGGTTCATCTGTTTCAGGCGCGGCATGACGCTCAGTATGACGTACGGCAGGCAGAACGTGATGTGCGACAGCACCACCGTGACGTAGCCCTGAGGTATGCCGAGCGTTATGAACAGCAAAAACAGCGATATGCCGATGATGACATCGCCGTTGAGAATGGGTATGTTGTTGACGAAAGAGATGGCACGTCGCGACCGCGACCGCAGGTTGTGTATGCCTATGGCGGTGATGGTGCCGAAGACGGTAGACACCGTGGCGGTGATGAGCGCTATGGTGACGGTGTTGATGAGTGCCGCCGTCAGCGAGTGGTGAGTGCCGTCGACGAACAGGTTGCGGTAGAGCTTCAGCGAGAAGCCCGTCCAGTTGCCCATCACCTTAGCCTCTGTAAACGAGAACACCACTATGATGATGATGGGCGAATAGAGCAGCAGGAGCAGCAGCCAGAGGTAGCCCTGGCAGAACACTTGCTTTAACAGGCTTGGTCTCATCTCACCCCTCCTTTCTCTGTCTGGTTGTCGTCAGCGGCAAACAGCATTGACGCGCCGATGAGGAACAGCATGATGAGCGACAGTGCGGCGCCGTAGTTCCACATTGAGTTGTTGACGTTTTCCTGTATGGTGGTGCCAAACAGCTTTATGTTGTTCATCGTCAGCAGTTCTGAAATGGCAAAGGTGGAGATGGTAGGCATAAACACCATGAGTATGCCGCTTGCCACTCCGGGCATCGACAGCGGCAGCACCACCTTCAGAAACTGCTGCAGGGGTGTGGCGCCGAGGTCTTCGGCAGCCTCTACATAGCTGCGGTCGAGCTTCTGAAGGGTGTTGTAGATGGGGTAGATCATGAACGGAATGAAGTTGTAGACCATGCCGAAGAGCAGCGCTCCCTCACCCAACGGTATGTCGGCGAAGTCGAACAGCGCCACTGTGGCGAGCGTGCGCACCAATATGTTGACCCACATGGGCAAGACAAACAGCATGACCACCGTCGAGGCGTGGCGCATGTGTGTCTGCGACAGTATCCACGCTGCGGGATAACCCAACAGTATGCAGATGAGAGTGTTGGCAAACGCTATGCCTATGGAGTAGATAAAGGTGTTGATTGCCTCTGGATGGCTGAGGAACTTGGAGAAGTTTGCGAGCGTGAAGGCGCCGTTCTCGTCGGTGAACGCAAACGCCACGATGAGCAGCAGGGGCAGCACCACAAACACGGCTGCAAACACTGCGTAAGGTATAGTCCAGCTCTTGCGCGAAGAAAGAAATCGTGTTATTTTACTCATTATAGTAGGTCGGTGTGTCAGTCTGCGTCGAGCGCATGGTCAAACATTATGGCGTCGGGCGGCACGGTGATGGCCACGTGGTCGCCGAGGTCCCACTGGTCTTGCGTGTTGACATATAGTTTCTCGCCCCAGTCGGTACTTACGGTGAGGTGGTAGTGGTTGCCTTTGTACAAGATGAAGTCTACGTCGCCGGTGAAGGTGCCCTCCTGCTCGTTGTCGAAGAGCACTATGTCGCCAAACGCTACGCGCACCTGCAGGTCGTGGCTGTGTCCGTCGGCGGCGAGAGCCTGCACCTCAGGCTGGGTGTTGAGCGCCGTGAGCGTGTCGAGTCTGTACTCCACGCCGAGCACCTGGAGCGTGTCTCCCTTGAGCACGGCGTCGAGCACGTTGGCAGTGCGCTCCTTGCGCATGATGTGTATGTTGTCGGGTGCTACGCAGAGGCCTACGGTCTGACCTACTGCAAAGTGTTTGTAGTTCTGCATGAGGAACTCGTAGCCGCTGTCACTTTCGGCAAGCATCTCGTAGTGAACGCCCTTGAATATGCTCGACGTGACACGTGCCTTAAACTGCGCATGCTCTGTGTCGGTGCTCACCTCTATGTCTTCGGGACGGATGACCACATCTACCTGTTCGTCGCGTGCAAACCCTTTGTCGACGCACGGCAGCTCGCTTCCTGCCACGCTGACGAGGCAGTCGTGACGCATGACGCCATCCATTATGTTGCTCTCGCCTATGAAGTCGGCGACAAATGCGTTAGCTGGCTCGTTGTAAATGTCGGTCGGTGTGCCGATCTGCTGTATGCGTCCGTTGCTCATCACGACCACGGTGTCGCTCAGTGTGAGCGCCTCTTCCTGGTCGTGGGTGACGTAGACAAACGTTATGCCGAGGCGGTCGTGCATCTGTTTAAGCTCTAACTGCATGTCCTTACGCATCTTCAGGTCGAGCGCGGCGAGGGGTTCGTCGAGCAGAAGCAGCTCTGGCTCGTTGACGATGGCACGCGCGATGGCTATGCGCTGCTGCTGTCCGCCGGAGAGAGAGTTTACGTCTCGATATTCGTAGTCGCTCATGTTCACCATGCGCAGGGCGTTTTTCACCTTCTGCACGATGGTGTCTTTCGGTGTGTTTTTGAGCTTCAGGCCGAATGCGATGTTGTCAAACACGTTGAGATGGGGAAACAGTGCGTATTTCTGAAACACCGTGTTGACGGGTCGGCGGTGCGGCGGCACGTCGGTGATGTCACGTCCTCCGAGCTTAATCTCGCCCTCCGTGGCGCTCTCGAAGCCGGCAAGAAGTCGCAAAAGGGTGGTCTTGCCGCAGCCCGACGGGCCGAGTATGGTCATAAACTCGCCTTTCCTTACGTAAAGGTTGATGTCGTCGAGAGCCTTCTTCTCACCGAAAGCTTTCGACACGTGGGTTATGTCAATGATATGAGGCGATGTTGCGTTCATCGGCTACTGTAGTCGTTTGTTTTAGAGTTGTTGTAAATTTATTCATGCTGGCATCTCTGCCTTGTCTTAAAAAAACCGTGCAAAGTTACTGTTTTTATTCTATAATAAGGTGTTACACACCTCTCTTTTTTCAAAAACACGGCGATTTGCTGATGTAGGAGCAGCACCGTGGGTTTAAGGTGTATATTTATGCAAGACACAATAGGGCTTTGCATAAATATCATGTTCAACATAATGTCACGCAAAACGCTAATTGGGCGACATTTTGCTATGTTTTAGCGGTTTTTGCTTTACCGCTTTGTTAACACCTGTTAAAAATCCCGCGGCTTTCTCATTAGGCCCTAATGACGTCGCCAAAGGGCCGTAGTGACAACGCCAAAGGGCCCGTTTCGCAACGTCACTACAGCCCTTTCATTTTGTCACCACAGCCCTTTCGTTTTTTCAACAAGTCTTATTCAATTTTTCATTACAAATCATTCAATTTTTCAATCGTCTGGTTTCTTCGTTCAAACTTTATGGCTTCTTTATTTGAATCTTATTTCTTCTTTATTTGAATCTTATTTCTTCCTCCCTTGCAACGGAGGTTTTCGATTTGCCTCCGCCGCAACGTGGAAAAAGCACACCGCCACCGCCGCATCAGAAACTGAGCTTCAGGTCTACGCCAACCTGTATGGGCCATGCGCGCTGTGCGAAATATTTGGTTGTGCCAGTGGCAGCGCTGCCTATGACAAAGGTGTTGTAGCGGGTGTTGGTGAGGTTGCGACCCCACAGGCTCACGGTGGCAGCGCCGACCTTGATGTCGGCATGTGCGCCTACCACGGCATACATCTTTTGGCGATAGAGGTTGGCTTCGTCCCAATAGGTGCTGCCCTGCGCGGTGAGATTGGCACCGAAACGCAGCCACTCGCAGACGCCGTGGGCGAACGGGAGGGTGTAGTCGGCGGCGCCACCGATGGTGTGCATCGGCACGAACGGCACGCGGCGGCCGCGGTAGTCGACGGTGACGAGCTGCCCATCGACCTTCTGGCTGTCGGTGTAGTCGCGGAAGGTGGCGTGGGTCAAGCCGTAGGTGGCAGACCAACTCAGGCGGTTGTCAAAGGCAGAGCCACGTAGCGCCGCCTCCACGCCACAGCTGCGGCTGCGGCCTGCGTTCACCATCATGCGTCCAAAGCCGTAGTCGCCCGCCATGACCGAGAGCTGCAGGTTGCGCACCTGCATGTAGTAGGCGGCGAGGTCGAGGTGTAGTGCGCCGCCCGCCATGTTGAGATGGGCACCGAGTTCGTAGTTCCAGCTGGTCTCAGGCTTATAGGCTATGGTGTTGTTTACACGTTCGTAGTCGGCAGAGGTGTGCGGCACATCGTAGTCGCCCTGCTGTCCGTGGCGCGCGTTTGCCATGAGTTCGGTCTGCAATATGTCTGAGAACATCTGTATGTTAAAGCCTCCTGAGCGATAGCCTTTGCTCGCAGTGGCGTATATATTGCTACCACTCTCGTCGACGGTGAGCGTCAGTCCCACCTTCGGCAGCAGCTGGTTGTAGGCGTTGTGGGCACTGTGGTCGAGTGCAGACGCCACATAATGAGTTGCCTCGGTACCCATCACACGGGCGTTGAGGGTCATCACGGCACGTGTGTTGTAGGCTATCTCCACACGATTGAGGTCGTAACGCAAACCAAGTGTTGCCACCAGGCGATCGGTGAGGTGCAGACTCGACTCGTGGAAGAGTCCGAAGTTGAGCTGCGGGGTGCGGAACACGCCGGGCACCTGCATGTCGGCAGCCACGCTAACGCCACCGCGTCCGTCGACGATAGACTTTGCTTGCGCCATCGCCACAGCCTCTGGCATGCCTCCTGCCATCATGGTCTGCGCCATAGAGCCTACTATTGAGTTGTACATCACGCGCTGCAGAGCCGACGATATGGGGGCGGTTATGCCCTCGCCAAAGCTGACGGGAGCGTCGGTCTTGAGCCACTGGTAAGAGAAAAAGGCGCCCGTGGTCCAACGCCAACGGCGCGAGGTGGTGCTCTTCACGGCAAACTCTTCTGTAAAAGCGTTGTGGAGCTGTCGCTGGGTGAGGTGCATGTAGTCGGTGGAGGTGTAGTCTTGGTCCATCAACATGTCGTCGCGCAGCAGCTGCCACGACGTGGTGGAGTGGAGTTCGAGGGCGTTGGCGCGGTAGCCGAGGTGCATGCCAGTGAGCAACATGTTACGTTTGTAGCTGCCAGGATAGTTGGTGGAGGGCTGCGCCACGGTGCCGTCGGCAGGGCTAAGCTCTCCATAGGCGAAGCCACGCTGACGTGTGTACTGCCAGTCGGCGGTGAAGTCGAGCGACAGACGCGACGTGGGGCGCAGCATAAGGCGTAGACGGCTGCCAGTCTCGTCGCCACTATCGGCGCGGCGGTCGGTGTGGGCGTTGCGCAGATAACCGTTCTGTCCGTTGTAGAAAGCGGCTAACGACAACGCCACGCGGTCGCTAAGCCGGGCGTAATGGGCTGCCTCGGCGGTGCGGGTGAAGCGTGTGCCGACGCCAAGCGATATGTCGGTACCTTGATAGTCGAACGGGTTGCGCGAATACATTCTTACCAATCCGCCCTCGGTGTTTTGTCCGTAGATGGTGCCCTGCGGCCCACGCAGCACGTCGACACGCTCGGTCTGGTAGAAGTGCATGTTGTAGGCAGACTTGCTCATGACTGGCACGCCGTCGCTATAGATGCCTACTGCGGGGTTGTTTATGCGCGATCCGATGCCGCGGACGTACATCGCCGACGTGTAACGCGACCCATATTCGGGCATGACAAACGACGGTACGTAGGCTGACAACTGCCGCAGGTCGGTGGCATGGAGGCTACTGAGCTGGCCAGCAGCAAGCGATGTGGAGCTGAGGGGCTGCAAACGCAGACGGTATTGCTCCTTTGGCTGCACGGCAACCACCACTTCGTCGATGTCAAAGACACGCGATGTGTCGCCAAAGATGGTCGTGGCGCCGCCGCCAAAGACGGTCGTAGCGCTGCCGCGATAGGTGTCGTTCTTGCTGGGGACATGTGGCGCTGCGGTCACAATGTTGGCCGACAGGGTGAGGAGGAGTGTGCTTACGAGTGTGGGTCTGATGTTCATTCTTTCTTCTATCTTATGTGTGTCTGTTTATTAACCTATATGTGTTTATCGATTAACCTATATGTGTCTATCGATTATCTCTTATGTTTCTTGTCTTAATCTTATATTAATCTTACTGCCGTATTATGTGTTTCCAGCTGCCAATTTATACAGTTTGGGCTGCCATCATATTCTAAAGCGAGTGCAAAGTTACGGCTATAAGTCCGCTTCCACAATCCTCATTTATTATGATTTTGAACCGAAAAACATGCCGTATGGATTTTTTTTCATATATTTGCACCTATAGCCGACACAACATTGGGCTACGGCGAGGCGAAGATTGCCGCCCAAAGACAATTAATTATAGCCGGCAAGACAATTAATTACAGCCTGCAAGACAATTAATTGCCGCCGGCAAGACAACTACTACAGCCTGCGATTGCAGCGTCTCTGTTTAACCATCAACCTGACAACTGACATGACAGCTTCTTCAAAGACAAAGTACATCAAGATCTTTCTGAGCAGTACGTTCCGCGATATGGACGCCGAACGCGACGCCATAATGAACCGTGTACGCCCTACTGTGGCACAACAGCTGAAGCCGCACGGCATAAATGTTGACTTCATAGACCTCAGATGGGGCGTTAATACGCAACAGGTGCCAGAGGCAGAACGTGAGAACCATGTGCTGCGCGAGTGTCTTAACAGCATCCAGGAGTCACGACCGTTCTTCGTAGCACTGCTCGGCGACCGCTACGGATGGGTGCCGACGCAGCAGAGTTGGGACGCCATCGTCGACGGAATGGACGCGGGTGAGCGCATGTTTATTAACGGAGAGACGCAGCAGGCACGCAGTGTGACGGAGCTTGAGATACTCTTCGGCGCGCTGATGGACACCGACAGTCTGCAGCGAAGCTTCTTCTGCTTCCGACGCGACGACGTCTATGAGCAGATGGATAGCACCCATCGCAGCCAATACTGTGAGACAAACGGCGTGGCACGGCAGCATCTTGCGGAGCTGAAAGGCAAGATTGCCGACACCATGCACACCCATCGGCTCGACCACAACGTGATGAGCTACGGCTGCGGATGGGACGGTCAGCGTCTGACGGGGCTTGATGAGCTGGTCAATTTCTTATCCACGGCGCTGGTACAGGAGATTCTTCTCTACGAGAGCGAAGACTCCAGCGACAACCATGAAGACGAGTTTGAACAGCTCAACGCACTCACTCTGCAACACGTGGAGGCGAGCAACCGACTGTTCTGCGGCCGCGAGGACTGGCTACAGTGGCTCAACGAATATATCGACAGACACGACCGGGCGCTGCTTATGGTGGCAGGCAACGACGGACTCGGCAAGACGGCGCTGCTATGTAGGCTCTACGCATGGTTGGAAGAGCGCGAAGGGTATATGCCCTACATCTATTTTGCCGACCGAAGCGACACTGACAGCCGCGCCGAGACGCCACTGAAATGTTGGCTGGCAGACCGTCGGCGCCCGACAAAACACTATTGTGGCGCCAACACCGAGGAGGAATTTGGACTGCTCGCCCACATGTTGGGACGCACATTCGCCGCTGACGGCAGACGCAACGTACTGCTCATCGACGACGTCGACGCCATCGACGACTGGCAACAGATAGCCGACACGACGTGGATACCAGACAACACGGTGGTGATATGCACCTCGTCTACTGCCGACGAGTATGGAATGGAAGGCGTCGACACTGTGGCGATAAGACCATTGGCACCCGACGACGCGCTGGCACTGGTGCAACGCCGACTGCGACAGGTCGGTAAGCAGCTGCCACAGGCTGTGATGGACGCGCTGATAAATAAGGTTGAGGGTAAGATTCGACCATCTGCAATACCGCTGTGGGACGTAATGATGGTGCGACGACTCGTGTTGCTCAACGCCTCATACTTTGAAGCGCAGCGCGGACGAAGCGAAAGCAGCGACGAAATGAAGATACAAAACTCGCTGGTAGAGCTGGTCGACGCTGCCGATGTGTTGCCGACAAAACTTTTCTCCACCCTACTCGCAGAGGGACGCGACTTCTTCGACCTCGACTTCGGGCTGAAGGTGCTGAGATATATAGCCATAAGCGAGTTCGGACTGCGCGAGAGCGACCTGCAAGTGCTGATGGATGACGAGTGGGACGGACTGAAATGGGCGGAGCTAAAGAGCTACTTAGGACCGCTGCTCTCTATAAACGAGTCGAGCGGCACGGTCGATTTTGCTTACAGCGACTTCCGCATTGAGGTGGTGATGACGGCTGGCGAAGCGATAAACCCACTGTTGGGAAGAGTCACAGCGTGGCTACGCATAGTGGCAGAGCACAACAGTCTCGACAGCGTGGCACTGCGCGAGCTGCCCTATCTGGCACTGAAGACCATGTCAGAAGACATTGCCGACATCGTGGTGAAGAACAAAGAGCGGGCGCTGCGACGCTCCACCGTCTACGCTCTGGGCAATCTGGCGACGCAACGGTGGAACCATGTGGAGCACTGGCTGGCACATACCGCCGCTCGACAGCCTGAGGCGACGACGGAACTGGTGATTGAAGTCATGGAGAACATGCTCCGTGGCGGCGCCACATACACAGCAGCGAAGATGGGAGCAGCACTCGTCAAGACGTTCAACGACATGGAGTCGCAACCCGAAATGGGCGCCACGCTGCCACGCATGCAGGCTCTCTTCGCCGAGAGTCTGTACCGCTCCGGCGACATGCAGACCGCATGGGCATGGACAAACTGGCTGCTTGTCAGCTTCCTTGAGCACGCTGAAGAACACGGCTACGGCGAAGCAGTGGCACGTGCGATATTCATTGCCGCAAGCATCTGGCACGATAGTGCAGACAAAATCGCCCCTACAGCAGACAACGGCACCGCCACGACAGAGGGAAACGCCCCTGCCGACCCGTTCCGCACCGACGATTTGCGCCGCGAAGACATGGCGGCGTGGACCGACTACGGGCTTAATCTTATGCAGAACATAGTGTTTAAAGAGTGCCGCACCGACCTCATAAGAGACATGAGAGAACTTACCGCCATCTACGCCACCACCGAACAGGCGCAGGACAAGGACACATTCGCTGACCGTATGTACATCTCTCAGACGCTGAATCAGCCCGAATGGACCTTCAAGGTGTTCTACCGCATTCGTCCACTCATGCAACTCGCCGGACGAATGAGAACCTGCGACACCTACGTAGCAGAGACTTTGGAGGCAGAAGCACGCGAGATAGACCGTCTGCTGGCCGAGGTGGCACCAGGAAACATGCTGTTTGACGGCGCGCTGACACCCCCAACGCCAGAATATGAAGGCTTGAGGGGAGGCGAAGAAGCACCAATGGGAGAAGCAGACGAAGCTGGAGCAAAAGTCAACAAAGCTGAAACAGAAGCAAGCGTAGCCCCAACCGAAGAAGCAAACGAAGCCCCGACCGAAGAAGCCAAAGCCATAGAGGCAGCAGAGACATGGCTCTACCTGCACGGCGACAGCGACAAAGCAGCCGCCTGTCTTGCCGCAGTGCCATCGACACTCGACAGCAACCGCACCGACATGACAGCCATCCGCGCCCACACAGTGGAAGCAGGCATACGGGCAAAGAGCACCGACGACATCGTCAGACGCATAGACTACGGCCACAAGCTTATGGGGTTGTACCCCAAAACCAAAGACGAGGCGACGCTGCTCGCCATGAACGACTACCTCTTGGCATACGTTTCCATGATGGTTCACATACCCAACCACAACTGTGCGCAGCTCGCCGACATGTGCTACTACATGCTGCGAACCGAACACCAGGCGTTCATGACCCACAGTAGCGGCTTCGGATCGATGCAGGCGATGCGTCTGCAAGTGACCTTCTACATGCTGTGCAGCATGTCAGACTACGCCCTTGAGGAGCAGAAAAACAAGAAACAAGACGGCAACGACGACCACATCATGCAACAGCTACAAAGCGCCATAGCCATGATGAAGGGTCTCGGACTGAGCGATGTGCTTGTGGTGCAAGGCTATTCGCTGGCTTATCACGCCATGGCATACACCTACGAGCAGCACGGCGACCTCCACTCCATGATGTTCTACAACAAGCGTCACGAGTTCGCTACATACGAAGCATATCGCCTCAACGCCGACAACATGGAGGCGGCACGCCGCTATGCTGGCGCCGTGGACGAGACGGGACGACTCTTCTACATGGTGATGCACAACCGCCGGCAGGCAGAACCGTGCTTCAAGAAGGCGTATGCCATGTTCGAACGCCTATACAAGGCAAACCCGACAGGCACCATCGTCAACGACCTCCTGCTGAGCACATACAACCAGACACTCATGCTGAGCGAAGACCACCGCCACGAAGACGTCTGCAACCTGGCAGCACGCACGCTACAGACCGTAGCAGAGCGCCACACCAACAGCGACACCGACCGCGGCTTGCTCGCCTGTCTGCAAGAGATCTACGGCAAGTCGCTGGCGCAGTTGGGGCACTACGACACCGCCGAACGCTATCTACGCGAAGCGAAGCAGACCTACAGCGCCGCCCTCGACGCCGCCCCCGACAACGAGAAGTGCATGCGCGACATGGCGCTGATATGCAATGCCATCGCCAACTTCCTGCTTTCAAAGGGCAGCGACCGCCAATCTGTAATGGCAGAGATAGACGAGGGAGAGCGACAACTGCTCCGTGCGCTGGAGATACAACCCGACTCGGTGAAGGCAGTGGGCAACTTCATAGGCTTGCTATCAACGAAAGTGAAGGCGCTAATACTCCTTCGCGACGCCGCCGCCATAGCAGAGTCGCTACAGCTGTTTGACACTCTCACGACGCAACGCACGCTGCGGCTCCGCGACACCACGTTGGTGCCGGTGGCAATGGGCGTCTACCGCGACCTCACAGCCCTCGCACGAAACACGGGATGGGACGACATGGCAGACCACCTGCAACAAATCCACGACGCCACCATAGACATATTGGTGAAGAACCGCCTCATAAAGCGACAGTAAACACCGCACGAACAAAAGGGCGACAGGGCCAATACATGCTGATAGTAGACAAGTTAACAAGTAGACAAGCTGCTACCAAGACTCATCAATAGTGGTTTGGGCGAGCATGGAGCCATAAGGCAAACAGCTTGTTTACTCGTCTACTTGTTTACTGACAGCAAGTCGAGGACTTGCGAAACTTAAATGATTTTAAAATTACAATAAAGTCTTGGCTCTGTCGTTTTATATTTGTAATTTCGTGAACACAATAAAAACCAAGTCTGAAATGAAAGAAAACAGCAATTACTATTGCGTAATACTCGCCGGAGGAAAGGGTCGTCGACTGTGGCCCACGAGCCGGGAGAGTTTCCCGAAACAATTCATCGACTTCTTCGGTAGCGGTCGCACACAGCTGCAACAGACCTACGACCGCTTCGCAAAAATAATGCCTGAAGACCACATCTTCATAAATACAAACATCAGCTACCTCGACCTCGTACGCGAACAACTGCCACAAGTGCCGCGCGAACGCATACTGGCAGAGCCGATACACCGCAACACGGCACCGAGCGCAGCATGGGCTACACACCGCATCATGCACCTCAACCCCGACGCGAGCATCATCATCAGTCCGTCAGACCAGGCGGTACAAAACGAGGAGGCGTTCATTGCAAACGTGCAGGAGGGCCTCGACTTCGTGAGTGCAAACAACTGTCTGCTCACCATGGGCGTGAAGCCGACACGTCCCGAGCCTGGCTACGGCTACATACAGCTTGGCGAACGCGCTGCCAACGACGTCTACCGCGTGCAGTCGTTCACCGAGAAGCCCGACCGAGAATTTGCGAAAGTGTTTATGGACAGCGGCGAATTCTATTGGAACACGGGCCTGTTCCTCTCCAACGCACGCTACTGCTTCGAGTGCTTCTGCAAACTTCTGCCTGCCGTGCTGCGCAACTTCGACGAGATGAAGCCCGACTTCACACCCGAAGAAGAGAACAACTTCATTAACGAGAACTTCCCGGCATACCCCAATCTGTCTATCGACAACGGCATACTGGAGAAGTCTGACAACGTGTATGTGATGAAATGTGACTTCGGATGGGCAGACCTCGGCACATGGCACAGCATCTATGAGGCTATGCAGAAGGGCGACGGCGACAACGTAGTGATAGACTGCGAGGTGATGATAGACAACGCTCACGGCAACGTGATAAAGCTCCCGAAAGACAAGATAGCTGTCATCAACGGCCTCGACGGATTCATCGTGGCAGAGAAAGACAACGTATTACTCATCTGTAAGAAGGAAGACTCCTCGGCTTTGGTACGCAAATTCGTCAACGAAGTGCAGATAAAGAAGGGGGAGAAATATGTTTAAAGGTAAAAAAGGGCTTTTAAAGGTAAAAAAGTAAAAGGGTAAAAAGGTAAAAAAAGGGCTGACGCCGTGGAGAGATGCTAATCAAATCTCTTTGGCGTCAGCCCTTCTTTCTATTCTATAACAAGCCTAATTTAATATTTGAGGCAATGTTTTTTACCTTTTTACCCTCTTACTTTTTTACCCTTAAAGGTTCTTTCTATTTTTAACAAGAGGTCGTTTTACCTTTTTACCCTCTTACTTTTTTTACCCTTAAAGGTTCCTTCTATCTTTATAAGAGGTCGTTTTACCTTTTTACCTTTTTACCTTTTTACCTTTAAAAGCCCTTTTTTACCTTTAAAGAGCTAAATTTTTTCAAATTCAGCAGATATCTTTGCAGCTATCTCGCGGAACTCTTCTTCGGTAAGTTTGAGCTTGGGGTTGGAGAAGTTCATGTCCTTCTCGCTCTGCATAGGCACAAGATGGATATGTGCGTGGGGCACCTCCAGACCGAGCACTGCCTCGCCCACCTTCACACATGGGAAGGCACGCTTGATGGCTACAGCCACTTTCTTGGCAAACACCTGGAAGGCGGCAATCTCATCGTCGTCCATATCGAATATGTAGTCTACTTCTCGACGGGGAATGACCAGCGTGTGGCCCTTCACCAACGGGTTGATGTCAAGGAACGCATAGAAGCGGTCGTCGGCAGCACACTTGTAGCTCGGTATCTCACCGGCTGCGATTTTAGAAAAAATATCCATATTGCTCTCTATTGAAGTTAATTGTTTTGCTTTGTGTTTGAAGACGAAGCGGAGCAGCGCTATATCTGCGACAGGTCGCCATGACAAGCGGAGCGCCGCGGCAAGGCATCTGAAGCGGCGCTTCACGACTGTCGCGACAGCGCTTCATGACTGCTGCGACAGCGCTTCGTGACTGCTGCGACAGCGCGTCACGCGGTACACCGCCCCGTCTTATGACAGTGCGGTGGTGTTACGCCTCGAGCGTAATCTTGTCCACACGGAGGTTTATCACGCCGCGCGGAATCTTAATTTCTACCACGTCGCCCACCTTCTTGTTGAGCAGACCTTTGGCGATGGGTGTGGTGATGGAAATCTTGCCAGCACGCAGGTCTGCCTCGTTCTCGCTCACGATGGTATAGGTCATCTTGGCGTTGTTGGCCATATTGGTCATCTCCACCTTTGACATGATCTGCACACAGTCGGTGCTCAGTCTCGACACATCGACGATTTTTGCCTCGGCGATGGCAGTCTTTATTTTGTTGATCTTGTCCTCCAGATGTGCCTGTGCCTCTTTAGCGGCGTCATACTCCGAGTTCTCACTCAAATCACCTTTATCACGGGCCTCTGCAATAGCGGCCGATGCCTTCGGGCGCTCGATGGTTTCGAGCTGCTTCAACTCAGCCACGAGTTTGTCGTAGCCTTCTTGTGACATGTAAGCCATAATAAAATTTGTTTTTAAATAAGTTTTTATGGGGACAAAAAAATAAAGAATTCCGGCACTTTTTCCTTCTGCCGGAATTCCATATATTCGGTCCTCGATGTTAATATGTAATATACTTGTTTTCCCTACTTGATATTTGCAAAGTTAGCCAATTATTTTGAAATGAGCAAATTAAAACGCAACAATTGTCGCTTTACTCGCACCTGTCGCGCACAAACCAATCTCTTTTTCTGTATAAAAGAACATAAAGAAATGGAACTCGCGCCACCACCGTCACGAGGGTGACGCGCCGTCACAGTTTTTATAGTGCTGCACCACGAAGGCGCCAAATCAGAAAGTAAGCGAGGCGGGGCTTTTGCTGACATTTTGCTATAATTTCTTCGCCATAAGTGACGCCAATTCTTAACACATGTTAAAAGCCGCGCGACTTTCCCACTACGGCCCTTTTGGCTTGTCACTACGGCCCTTTGACGTCGTCACTACGGCCCTTTGGCAAGCCCAAAAGGGTGCTATCATTTTGTCAAAGAGCCCAAATGGCGTTTCACCACGGCAGGATTGCCTGCGGCGAGCGAGTCAGACGGTATGTCGCGCACCACCACACTGCCTGCCGCTATGATGCAACGGTCGCCGATGGTGACGCCCGGACACACCGTCACGCCGCCACCCAGCCAGCAGTTGTCGCCAATGGTGATGGGCAGACAGGTCTCTACGGGCTGCATGCGCTCTACGTAGTCGATGGGGTGCTGCGGCGTGTAGAAGCTGCAGCGCGGGCCTATCTTGCAGTGGTTTCCGATGCGTATGTAGCCGCCGTCGAGCATTATGCAGTCGTAGTTGATGAACGTGTCGTGGCCTATCACGATGCCCGAGCCGTGGTCGCAGCGAAACGGTGGTGTGACCATCGACGACTTTGGCAGCCCTGGTATGAGCTGTTCCACCACCTCGCGGTAGTCGGGTGACGACAGCGTGAGGGCAGAGAAACGCGCACACAGGGTGTTGGCGCGCTTTATGCTCTCCCACACTTGGCTGTCTTCGAAGCAGTATAGCTCTGACGAGCGCATCTTCTCAAATTCTGTCTTTTGCATATATGATAATCTGTTTATTATTTAAGTTTCGCAAGTTTTCAACTTGCTGTCAGTAAACAAGTTGACGAGTACACAAGCTATTAGCTTTATATTCAGACTCGTCAAAACGACTATTGACAAGCCTTAGAAGCAGCTTGTTGACTCGTCAACTTGTCAACTATCAGCATGCCATAGGCATGCGAAACTTATGTTTATTATTGAACGGACAATTCAAAACTCCACATAGGGGCGCAGACGCTCTATGTCTTCTGCCGTGAAGTCGGGCAACGCGGAGAGCTGCCGCAGGCTGGTGAGCGGACCTTTCAGTCGGCGGTAGTCCACGATGGCACGCGCCTGAAAGTGGCTGATGTAGGGGTGGCGACGCAGTTGCGCCAGCGTCAGGCGGTTGATGTTGATGCGTCGCAGCGCCACGGCGTCGATTTCGATATACGCCAGCGCCTCTTCGGGCATGCCTTCAATCTCGAGCAGCTGATTGGCGCTGTGGTAGCCGCCGAGCCGTTCGCGGTAGTCCACTATGCGGCGGGCGTAGTAGCTGCCGATGCCTGGCACTCGTTTCAGCATGGAGGTGTCGCTGCGGTTGAGCAAGATGCGCTGCGTGGGGCGCAGTTTCACGGGGTAGCGCACCGTGTCGCGGCGTGCGGCGCCCTGTGCGGAGGCGGCATGCGCGGCTGATGTGACCACGGTCGCGGCGGCAGGACGATAGTCGGGGCTGATGTGTATGTAGGGTTCGAGTTCGCGATATTGCTTCAGCGTCAGCCCATAGACCCTCGCAAAGTCGGTGGGGTGGCGGTAGACGCCGCCTTTTGCGCGGTAGCGGTAGATGCCACGCACCTGCCACGGGCTGAGTCCGAGCCTCAACAGCTGTGTGCTGTCGGCGGTGTTGGGGTCGAAGGAGAAACGTTCGGGCGTCGCGACAGGCACGGCATAGGTCGGCGGTGCGTCTGTGGCAGTCGGTCGTGTGGCGCCCTGGCGGTCGTGATAGCGCCCTGCGCCGTAGCCGTATGTGCCGCGTCTGGCGGTGGCAGACAGCGTGTCGGCAGCGGGAGCGTCGTTGGTAGTGTCACCCACTCCTGACAGTGCGACGGCAGAGAGCACCGCTATGCCTATGGCGAGAAACACGATGAGTGCGCGCCGGTCGTTCTTCTGAAGGTAGAACAGTTCCTTGAACATAATGTGTTGGAGTAGTAGTAGTTTTGTCGAGGAGAAACATGGGGCTGCCATGCCAGTCCTCGTGGGTGTGTCTATAGATTGAAGTGGTCGTCAGATTATATCACCCCTAACTGGTGCAAGAATATGATGGCTATGCCGACGGGGCAGACGAAACGCACGCAGAAGAGGAAGGCGCGGAAGAAAAACGCCGACACTGTGCCGTGGTTGGTAAACTCGTCGCGCACCAATTTGGACGGTACATACCAGCCTACAAACAGGCATGTGAGGAACGAACTGATGGGCATGAGCAGCTGACCGGTGAGGTAGTCGCAGCAGTCGAGCACGGACTTGCCGCCGATAACGAGCCAGTCTACGGCGCCGCACGACAGGGTGCAGACCACACCGATGGCGCAACACACGCCCGTCTGAATCCATGCGCCACTCTTGCGGGTGATGTGCAGCTCTTCATATATCATGGCTGTGCCTATCTCGTGCATGGAAATGGTGGACGTGAGGGCTGCCAACGACAGCAGGGCGTAGAACAACAGCGACATGACATAGCCCACGGCGGGCATCGACGCGAACGCCTGGTTGAACACACTGGGCAGGGTGATGAAGATAAGCGAGGGTCCGCTGTCGGGCTTCACGCCCACGGAGAACGCTGCGGGGAATATCATCAGTCCGGCGATGATGGCTATCAGCGTGTCGAGCACGGCTATCTGCACGGCAGACTTGCCGAGGTTGGTCTGGCGACTGAAGTATGAGGCGTAGGTGCACAGGCACGAGGTGCCCATCGACAATGAGAAGAACGCCTGGCCGAGGGCGTCGAGCATGACGTCTTTGTCCACCTTGCTGAAGTCGGGTTTGAACAGGAAGCTGATGCCCTCCGATGCTCCTGGCAGCATGCACGACGCCACGGCGATGATGATGAGCAGCACGAAGAGCGTGGGCATGAGGAGGTTTGACACTTTCTCTATGCCGTTGCGCACACCATTAACCACCACCGCGTGGGTCAGAAGGATGAACCCTAAGGTGCAGAGCACAGGCTTAACGGGGTCGGTGCTGAACTCCTGGAAGTAGGTTTCGACATAATGGGCGTCGCCGATGAGCTGTCCTGCCACCGACGCATAGAGGTATTGCAGACACCAGCCTGCCACCACGGCGTAGAAACCGAGTATGATGGTGGACGTGAGTGCTCCCACAGCGCCTACAATCCACCAGGGTTTGCCTCCCGACATCTTGTAGTAGGCGCGCGCAGCGTTTGACCCTCCGTGGCGCCCTATTATGAACTCGCCAATCATACCGGGTATGCCGAGCGCGAAGACGCACACGAGATAGATTACGAGAAAGGCAGCACCGCCGTCCTTACCCGTGAGATAGGGAAAGCGCCAGATGTTGCCCAGACCCACCGCTGAGCCTGCTGTGGCGAGTATGACGCCTATCTTTGTTCCAAAACTTCCTCTTTCCGATTTTGACATTGTTTGTATGTTGTAGATTAATCATGTGCTGGCGCCATGTGGAACCAGCACTGCATTGTAGATTATTGGGGCTGGACTATTTTCTCAGATTACGCCGAACTGGTGCAGGAAGATGAGCAGTATGCACACCGGGCAGACCACACGCACGCAGAACAGGTATAGGGTGAAGAGTCGACCGCTGACTGTTCCCCAGTTGGTGAACTCGTCGCGCACCAGCTTTTTGGGCACATACCAACCTATAAAGAGGCAGGTAAAGAATCCGCCTACGGGCAACATGACCTGTCCGGTGACGAAGTCGAAGACGTCGAACAGGGGTTTCCCGAACAGCGTGAGACCGTCGACAGCGCCCAACGACAGCGAACAGAATGTGCCTATCACGCAACACGACACGGTGACAATGGCGGCACCGGCTTTGCGCGAGATTTTAAGCTCTTCGAAAAAGAAGGCGGTCGACACCTCATGGAGGGAGATGAGCGACGTGATGGCGGCAAGGGTGAGCAGCGCATAGAACATGAGCGACACGACATAGCCTACCACTGGCATGGCGGCGAAGGCTGACTGGAACACGTTGGGCAGTGTGATGAAGATGAGTGATGGTCCGCTATCGGGGTTGACGCCTACGGCAAAGGCTGCCGGGAATATCATAAGGCCCGCCAAGACGGCTATCAATGTGTCGATGATGGAGATTTGCACGGCAGACCGCACGAGGTTGGTCTGGCGGCTAAAATAGGACGCATAGGTGCAGATGCAGCCCATAGCGATGCTCAACGAGTAGAAAGACTGACCGAGAGCGTTAAGGAACACGTCTTTGTTGACTACCGAAAAGTCGGGGTAGAACAAGTATTTTATGCCTTTCCCTGCACCAGGCAGCAGGCAAGAGGCTCCTACCACCACGACCAACAGCACGAAGAGCGTGGGCATGAACATCTTGGAGGCTTTCTCTATACCGCCGCGCACGCCGTGGATTATCACGAAATGGGTGAGCAAGAGTATAGCCACGGTCCACAGCACGGGACGGAATGGCGACTGCGAGAAGTCGGCGAAGTAGGTCTTTATGTACTCTGGGTCGCCGCTGAGATTGCCAAACAGCGACGCAAAGATGTATTGCAGACACCATCCCGACACCACAGCGTAGTAGCCAGTGATGAGAAATCCGGTGAGCACACCGAGGTAGCCGACGTATTTCCACGCCTTACCGTCAGCCAGGCTGCTGTATGCACGCGCCGTGTTAGATGCACCGTGACGACCTATTATGAACTCACTCACCATGCAGGGGATGCCGAGCAGCAACACGCATGCGACGTAAATCAAGATGAACGCAGCACCGCCGTTCTGGCCGGTCATATACGGGAAGCGCCACACGTTGCCCAATCCGACTGCCGAACCGGCTGTCGCCAAGATGACACCGAGCTTGCTTCCAAAGTTGACTCTTTCTTCTTTCATTTCTTGCTTTCTATTTCCGATGCCGCAAACCAGCGGCACTCATAACTCCTTATTATAATAATAACAGACGAACAATGGCTGGCTGACAGCGCGACGGGTGCTTCCTCTCTGCGCGACGGGGGCCACCTCTCTGAGCGACGGGGGACCTCCTCTCTGCGTGACGAGAGCTTCCTCTCTGCGCGACGGGGGCTTCCTCACTGCGCGACGCCATTTACCTCATAGCGTGACAGGCATTTCTACACGAAACTTTCAGGTCCCGCGCACGAAACATTGCTTACCACATGCAAAATTAAAAAAATTATATCTACTTTTGCATTAAATAGAAAAGTAAATATGAAAATATTGTTCCGATTGTTAAGTTTTATAAGAAATTACCCGTTTTCAAGCCTACTTGTCACGTCAATATGGATTCTGTGTTTCATGGATGTGCCCGAAACGCCTCTCGACAACGTTGCGTTCATGGACAAATGGACACACTTCGCCATGTACGGCACTACCTGTGCAGTCATTCTCGGAGAGACATTGCGACGCCACGGACAGCGCTGCAGCCGTGCGAAACTGCTCGTTTGGGCGTGGCTGTTGCCTGTGTTGATGAGCGGATTGATAGAGATTTTGCAAGCCAACTGCACCGGCGGACGCCGCAGCGGCGAGTGGCTCGACTTCGCTGCCAACACCGTTGGCGCCACCATAGGGGTGGCTATCGGTATTCTTCTGGCAGAGATTCTCTCCAGGCGGAGAAAGGATTAGCGAGCATGTGGGAGTTGTAGAAGCGCTTATCACCCGTCACTTCCATGCCGATGAAGTCGGGACGCTCAAACGGTTCGTCCTCGGTAGCAAGCTCAACTTCAGCCATCACCAAGCCCTCATTAGCCCCATAGAACTCATCAACCTCAAAGATGTGGGTGCCACTCTTTACCAGCCAGCGGCGCTTGTCTATCATGCCGCCGCGACAAAGGGCCAGCAAGTGGTCGGCTTCGTCGAGCGTTATCTCCTTCTCAAACTCGTAACGGGTCATCCCTCCGTTGACGGAGCGCGCCTTGATGGTAAGAAACGCCTTGTCGTCGCGCACTCTAATACGCACGGTAGCGCCTTCTGCGGGGATGTAACCCTGCTTTATTCTGCTACTTGAAAAGGCGGCACGTTTGTACGCACCGCCTTTCTTTACCAAAAATTTGCGTTCTATTTCAAGCCCACTCATTTCTGTTTGTCTTTATCGTTAGGTGACAATGGTTACGCCACGGCCATCATCCATACGGCTGAAATCAATGCAAGGACAATCAGTCCGACGAACAGCCACTTCACCACTTTCTTTCCTTCTTCCTCTTGTTTTGCCTCGCGGCGTGCGCGATTAAGTTTGCTTTTCTGACTCATATTCGTAAAGTTTTTATTATTAGTGTTTAATATTTAGTTGTCATTATCGTCTTCATTGACCGGGAACTCCATGAGATAGGCTTTGATAAACTCATCAATCTTGCCGTCCATCACGCCATCTACGTCCGTCGTTTGGTAGTTTGTGCGGTGGTCTTTGACGCGACGGTCGTCGAAAACGTAGCTGCGTATCTGGCTACCCCACTCTATCTTCTTCTTCCCGGCTTCGATCTTGGCTTGTGCCTCCAACCGTTTCTTCATGGCACGGTCGTACAATTGGCTCTTGAGGAGCAGCAATGCCTTCGCGCGGTTCTTCGGTTGGTCACGTGTCTCGGTGTTTTCGATGAGTATTTCTTCCTCTTCTCCCGTGTCGGGGTCGGTGTACCAATATCGCAGACGCACACCCGACTCCACCTTGTTGACGTTCTGTCCGCCGGCGCCGCTTGAGCGGAATGTGTCCCACGACAGCTTCGCGGGGTCGACATACACCTCTATGGTGTCGTCGACGAGAGGTGTCACAAACACGCTTGCGAAGCTCGTCATGCGCTTACCTTGTGCGTTGAACGGCGACACGCGCACCAGTCGATGCACACCATTCTCGCTCTTGAGGAAGCCATAAGCATATTCTCCGCCTTCTATCTCCATCGTGACGCTCTTTATTCCAGCCTCGTCGCCTTCCTGAAGGTTGCTTATCGTCACCTTGTGGCCGTGCGCTTCACACCAGCGCATGTACATACGCATGAGCATAGACGCCCAGTCTTGGCTCTCGGTGCCGCCTGCTCCGGAGTTTATCTTCATCACGCAGTCCATAGGATCTTCCTTCTGGCGCAGCATGTTCATAAGCTCGAGGTTTTCGATTGCCTTCATGGCCTTGTCGTAGTCGGCATCTACCTCCTCTTCCGTCACAAGCTCGTCTTTATAAAAATCGAACGCCAGCTGCAGTTCGTCTGCCTTTTGCTTCACGTCCTTATATCCGACTATCCACTTCTCAATGGACTTCACCTTCTTCATTTGTGCCTGTGCTCGCTCCACATCTTCCCAGAAATCAGGAGCCTGAGTGCGCAGTTGCTCCTCCTCAAGTTCCATCTGTTTCTGGTCTATATTAAGATAATGGTGCAGTGCCTCGGCACGTTCCATCACGTCTTTCAGTTGATCGGCTGTTATCATTTTGTCTTTTCGATATTCTAAATTCACATTGGGGCGCTTCCATCCATGCCCCGCGCCCTTGTTTAACCCTCGTACATGCGGTCTATTTCCGCCATGTAGTTCTTGTAGATGATGGGGCGTCTTATCTTCAGCGTGTTGGTAAGCTCACCGTTTTCCATAGAGAAGTGGTGGGGCACGAGTGTGAATCGCTTCACCTGCTCATAGGGTGCGAGCTGCTGCTGTAGTGTGGCGATGCGCTCCATGAGGAAGTCATAGATGCGCTTGTCGGCGCAGAGGTCTTCGCGACTATCAAAGGCGATGTTGTGCTGGCGTGCATATTCCTCGACAAGACGGAACTCCGGCACGATAAGAGCAGACACAAACTTGCGCTTGTCGGCAATCACTGCCACCTGGTCTATGTATTTGTCGACGAGCAGCAACGACTCCACCTGCTGCGGAGCGATGTACTTTCCGTTTGACGTCTTGAACAAGTCTTTTATACGTTCGGTAAGAAACAGCTCGCCGTTTTTGATATATCCCGCGTCGCCCGTGCGGAAATAGCCGTCTGCAGTGAACGCGCTGGCGTTGGCTTCCGGTCGGTTGTAATATCCCTTTGTGATGGTAGGGCCTTTCAAAAGAATCTCGCCCTCGTCCGAAATCTTTATGTCTATGCCCTCGATGGGTCGTCCCACCGAGCCTACGGTGTAGCCTTCTGACAGATGGTCGCATGTCACGGTGGCAAGACTCTCGGTCAATCCGTAGCCCACGGTGAAGCCCAGTCCGATGCAGTGTACAAATATCTCGACCTCTTGCGACACACTTGCGCCTGCCACGGGGAAGATGTGCGGGTTCTCATCCAGACCTATCTGCTTTCTCACGAGGCTGAGCACGGTCTTGTCGTAGAACTTATACTCAAGTGCGAGCAGCGGTGAGGGGCGCTTGCCGCGGCTCAGACAACCTATATGATAGCGCCGGCTGGTCTCGAGAGCTCTGTTAAACAACTTCTTCTGGAAGCCGCTGGCGTGGTCTATCTTGTCTTTTACTGCCTGATAAACCTTCTCCCAGAAGCGTGGCACAGACGCCATACAGGTAGGCTTAGTCTCACGCATGCTGTCCTGAATCTCGTGCGGATAAGTGTTTACGATAAGCTCTGCGCCGAGCGTAAGGCCGAGGCACGACCATCCGCGCTCAAAGATATGGGTGAACGGCAGGAAGCACATTATGCGGTCGCTGTCGTTGATAGGCACTGCCTTACTGTTAGCAAAGAGCGCTGCGTCGTACTGACCGTAAGTCAGCATCACACCCTTGCTCTCGCCCGTTGTGCCGCTGGTGTAAAGTATGTTGCACAGATCGTCGAAGTTGGCCTGTGCCCACAGCTGCTCCACCTCCGGCTGCCGAGGCAGGTTTTCGCCCAGTTTCAGAAACTCCTCGAACGAGAGGGCGTGCGGGTCGTGGCTGCTCACGCGCACCGACGAGTCGAAATAGATGATGCGCTCGAGCGACGGGCACAGCGCAAACACGCGGTGTGCCTTGTCGTACTGCTCCTGTTCGCCGACAAAGATGAACTTCACCTTGGCGTCGTTTATCATGTACTGTATCTGCTGTTCGCTGCTGGTAGCATAAAACGGCACCGTCACCGCCCTCACGCCATAGGCGCCAAAGTCGGTGTAGAGGTATTGGATACAATTCTGTGAAAACACGGCAATCTTCTCCTGCGGCTTTATGCCGAGGTTGAGCAGGGCGTTGCTCACTTGCTTAACCCTCAAGGAGAACTGGTTCCATGAGACCGATTTCCATTCCGTACTGCCGAAACAGCGGAAAGTCACGGCTTTGCGGTTGCCGTATTTCTTTGCCTGTTCATGAATAAGTACTGAAAGATGACATCTTGTCTGCATAACATTTAGGATTTTATAATTTATGCAAAGGTAGCTTAATTTGAAGACAACACAAAATAATAAGCGGCTTTTTTCGTCCAATATCTGTCTTCCACGAGAAACGAAAAAGCAATATGTCAGCTTTAGCGGCTGTTTTATTGACACATTGCTACAAAACAGCCGCAAAATCTGACGCCAATTCTTAACACATGTTAAAAACACACCGACATTCTCATTAGGCCCATTTGACGACGCCATTAGGCCCCTTTGACAAGCCCAAAGGGCCGTAGTGACAAGCCCAAAAGGGCACTATCATTTTGTCAACTGGGCGTAACGGGAAATTCGGAAGATATCGGCGCGATTTTGACGGGGCAGAAACAGGGGCGCGAACCTACGCCCCGTAGTAAGCCTTCAGGTGCCGTTTCAGCCCCGTGAGCCAATAAGCCACGGTGCCGAGGGCTATCACTCCGCCTGCCAATCCCACATAGCGCAGCGACAGATGCGCACACACCAGTCCGCCGATAAACGCTCCTGTGCCTATGCCGAAGTTGAATATGCCCGAAAAAATGCTCATGGCCACCGACGTACCGTCTTGTGGAGCGATGTTGATAATCTCGTCTTGCATGCCTACATTAAACGCCGTGCCCATCACGCCCCACACCGACAGCACCGCCATCGTAGCCACCACGCTACCCGACACGGGCAGCACAAGCAGTATGCACGCCGCTATGATGCACAGCAGCGCGGTCAAGAACGTGTAGCGATGGCCCTTATAGAACCGCGAATAGGCTATGCTTCCCACGATGCCCGACGCTCCAAACACCATCAGTGCGGTAGTGACGAGCGAGTCGTTCATGCCCGTTATCTCTTTCATAAACGGCTCTATGTAGCTGTAGCAGGTGTAATAAGACGTAGCAAAGAACATAGTGAGAATGAAAATGCCCATCAACGCCTTGTTGCTGAGCAGCATCGGCAACTTCTTTACAGAGAATTTGCCACGGCTCGGCACCTTAGGCATGGTGAGATACATATATATAAAGGTGGCAACAGCCACTACTCCTATCGACAGAAACGTCATGCGCCATCCCAATGCCAGACCTATCATGCGGCCGATGGGCATGCCAAACACCATGGCTATGGCGGCGCCCGACCCTACCATGCCTATAGCCACGGCACGATGGCGCTCACTCACGATGCGCGCCGCCATGGGAGAGACTATGCTCCAGAACACCGAGTGGGAGAAAGCCACGCCAATACGCGCCGCCATGAGCATGTAGAAACTGGTCGAGACCGACGACATGAACTGGAACAGGGCAAACGTCGCTATGATCATGAGCATGAGACGGCGCATCTCCATGCGTGAGACGAAAATCATGAGGGGCAGCGACATTATCATCACCACCCACGCATAGACAGAGATAAGCATGCCCGTGGCAGCGGCAGTCATATTGAACTCGGTGCCGATGTCTGTGAGCAGACCAATAGGAACAAACTCGGAGGTGTTGAACACAAAGGCTGTACACGCCAACCCCACTACGGGAAGCCAGCTACGAAGGGGCATCTTTTCCGTATTTTCCATATTATATAGAGATAAAAAACAATATTGCGAAGTGTGAGAAACTGTTTTTTATGTATTGTTATCCTTTTGCGGTGCAAAGTTAATACTTTTTCATCGCACAAACGCAGACTGCTGAAAAATAATAGTAACTTTGTGTCCAGCAAACAAAAAATCATAACACACATGACAACACAGCAATACACCACCGAGGCCGTGAGCCTGCTCTCCCATCTCATAGCCACACCATCGGTGAGCCGCGACGAGCGACGCGCCGCCGACATCATGGAGGAAGAGCTGCGCCGATGCGGCTTCGAGCCACGGCGCGAGGCGAACAATGTGTGGGCAACGGGCCACCACGTCAGCGACAAACGCCCCACCCTGCTGCTCAACGCACATATAGACACGGTGAAACCCGTGGCGAGCTACACGCGCAACCCCTATGAACCGTCGCTCGAAGACGGCACGCTCTATGGGCTGGGAAGCAACGACTGTGGCGGCGGACTGGTGGCGTTGCTACAGGTGTTCCGTCGTCTCGCCGACAGCACAGACTGTCCTTACAACCTCGTCTACCTCGCTTCGGCAGAAGAGGAGGTGTCGGGCAAAGACGGCATAAGCCGCGCGCTGCCGCTGCTGCCACACATCGACGTGGCGATAGTGGGCGAACCGACTGGCATGCAGCCCGCCGTGGCAGAGAAAGGACTGATGGTGGTCGACATCACGGCACACGGCAAGAGTGGTCATGCCGCCCGCGGCGAGGGGGTGAACGCCATATATGAGGCACTCGACGACCTGTGTTGGATACGCAGCCACAGCTTCGAGCGTGTCAGCCCGTTCCTCGGTGCCACGAAGATGCAGGCCACGGTGATAAACGCCGGCACCCAACACAACGTGGTGCCGGACGAGTGTAAGATTGTGGTTGACGTGCGCACAAACGAACTTTACACCAACGAGGAGGTGTTCGACATTATCAGTGCCAACTGCCGCAGCGAGTGTCGCGCACGCTCTTTCCGCCTACACTCCTCACGCATCGACCTCGACCACCCGTTGGTGCAGCGTTGCGCAGCGCTCGGCATGCAACCGTTCGGCTCGCCAACGCTCAGCGACCAGGCTCTCATGCCGTTTGCGTCGCTGAAGCTCGGACCAGGAGAGTCGGCACGTTCACACTCTGCCAACGAGTTTATTCGTGTCTGCGAGATAGAACATGCCATCGACACCTACACGGCATTGTTGAGCAAATAAAGCGAAAAGGAGTAAGGGAGATAAAAGAAAAGGATAAGGGAGAGAACTGAAAAGATAAAAGAGATAAAAGAAAAGGATAAGGGAGAGAACTGAAAAGAATAAGAGAGAGAAGCGGAAAGGATAAAAGAGATAAAAGAAAAGAATAAGGATTATATAAAAAAAGGGGCTCACTTGACAATGTCAAATGAGCCCTTTCTTTTTGCCACATGGCGCTATCGGCTAATCCAACTCTCAGGGTTGAGCTTCGCCATGTTATGTCGCAGCTGGAACTGCAATATGTTGTCGCGGCCTACCGTGCCAAGAGTCTGACGCGTAGAGACCTTCTGTCCGCGGCTCACACTTACCGATGACAGGTTGCAGTAGACAGAGATGTAAGAGCCGTGGCGCACCATGACCACCATCGAACCACTGAATCCGAACACGGCACTCACCTCTCCGTCGTAGATGCTACGTGCCTGGGCGCCGGGCCGACCGAGTATGTTGATGCCCTTATTGTCAAGCGTCACGCCCTTCAAGCCTTCCACATTGTACTGTCCGAAGTGGCTCACCACCCGGTAACTGCCGGTGATAGGCATGGGCAGACGGCCACGGTTGGCCTCGAAGCCGCCACTCACCACGCGGTCTACCGACGACAATTCTGTCATCTGCTGCACATCTTCCTTCACAGCGGCAATCTCTTTCTTGCTGCGTTTAGCATCTGCCTCGGCCTTGCGCTCGGCGGCTTCGCGCTCCGCCACAGCCTCGCGGGCAGCCTGCTCGGCACGTTCGCGTGCCGCAGCGTTCTCGCGTTGTGCGGCGACACGTGCCGCCTCCTTCAGCCGTTGCTCACGCGCCTTCGCCTCTGCCACACGTCGTGCGTTCTCACGGGCTTCCGCTTCAGCCTGCGCTTTCTTACGTGCCAGCTCGGCGGCACGGCGCTTTGCTGCCTCTGCCTCGGCTTTCTTACGAGCCTCTTCGGCAGCACGCTTGCGGGCTTTCTCCACTTCTATGGCTATCTGGCGGTCAATCTCGGCATTGAGTTTGGCGTCCATCTTCTTCTGTTGGTTTATGACCTGCTGTATGGTCTTTTGCTGTTTCTGCAGCGACGCCACCATGTTCTGCTGCTCTGTCTGCTGACCTTCCAGCGCCTTGCGTTCCTGCTGGCCTTTATACAAGAGGTTGTTCTTATGACCACGAACCTTCTCCAGCTGCTTGTTCTTCTCATCTACCTGCGCCTGTTTGGCTTTTAACGCCTCGCCTTGCGCCTTCTGATAAGAGGCGTACTCACGCACAAAGCGCAGACGGCGGTACATCTGCGAGAAGTCATGGGCAGAGAGTATGAACATCAAGCGGTCCTGGAAAGTGTGGCGCCGCGTGATGAAGCGCATGGAATTGACATACTTCGCCTTGCGCTCGGCAAGCTGACGCTCCAGCGTGCGGAGCTGCGCGTTGAGCATATCGATGTTGCCCTCGATGTGGGCAATGTCTTTTTGTATGTTGTCTATATTCTTCTGACGCTCTCCAATCTCGCTATTGATAACCATAAGGTTGCGCAGACGTTTCTTCACGTCAGCCTGATTGGCGCGCAAAGCCTGCTCCTGCTGACGTATTTTCTTCTGTACTTGCAACCGCTGGTTCTGCAAACCGCGAATGGAAGAGTTGGTATATTTTTCCGAAGACTTAGCTTTCGTCCTCGATTTAGCCTTGCCTTTGGAGGCGGTTGTCTTGCGTTTGCCAGACGTAGTCTTGCTGGTGACGCGGCGTTTAGCTGGTGCTTTTGCCGTGGTGGCAGGTTTTTTGGCGGCAGTGCGCTTCTGTTGGCCCTGCACAACGAACGGCAAGGCGGCGACAAGCGCCATGACTATAATCCTTTTCATGCTGAATTGGTTGGAACTCTGTTTTGTTTTCTCTCTTCCGCCATAAGCGGAATAACTGTTTTCGACGGGCACAAGACACTATCTCCGATGCCCAGCGAATTTAAGATAGACGCCCATCGGGGGTGAGACAGACGTCTCTCAACTTACACTACGGCACTTATCCTACAGACGTGAGGGCTGCGGAGGTGCCGCGACTCAGAAGCTGTGGTGTCGTGACTTAGATGCTGCGGTGTCGCGGGACAAATGCTGTGATATCGCGGAGCATATGCTGCGGCGTCGCTGGTTAGAAGCGGAGCAGACGCTGCAAGACGTCTCTGGCCTCCACTTTCTTATATCGTGATGACACCTCGGTGACGGCATCCCACTTAGAAGTGGTCTTAACGTCGCTCATGCGGATGCTCACCTGCATGGTCTGTGGGGTCTTGGTGGCTGTCGTTGTGAACTTGAACACCTGCTGTGCGGGGAACTGTTTCACGCCCACAGCCTTGAAATTGGAGTATTGCCAGTTAAGGGTGGACTCGCCATGAGAGTGGCTTTTGTAGTTTACAGTGGCCTCATCAATGCGTCCTGTGGCGCGGTCGGTGTTCCAATCGAACGACATGTTACCTGCAGAGAGTGTCACTGGCACGGCGTCGCCTGCCGCGTCGAGGGCAGGAGCAAACTTCTTGAGTGCGCCATCGCTCACCTTACGCTCGCCCGGCAGGAACAGCTGATTCCAGAACAGTGCCTGTAGGCTGTAGAAGTTGAGTCCGTTCTGCTTGAGGAAGTCCACCTCGCTGTAGTCTGCTTTGATATATTCCTTGTGCATACGGTCTATTACCAGCACATAGGTGGGGGTGAACTCCAACCGTCCCACCTCTGTGCCGAGGATGGGAATGAACAGTTGCAGACGTATGACCTCGTCCTTTCGCATGCGCAACGAGCCAGGAACGCTGATGTTCTGTCCCTTCGCTTGGAGGTTGAAACTCATGTTGCCCACGATGTTGTCGGCATATACCTTGTTGTCCGCCACCTTGTGCATGTAAGCCGTAGTGGCAACGGCGGAGCTACTGTTCTGTACCGACGACTGTCCCGAAACGGCAGTCTGGCGGCCCGACAGAGATGTATTGCCGTCTGCTACAGCCTTCTTCGAGGCACAAGAGCCAAGCAACAGCGGCACGGCTACGACCGCTGCTATGATGCTATATATTGTCTTCATTTTATTCAATGTATTATCTTTACTGAAGTTTCGCAAGTTTTCAACTTGCTGTCAGTAAACAAGTAGACAAGTAGACAAGCTACTACCCACACTTATCAAAGTTGTTATAAAGAGTTTGAGTTGTGAAAGCAAACAGCTCGTTAACTCGTCAACTCGTTTACTGACAGCATACCAAAGGCATGCGAAACTTAAATTTTTATTTACTCCTTGAGTTATTTTTATTTCCTCTTTGAGTTGTCTTTATTGTTTTTTCCCTTTGCCGAGCGCGCCTTTCTAATCTTCGCTTCGAGTGCCACCTTGTCGCCTCCACGCTCTATCGCCTTCTGCCAGAAGCCCACAGCCTCGTCTGTAGAGCCTGTCATGAGGTAGATG
>JALEVZ010000073.1 GCA_022788105.1 Prevotella sp. | reverse complement strand
ATGTGGTCCATTCGTCAGACGCGAAGAGGCTGACGTTAAGCGCAAGGTTTGCCACCCAACTTATGGCTACCCACAACATGCTGTGGCCGCCGTCTTGCAGACGTCTCACAGTCACGGCAAAGGCGAAGCCCATGAGAATGCTCTCGACGACGGTTGATGCGAGTTCGGGGAGAAACAGGCTAAGAATTCCTGACACGATCTGTAAGGCGATGTAGAAGACTAGCATGAACCACCAAAACTCAGAGCGGCGGCTACGTCCTTTGAGGTTGGTAAGGTTAGACCATGCTTTGCACAGAGCCTCCTTGAAGCTGAGTGATGGGGTGGTTGCAATGTTTTTGTTCATAATTATTTAATTTTTAGTTATCTTCTTATTTCCAACAATTTGTTGCTTATACAAAAACTCTTCTGCTCTGATAGCCTTCTGCTCGCTCGTTAGGCTTTGTAAAGACGCTCTGTCAGGCTTCCTTAATAAGCTTTGCTCGTGTCAGCTCGCTCGTTCAGCATTCATTTCAAGAGGTCCGGTCTCAGGCGTTTGGTGCGTTCCATGGCCTGTTCCATCTCCCAGTTCTTGATCTTTGCCTCGTTGCCGCTAAGCAGAATGTCGGGCACCTTCCAGCCTTTATAGTCGGCAGGACGGGTGTAGATGGGTGCAGAGAGCATGTCGTCCTGGAAGCAGTCGCTCAGGGCGCTCTGCTCATCGCCAATGACGCCGGGCACAATGCGCACGATAGCGTCGGCCATGACAGCAGCTGCCAGCTCGCCGCCCGTCAGCACATAGTCGCCGATGGATATCTCGCGGGTTATGAGATGGTCGCGCACGCGCTGGTCTATGCCCTTATAATGGCCACAGAGGATGATGATGTTGCCTTTCATCGACAGGTCGTTGGCCACATGCTGGTCAAACTTCTCGCCGTCGGGCGATGTGAAGATCACCTCGTCATAATGGCGCTCAGCCTTCAGGGCCGAGATGCAACGGTCAATGGGCTCACATTGCATCACCATTCCGGCAAATCCGCCATAGGGATAGTCGTCAACACGGCGCCACTTGTCTTTGGTGTAGTCGCGCAGGTTGTGCAGATGTATCTCGGCAAGTCCTTTCTTTTGTGCCCTTGCCAATATCGATTCGTTCACGAAGCCCTCGAGCATCTCAGGCAATACGGTTATAATGTCTATTCTCATAAGTGCAAAGTTAATGAAAATTTCTGTTAAACCTAACAGGAAGAAACAAATTTATTGTAACTTTTTTACATTGCCCCCAAACACCACGTTTCACATCCTCGCAAAGCACACTTGACAGTATGACTAATTAACTTTCGGTTCGGTATTCTCCGACATTTGTCGAAAATTAATTTAGCGATGCATGTGCTTGCCATGACCTCCTTGAAAGAAGCCATTGAATACGGCATCCCGTTTTCCTTCATCATCACTTTTGCCACATTCTGTGATGCGAATGATGCATTGTAGGAAAAGTCCAACTGGTTCTTGTGTCTTGCCTGGCAATGCGTAAGACCGGTGTACTGCTTTGTATCGCGAAAACAAAACTCTATTTGGAATCTTGAGCGGTATGTGCACAACACTTCCTCACCCGACAAGGATGTCTTTGTTGAGAAGAAAAGCTCGTGCTTTCCGTTCGGCATAATCCAAATGACAAGACGCACTTTCTGCTTCAATGCTTTTGAATAGGCAATGAGTGTGTAGGCTGTGCCTTCAAGTCCTTCAATATGCAGCTCAACCATGCGTGTGATGTCAAGTTTCTTGTAATCGATTTTTCCGTCAAATGTCTTGTGGCGGTATTGTACCCTGGTTTTGCATAAATATACAGAATGACAGAAAGATAGCAAACAAGATTTTATTCTTTCATGATGTGTAAAATTATAGTTAAAACCTAATCACGAATTGTTAACGGCTCTTAAATACACCCCTACTTTGTCATTAAGCCTCTTTGAGGTCGTCAAAGAGGCTTAATGAGCGTAAGCGTGTCCGCGATGCAGCCTTTTTTTTAATCATTATGCTTGTTACCTTTGCTGCAACATTATTAAAACCTCAAAAATATGTTAGCAGCAGAACG
>JALEVZ010000060.1 GCA_022788105.1 Prevotella sp. | reverse complement strand
ACCTGGTATTAAAGGTAAAAGGGTAAAAAGGTACCAAAGCAGACGCCAGTGGTAACTATTGATTGGTCGATATTATCTATTATTTGGCTGATGATATGTCTCTTTCTCAAGCAATCCAGCCCTCTCCCCGGTGGGGAGAGCTGGAGAGGGGCTTTCATGTGAGCTGGAGAGGGGCTTCAGGAGAGTTGGAGAGGGGCTTCTTTTTTATCTGTGTTGATAACCTCCGTTTGTTATTGTGGATAAGTGTGGATAACTATGCTTTTCGTGTTGCGTATTGTGTATAAAACCATGCTGACATACAGTCGATTACGAAGTTATCCACAGTCTTTGTTGAAAAGTAGCGTTTTCGGGCTAAAGTTATCCACATGGCGGTGCATAAACACTACTTTATCCACATCTTTCGTGCTCTGTCAAGGCTATAATTGGACGGCATGACAAAGGGAAAAAGTAGCGGTCGCTTTGGCTTTTCTGCTTGATGGAATTCCCGAAAGGGGCAGTTCGTTTTGCCTTTTCTGCTTACTCGATTTCTCGAAAAGTCCGTTTCGTTTTATTGCCTAAAACGCTCTGTTTTCCCGATAGGTCCATTTGACAAAATGATAGCTGCCTTTTGGCGTTGTCAAAGGGGCCTAATGACGACGTCACTACGGCCCTTTGGGCACGTCAAAGGGGCGTAGTGGGAAAGTAATGGAGTGTTTAACAATGCTTAACAATTGACGAAAGGAAAACCGACGAAATAGTGACAAAATGTAAACTAAATGCTGTTTCTGCTGACTTTTTGATTTTATGTAATGAAGGCAAGTCCGTAAGCGAATATGAAAGCGTCGGGAAAGGGGCGTAAATAGAAACAAACAGCTTGTTCGCTCGGTTTTGCCGCTTGCATAAGCAAAAACTTTCAGCATGCCAAGGCATGCAAACCTTCAGTTGAAAATTAAACATAATTTTTTATTAAAAACAATTGTTAATTAATGAAAAAACATTTGTTTGATAGAAAGATATTTATAAATTTGCGATGTGAACTAATAAAAGCTTTTTATCAAACATACTAACATTACTTTAAAATACTCTTTAATATACGACTTTCCCTTGAGCAACGTCTGCGATAATAAAAGAATCGAGTCTTTTTAAAGCAACAATGCTTGTAGGACAAATTGGAGAGCACATGCCCTTTAGAGTGAATTATATTTCTCAATATCAAACTTTAAATTTACAAACTAATGATGAAAAAAACATTAACTCTACTGCTCGGCGCTGCCGCCATTGTGGCATACGCCGGACTGCCGAACTCCATGTCTAAGATGAGTTTCGACAGTCAGTCAGACGCCGTACAGACGACTTATGGCGTCAAGTCTGAGTCAGCTAACGCCGGTGCTGACATCAAGCGTGCCGCCGACAAGGTGGAAATGCCTACTCCAATCCTACAGATGGACTTCGACGACCCCTCTGACCTCCTCAAGGCTACTATCGGCAACAATGCTGAGTTTAATAATGCTGGCGGCGACCTCGTGCGCGTCGACGCCCCGAACGGTAAGAATGCCGTCACGGTGAAAATAAGATCTTACTTCACCGTAGATCTCTCCAACTCTCCTAAGTTCACTGACGGCAAGACTACTCTTGACCAGTGGACTATGGTGTGCGACGTGCGCATGCCCCAGATGAACACATGGTATGCGTTTTTCAATACCTATCCAGGCAACCCAGAGGCTGCTACTGACGCCGAGGTGTTTATCGGCAAAAACACCAATCAACTGGGTGGCTACTATGCCGGCTTTGGAATAGGATCCTGGTCAAACCACACATTTGAGGCAAACAAGTGGTATCGCATAGTGCTTACCTTTGATGCAACGAAGAACTTCTGCGGCTATTACGCTGACGGACAACTCCTGATGAAGGGCACTAACACCCAAGTAAACCCTGGCAGCCGCTACTGCCCAGCTAAGAAACTGGTGCTCTTCGGCGACGATGACGGCGACGACGGCACATGGGATGTTACTGGCATAAAGATCTATGACCAGAAACTGACGGCTGCACAGGTGCGTGAGTTGGGTGGCTACGATAACGAGATAACGCCTCCTACCATAACCCCCGTAGACGCTACGCCCGTGCTTTACGACCCGTCGGCAACCACGGCGCGTGTCAACTGGCATGGCGCGAAGGTGGCTGGCGAGGTGAAGTATGGCACCGATAAGAGCAACCTCAACAAGAGTGTGGCTTCTACCTTCGTGGCTATCGACGACGACGAAGACTATATTTGGCACACTGCTAAGCTTGAGGGTCTCACTCCCAACACATTGTATTACTACACCAACGACGGCGGTGAGCATGTGTACTCTCTCAAGACGCTGCCTGCTAACGACAAGGTGAAGAAGATACGCTTCCTCACGATGGGCGACAGCCACAACAGCGATGGCGGTGTGCGCTGCGGACAGATATTCGCTGCTGCCAAGAAGTTTATCGATGAGAACTACGGTAACGATCCTCATGCGCTCGACATGATTCTCCACACCGGTGACGTGACACAGTGGGGCGACAACGCGGGCGAATATTCGTCGCTACTCTTCAACCCATTGAAGGAGTTTACTCCCTATGTTCCGATGCTCGCTACCATCGGCAACCACGACATTGAAAGTCCGATGTTCTACAAATATTTCCGTAACGACGACATCTCTGGTGCTCCTGCCGACAGTCCCGACTTCGGACGCTACTGGTCTAAGCGCATTGGCAGCATGCTGCTCGTAGGCATGGACTCGTGGAGCTACTGGCCTTACGATCCCGTACTGGCCCGCGACCGCACTCCTGGACTGGGAGAGCGTGAGAAGGCATGGCTTGATAAGACTCTCGCTGCGGCTGAAGCCAACCCCGAAATCAATATGGTGTTCGCCATGTGTCACGAGTGTCCCATCTCCGAACTGTGGTATTCTGGTTGGAAGTACACCTTCACCAACGAACACCTTTACCCCATCTTGAAGAAGTATTCTAAGGTGCAGCAGATCACCTACGGTCACGCCCACGGCACAGAGTTTGGTGTCAGCGAGCCTTACAGCGACGAGTCTACACATGACATCTTCCTTTTCAACAACGCAAATGCCGGCGGCTACCTCGACGACTGGGGCGTACCGGGTGACGACCAGCAGTACGACGAGGCTGAAATCAGCCGTGCGATGCCTGAGTTTGGCTTCAATATCGGCGAGATAGACATCGAAAACGGTCGCTATAACTTCAAGGTCTATGCTGTAGGACGTAAGGAGATGTATGACGCTCCCGTGCTTCGCGAGGAATGGTATGGCGATATTAAGCAGGCTGCTCCTGCCGCCCCCAAGAACCTGAAGCTCAATGTAAAGGGTGATGTGTACACCATGACATGCGACAACTACGACGCTGCCAACCCTGGTGCGCTCTATAGCTCGCAGTTCCAGGTTGTGAAGAAGGGTGCTGACGGCAAGAATACGGTGCTGCTGAACGTTATACGCGACTACCGCAACATCTACCAGGATGTGGACAAGAACGCTGGCATCAACCTCTGCACCCTTGAGCAGCAGGTGCCGGGATTTACTTTCGACGACAACTGCTTTGTTCGCGCACGTTTCCGCGACGACAACCGCAAGTGGTCGGCATGGGCAGCATATCCCAACACAGGTACTGGCATCGGCAGTGCTGTGGCTGAAAAGAAAATCGGTGTGTTCCGCGATGCTGCTGCCAAGTGCATGCACGTAGTGCTGCCCGAGGGCAAGTCTGAGGTCACCATTGCCGACATCGCAGGTCGTGTGGTGCTCAGCGAGTCTGTTGAGGGTTGCAAGTTCAGCTGGAACTACTCTGGTTTAGCTAAGGGCGCATACGTCGTTACCGTTGCCAACGGTGGTAAGACACAGACCGTTAAGGTAATGGCTAATTGATAATTGATAATATTTAAGTTTCGCAAGCCTTTGGCATGCTGATAGTCAACAAGTTGACAAGTTGACGAGCTGTTTGCTTTCACAACTCAAACTCTTTATAACAGCTTTGATAAGTATGGGTAGTAGCTTGTCTACTTGTCAACTCGTTCGCTCGGCTTTGCCGCTTGCTTAAGCAAAAACTGACAGCAAGTTCTCGCTTAGGTAAGCGGCAAAGCCGAGCGGAAAACTTGTGAAACTTCAGTTGTTTATATAAGCCTTTCCCTTTCTTTTTATAGGCTTATCCTATTCTTTTTGTAGTTTTCTTCTTTCCTTTTTGCCCACATTCTCTTTCATTTTATTTGCTTTTCTCTTTCCTTTTTGCCGCCTTTCTATTCCTTTATAATATCTGACATAAATAGTGTTAAGTATAAAATGTGAGAGTGGTGGATATAAAAGAAAGAAGCGGTGGGTATAAAAGAATGTAGTGGTAGATATAAATAGAGTGGGCGGTGGGTGTGAAAAAGAATGTGATGGCTATAAAAAAAGGAGAGGAAACATCCTTACTGAATGTATGGACATTTCCTCTTTTGATGTAGGGAGTAGGGACGCCCGGGCTCGAACCGGGGACCTCTGCAATGTGACTGCAGCGCTCTAAACCAGCTGGGCTACGCCCCTATGCCTTGAATCTGAGCCTTAAAACGCAGGCGTTTTTTAGATTCGGGTGCGAAGGTAATGCTTTTTGCCGAGCTGACAAAATATTTATACTTTTTTAAACAAAGCGTTTTTATTTTTTAAACAAAGCGTATTTGCTTTTAAAACTAAGCTTTAGTTTCTTGCAAAGCCGCTGCTTACTCGTCGTTCTTAATCCTTATAAGCAGGTTGGAGAGGATGGCTGTCACGCCGCCAGTGGTGATGCCCGACGACAAGATGTTGCGCAACTCCTCTGGCATGCCGTTGAGAATCTCTGGCATAAACTCCACGCTGAGGCCGGCGGCGAGGCTTATAGCGATGACGAGCACCTCCTTACGGCCGAGCTTCTGCGACGCAATGATGCGAATGCCAGTAGCTGCCACCGTGCCGAACATCAGTAGTGTGGCGCCGCCGAGCACAGGCTGAGGCATAAGCGAGAACACGAGGCTGATGGCAGGGAACACGCCGAGCAGCACGAGCATGGCAGATATGAAGTATCCCACGTAGCGCGATGCCACGCCAGTGAGCTGAATCATGCCGTTGTTTTGTGCGAATATGCTGTTGGGGAAGGAGTTGAGCATGGCGGCAAAGAGTGACGCCACGCCGTTTGCCACTACGCCACCCGATGCGCGTTTCATAAATTCGGGACCCTCTACCGGTTCACCCGAAATCATGGAGTTGGCTGTTATGTCGCCATACGACTCTATGGCGGTGATGACAAAGATGATGCTCAGCGAGATAAAAGCCGACAGGCTGAAGCCTATGCCGAACTTAAACGGCACGGGAAGGTAGAATCCGCCGTAGCTCTTCACTGCCGAGAAGTCAATCATACCCATATACCACGCTGCGGCATAGCCCACAGCCAGACCTATCACGATGGAGCTCATGCGCAGATAACGGTTCTTACGGTTGTTGAAGAAGATGATGACCAGCAACACCAACACTGCCAGTCCGAGGTTGCGCAGCGACCCGAAGGTGCCGTCTTCCAGTGCCTGGCTGCCACCGCCACATGCCGATATGCCCACCTTTATGAGGCACAAGCCGATGAGGGTGACCACGATGCCCGACACCACGGGGGTGATGATGCGGCGCGCATATTGCAGTATGCGACCCACAAACACCTCTACCAGCGATGCTGCCATACACGATCCGAACACCACGCCCAGTCCTCCGGCGCCAGCAGTGATGATGGGTCCGATGAACGAATAGCTCGTGCCTTGTATGCAGAGCAGCCCAGTGCCCACAGGGCCGAAGCGTCTGCACTGTAGGAATGTGCTTACACCCGACGCGATGAGTGCCATTGACACGAGAAAACTGGTTGTCTCGATGTCGAGTCCCAGCTGCGACGCAATGATGAGCGGTGGCGTCATAATGGCTACAAATATAGCAAACAGGTGTTGCAACGCAGCGAACACCGACTCCAGAAATGGCGGGCGGTCGTTTGGCCCGTAGATGATGTCTTTGTCTTGTTTCATCTGTTGAAGAGGTATGTGAATTTAATGAAAATACGGTTTTAATGGTGCAAAGTTATAAAAAGTGGTGAAAATATGACAATATGTCTGAAAAATCCTTGTCTTTGC
>JALEVZ010000049.1 GCA_022788105.1 Prevotella sp. | reverse complement strand
TTTACTGTATTGTTGCGCGTTTTTAATGTCAATCCTCAAATAGCAGCAGCTGTTCGCCGCCGTTCTTCTTAGGCGTCAGTGTGTTTTCGGTCTGTTGAGCAGGCGCTTCTGCTTGCTGCGTCGGGGCGCTTTCTGCTTGTGGAGCGGGTGCTTCTGTGGTAGCTGTTTCTGTTGTGTCGGCTTCGCTTATCATCTTCAGAAACGTGTCTTCGTCTACTATTGCCACGCCCAGCTTCTCCGCTTTCTGTAGTTTTGAGGGTCCCATGTTGTCGCCGGCAAGTATGAACGACGTCTTGCCGCTTATCGATCCCACGTTCTTGCCGCCGTTGCGCTCAATCAGAGCCTTGTATTCGTCGCGGCTGTGATGGGTGAACACGCCGCTTATCACTATGCTTTTGCCAGCCAATATGTCTGAGCTGCCGTCTCCTTCTGCCGTCGCTGTCTGCATCTGTAGGCCGTAGCCTCGCAGACGTTCCACTATTGCGCGGTTGGCGTCGTTGGCGAAGTAGCCCATCACGCTGCCTGCCATCACCTCGCCGATGCCCTCTATCTCAAGCAGTTGCTGTAGCGATGCACCCATCAGCGAGTCTATGTCGCCGAAGTGTCGGGCTATGAGGCGCGCCGAAGTCTCGCCCACAAAGCGTATGCCGAGTGCGAACACCACGCGCTCAAACGGCACGTTCTTCGACTCTTCGATGGCTTTCACTATCTTCTGTGCGGAGCGCAGCTTCGTGCTTCCGGCGCTGATGTCTTCGACACGAATGTCGTAAAGGTCGGCAATGTTGTGTATTAGTCCGCGGCGGTAGTACTCGTCCACGGTCTCGGGACCTAACGAGTCTATGTTCATTGCTTTGCGGGCAATGAAGTGTTCGATGCGTCCCTTGATTTGTGGGGGACACGCTGTGTCGTTGGGGCAGTAGTGTGCTGCCTCACCTTCATATCTCACCAGCTCGGCTCCACACTCCGGACAGTGTGTGATGAAGGTCACTGGCTGGGCATCGGCGGGGCGTCGGCTGATGTCCACGCCCACGATTTTAGGTATTATTTCGCCGCCTTTCTCTACGTAGACATAGTCGCCTAAGTGGAGGTCGAAGCTGCGAATGAAGTCTTCGTTGTTGAGAGTGGCGCGGCGCACGGTGGTGCCTGCAAGCTGCACGGGTTCCATGTTTGCCACTGGTGTGACCGCTCCCGTGCGGCCAACCTGATATGTCACGCGGTCGAGGCGTGTGAGAGCGCGTTCTGCCTTGAACTTGTAGGCTATTGCCCAGCGCGGACTTTTCGCCGTGAATCCTAACTGCCGCTGCTGGCGAAGAGAGTTCACCTTCAGCACTATGCCGTCGGTTGCCACGGGCAGATTTTTGCGTTCGCTGTCCCAGTAGTCTATGTAGGCGTATATCTCTTCAAGCGTTTTCACCTTCTTCATGCCCTGACTGATTTTGAATCCCCAGCTTGCGGCGGCTTGCAGATTTTCGTAGTGGCCGTCCGACGGCAGCTCCTCGCCGAGCAGATAGTACAGGTAACTGTCGAGCTGTCGGCTTGCGACAAGTCGAGAGTTCTGGCTCTTCAGCGTGCCGCTGGCGGCGTTGCGTGGGTTGGCGAAGAGCGGTTCTTCGGCTGCTTCGCGTTCGGCGTTGAGACGTTCAAACACTTTCCACGGCATGAGTATTTCGCCTCTGATTTCAAACTCGTGCGGATAGCCCGTGCCAGGTAGCACCAACGGTATGCAGCGAATGGTCTTGACGTTGGCTGTCACATCGTCGCCGCGCACGCCGTCGCCACGTGTCACGCCGCGCACCAGCTTGCCGTCGACGTAGGTTAGCGATATGGACAGACCGTCATATTTCATCTCGCAGCACACCTCGAAGTCGTCGCCGCCCAGTCCGCGCTTCACACTCTCGTACCACTCGCGCACGTCTTGGTGGCTGTAGGTGTTGGCAAGCGAGAGCATGGGGTACTTGTGTTCCACCTGTGTGAACTCCTGATTGAGGTCGCTGCCTACACGTTGCGATGGCGAGTTGGGGTCTGCCATGTCGGGATGGCGCGCTTCGAGGTCTTGCAACTCGTGCATGAGCGTGTCAAATTCGAAGTCGGAAATGTCGGGACTATTGAGCACATAGTATTTGTAGTTGTGCTCGTGCAACTCCTTGCGCAGTTGTATGATGCGTTGTCTTTCTTCCATATATGTCGTGTTATTTTCTTTTTCTAAGTATGATGTATATTACTACCGGCGCGCCGACCAATGGGGTGATGGCGTTGACGGGCAACATGCCGCCGCCACCAGGCAGTGAGCAGGCGGCGTTGCAGGCAATGGCGGTGACGGCTCCCGTGGCTATGGTGGCGGGGAGCAGCACGGCATGGCGGTCGGTGTGGAGCAGCAGACGCGAGATGTGAGGCACGGCAAGGCCGATGAAGGCTACAGGTCCGCAGAAGGCTGTGGTCACCGCCGTGATGAATCCGGTGAGTAGCAACACGCCGTAGCGTATGCGTCGTGTGTCTGCGCCGAGTGCCGTGGCGTAGTTGTCACCCAGCTGCATGATGTCGAGCTGCTTCGACAGAGCTATGGCGGCAACCATGGCGGCGCAGACAGGCACTGCCATCCACGCCATCTTGTCCATGCTCACGTTGGAGAAGTTGCCCATGCCCCACATGAGATAAGACTTCACGCCGTCTGCCGTGGCAAAGTAGTTGAGCACGGTGATGAGTGCCGACGCGACATAGCCTATCATCAGTCCCATGATGAGGAGGGCGGCATTGCCACGCACGGCGAGTGACAAGGCGGTCATGATGGCGGTCACTGTCATGGCGCCTACAAACGCGGCGCCGATGGTGGCACCCATACCGCCGATGTCCATCGACGCGGTGCTGCCGCCGAGCAGCAGCATGACTACTGCCACGCCTGCCGCGGCACCACTGCTGATGCCAAACACCGACGGGTCGGCAAGCGGATTGCGGAATATGTTTTGGAGCAACAGACCACAGACGGCGAGCGCGGCGCCACAGACGGCAGCCGTCAGCGCCTGTGGCAGACGTACCTCTGTCACGATGTAGCGTGTGGTCGCGGGCATGTCGCCACCCGTCAGTGCTGCCAGCACGTCGCCCGCCGAAATGTCGGCAGGGCCCACAAACAGGCTCGCAATCAGCAGCAGCGGCACTGCCACGGTAAGCGCAACAAGGGTCTTTGTCTCTTTTGTCATGTGTTCTACTCGTTCGGTGTGAGTGCTCAGCCCAGCCTTCGTGTCGGCAGTGTGGGTTGGCGTAGCTTCTACAAAAGTACGAAAAAATAGTCGGTTTATGCTTTATGTGTGCTTAAAAATCTTTCTATACGTGTCGCGAAGCGTCTGCTGTGGCAGGGGAGCCGGGGAGTAGTGGTCCCACAATGTGCTATGATATAAGGTGAAAACTTGCCGATATGTAAGGCAAAACGGGGCTAAAAACCCGTAAAATGACATTTATTTCGAAAAAACCTTGCAAAAGTTTGGTGGTTACAAAATAATGCATTACCTTTGCAATCGCTTTTGAGAAGCATGGCTCCGTAGCTCAACTGAATAGAGCATCTGACTACGGATCAGAAGGTTGCAGGTTTGAATCCTGCCGGAGTCACAGCAAGAGGTTGTCTTAATTAAGGCAACCTCTTTTTTTGTTTCTTGCCGAATTGTGAAAAGTTGGGGGCGGCGCCAGAGCACGATGGTTTTGAAGTAAATCCGTTGAACCTCAAAAGTCAATAAACTGCTTTTGGCCGACGGCTTTGCGGTTAGGCTGAGTTGACAAAATGATAGTGGCTTAATGAGGTTGTCAAAGGGGCCTAATGAGGTTGTCAAAGGGGCCTAATGGGGTTGTCAAAGGGGCGTAGTGGGAGCGGCACGCGGCTTTTAACATGTGTTAAGAATTGGCGTCACATTTTGTCGGGAAATCTTAACAAAATGTCAGCAAAAGCCTGAAAATGGTGACATCGCTGCCGATGACATATCGCCTTTGGTAGGGCTGCCAGGACGAATATAAACAAAACAATTGGGGCGGATGCGCAACGCTCGTGGTGTTTGCGACATCCGCCCCAATGATGTTTATAAGGCTTTTATTTTGTTTCGTTAAGTCGGCGTTGCGCGCTCGGCTTATGGGTTAGTCAGTTTTACAGCAGGTGCATCTGGCCAAGCACGAAGAGCAGTGAATAGCCGAGCACGAGGCCGATGATGCCCATTACGACACCAATCTTCATCATTTGCTTCTGCTCTACAAGGCCTGTGGAGTGAGCGATGGCGTTAGGAGGCGTACTGATGGGCAGCGCCATAGCGACAGATGCTGCCACGGCAATGCCGATAAGGATGGTCGGTGTGCCGCCGATGCTTTCGAGAGATGACCCCATGCCTTTGCACACTACTGCGAGAATCGGCACGAGCAGGGCTGCGGTGGCGGTGTTGGAGATGAAGTTTGAGAGTAGGTAGCAGATGAGGCCAGAGATGATAAGGATGGCCACTGCAGACCAAGAATTGAACGGTATGCTCTTGATGGCGTTCTCGGCGAGTCCTGACTGGTTGAGGGCCAGACCGAGGGCAAAGCCTCCTGCTACCATCCAGATGACGCTCCAGTTGATGTCTTGGAGGTCGCGTGCTTTCACGACGCCTGTCACTGCAAACACTACGATGGGCAGCATGGCAACGGTGTTGGCACCTACGCCTGTCACCTTGTCGAGCATCCACAGTACTACGGTGGCAATGAATGTGATGGCTACTACTGCCGTGCGCCAGTTGTGCTGCAACTCTCCGCCGATGGTGAGGTGGATGGTCTTCTTTGTGAATGGGAAGAATTTCTTCAGCAACATCCAACCGATGAGCAGCAGTACGATGGTGAGCGGCAGCATGAACGCCATCCACTCGCCGAAGCCGAGGTTAAGGTTGAGGCCGTTGGGGTCGTTGAGATATTTCAGCGCGATGGCGTTGGGAGGGGTGCCGATGGGGGTACCCATACCGCCGATGTTGGCTGCTACGGGGATGGAGAGCGTGAGGGCAATACGTCCCTTGCCGTCGGGCGGCAGCGTGCGGAACACGGGGGCGAGGAAGGTGAGCATCATGGCTGCTGTGGCGGTGTTGCTCACAAACATCGAGAAGATGCCGGTGATGAGGATAAAGCCCAGCAACACGTTCTCACTCTTGGTGCCGAACGGACGTATGAGGGTGCGCGCCAGCAACACGTCAAGGCCTGACTTCGTGGCTGCAATGGCGAGGATAAAGCCTCCGAGGAATAGAATGATGATGGGGTCGGCAAATGTTGCCATGAGGTCGGTGTGGCTAAGCAGCTCGCTCTTTTCTATGCCAGAACGCATAAATTTGAATGCGCTGTCGGAGGAGGTGAATAGTAGGAGACCAATTACGCTCACGGAGGTGGCCCATGAAGGTACGGCTTCCGTTATCCACAAGATGGTGGCGAATGCAAAGATGGCGATGATGCGCTCTTGCACAACGGTCAGCCCCTCTATGCCATAGGCGTCAAGAGGAAGGTTCCATAACACTGCGGTGACAATGGATGCCACCAAAAACATTACGGCCTTCCTTATATTAAAGGAGCCGTCGAGAAGGTTCTTTGTTTCGTTAGGCATGTCTTTTTTATTATTTTTGTTAGGTTTTTTACGATTTGATTTTGGTTGAAGCGGCAGGCGGTTGTGCCGTCGTTGGCGGTCGGTTGTGCCGTCGTTGGTAGTTGGTTGTGCCGTCGTTGGCGGTTGGTTGTGCCGTTGTTGGCAGGTCAGTCCGTTGGTGGAAGAAAACCTGTCATACGTGCAAAGGAAGTGAAAAAAGCTGAATGCAGCAAATATTTCCACCCCCTTTTTCGCGTTTTAGCGTTTTTTCAAGAATTATGTGGGAGGTACAAGCGATTTGGGCTTAGGCTTTTGTGATATGCATTAAGTCCTTTTCTTGGCTTCAGTGGGGTGCGAAGAATTTTTTAAACTCTATGTTTATGATGATTGTTAAATCCTTTTCTCGGTTTTCGTGGAGTGTGGAGGTGATTTGACTTATATTTATACCCCAGTTCGGGATAAGAATAGTTCATAAAAAAAGTTGGTAGTCTCATAAATATTTTGTACCTTTATAGGTAAAAATCAATTAGTTACAAAAATATTTAATATGACTACCGATTACAAAGTTATAGAATCATTTTGTATTATAGACGAGTTTTGCAAACATTTTGATGCAGAAAATGCAGGAAATTTGCTGGAAG
>JALEVZ010000007.1 GCA_022788105.1 Prevotella sp. | reverse complement strand
GTAAATCGCATATCCCCAGGGCGTTGCCCTGGGCTGTGAGCTTGCTGGGCTTTCAGCCCGCCGTCGTTAGCGTAAATATCGCTTGTGAATAGCTACCTTATCATCTATGCGTAATCATCTTATCATCTGCGCGTAATCATTTCGCCATCTACGCAAAATCATCTCATCATCTACGCATAGACATCCCGTCTGGCGGCGCTTGTTATTTCACGGCGATGCACTCTATCTCTACGAGGGCACCTTTGGGCAGCGTCTTCACTGCCACGGCGGAGCGGGCGGGGTAGGGCTGCTGGAAGAACTCGGCGTAGACCTCGTTCATGGCGGCGAAATTGTCCATGTCGCTGAGGAACACGGTGGTCTTCACCACGTGTGTGAGGTCGGTGCCTGCCTCGCGCAGAATGTTGCGTGCGTTGGTTAGCGACTGGCGTGTCTGCTCCTTTATGCCGCCTTCTACGAACTGGTCAGTGGCAGGGTCGATGGGCACCTGTCCTGACGCAAATACCATGCCTCCGGCTTCTATCGCCTGGCTGTATGGTCCGAGCGCTTTTGGCGCGTTGTCGGTATGAATCTGTTTCATGTCTTGTCTTATTCTACTATCTTAAATCCGCTCTCTGTGAGCTGACGTTTTATCTCTTTCACGTGGTCGTGGTTTTTGGTCTCTGCGGTGAGTCGCAGGAGGCACGAGTTGACGTCTTCGCTGTCGGTGTTGCGCTCGTGTGTCACGCTTATGATGTTGGCTCCGAGGCGTGCTATGACGGTGCTCACCTGCACGAGCTGTCCGGGCTTGTCGTCAAGCTCTATGCAGAGCGTGCAGAGTCGTCCGCTCTTCGTCAGACCGCGGTTTATCACGCGGTTGAGTATGGTGACGTCGATGTTGCCTCCACTCACGATGCAGGCTGTCTTCTTGCCTTTTATCGGCACTTTGTTAAACATCGCTGCTGCCACGCTGGCGGCTCCCGCGCCCTCTGCCACCATCTTCTCTGCCTCGAGCAGGTGTAGTATGGCGGCGCATATCTCGTCTTCGCTGACGGTCACTATGTCGTCGACATATCGGCTTATGGTGTCGAAGGTCAGCGCGCCAGGCTCTTTCACGGCTATGCCGTCGGCGATGGTAGACACCACCTGCAGCGCTTCGGGCTTGTGGCTCTTGAGGCTGTTGACCATGCTCGGTGCGCCTTCTGCCTGCACGCCGTAGACCTTGACGTCGGGGTTGAGCGACTTCACAGCGAAGGCTATGCCTGAGAGCAGGCCGCCTCCACCCACGGGCACTACGATGGCTTCTACGTCTGGCAGCTGGTCGAGCAGCTCGAGTCCGATGGTGCCTTGTCCGGCTATCACGTTCTCGTCGTCGAAGGGATGGATGAAGGTGTAGCCGTGCTCGTCGCGCAGCTGTAGCGCTTTCTGATAGGCGTCGTCGTAGACGCCTGGCACGAGACACACTTCTGCGCCGAGGCGCTTGGTGGCTTCCACCTTGCTGATGGGTGCTCCTTCTGGCAGACAGATGAGCGACTTTATGCCCATGGCTGTCGCGCCGAGTGCCACGCCTTGCGCATGGTTGCCGGCAGAGCACGCTATCACGCCTTTCGCTTTCTCCTCTGGTGTGAGCTGCGAAATCTTGTAATATGCTCCGCGTATCTTGAACGAGCCTGTCTTCTGCAGACACTCTGGCTTCAAGTAGACGTCGCTCTCGGGGTTTACTTTCTGCGCATGCACAAGCTCGGTTTGTCTGATGACCTTGCCCAGCACGTAGCGCGCCCTGTAAAAGTTGTCTAAATTCAACATCGTAGTGGGTGTGTAATCTTTTGTTCTAAAGTATGTTGCAAAATTAATTAATTCAATTTAAATCTGCAAGATATTGTGCAAAAAAGTGGGGGAGGAATTAAAGGTAAAAAGGTAAAAAGGTAAAAGGGTAAAAAAGCAGCCCCGTCTCTATTTTTTAAGGGTTAAAAGGATAAAAAAGCAGTCCCCTCAACAACTCTTTTCGCTGGGGGAGTGGGCAGGGCGAGCTTGCGGTAAGGAGGTTGAGAGGAAGCCCCTCTCCAGCTCTCCCCGCCGGGGAGAGGGTGGGCGAGCTTATGGTAAGGAGGTTGAGAGAGAAGTGTTTTTACTTTTAACAGTTCCTCTCCTCCATCAACGGCCCTCTCCCCGGCGGGGAGAGCTGGAGAGGGGCTTTTTTTACCTTTAAAAATCTTATTGGGCCGTAGTGGGAGAAACAAAAAAGACAGACTTCACAGCCTGTCTTATTCCGTATTAATACAATAACATTATGAATTCTTTTTATTTTTATCATGGCTATATCTTCTTGTCGTTGAGGGGATGTGGCGCCGTGGGGTGTGGGGAGTAGGGTGGTGGCGCTGTTCCCTTTTCACGATTGCAAAGTTACAGCCTTTTTGCGGTCTGCGCAATACCTACAAATGGTGATTTTGCGATGCGTAGGGCGTCTGCCGCTGCGCATGGAGGCGTCTGCCGCTGCGCATGGAGGTGTCTGCCGCTGCGCAGGGCGTCTGCCGCTGCGCATGGAGGTGTCTGTCGTAGCGCTTGTGGATAGGCGCCGTGCTGCGCAGGGAGGTGTCTGCCTCCATCTGCATGTTGTTATTTCTTCGCGCTGAGTCGTGCAAACTCTTTACGCGCTTTTGCCATCTGTTTGAGGAAGCGGTCAGAGGTGTGGAGCTTGGCGTATGCCACAGAGGCGTAGAGGTAGCCGGCATTGACGTCGCTCTGCCAGTGGGCACCCACGATAACGCGACTCTCGCCGTAGAGGTAGCCACGGTTCACTATCTGTTCTGCGCGGTCGGGATTGATCTCGCTGAGCAGCAGGGCGGCGCTCCAGCCGAGGATGGTGTGGCCCGAGGGGAACGAGCCGTTCTTTGACAGGGCGGCATCGTCTTTGGGCTGCAGCGACGGCTCATGGAAGACCATGAACGGGCGGCGGCGCATGTAGTGGTTTTTCGGCGCCCAGCAGATCTCGTCGCAGGTGAGCAGTGCGTCGCGCAGCAGCAGGTATATTTCGGGTGTCTGCTCCTTTGAAATGGTCATGCCGAACGGCTCAGAGAACTCGCGGCACACCACCTGCAGGCCATACTCAGCATCGGCCTTTGCCATCTCGCCACGCTCGGTGGGGCGCATGCTCTTGCCCCAGATGTAGCGTGAGATGTCGTAAGAGAAGGCTGCCGACAGGCTGTCGGGTGGCGCGAGTGGTGTCTTCAGCATGTCGGGCATCTCTTGCGGTGTGAAGTACGGCTCCGCCTTGTCTGTCTGTGCCATCGCTGTGGCACATGTCATGGTTGCCAACAGTGTGGCAACGATCAGTTTTCTTGTATTCATCTTGTTTTACCTTTTTAGCTTTTACCTTTTTTCCTTTTGTCTTTTTCCTTTTTACCTTTAAAAAACTTTCAACCTTTAGAATCCCCTTCCAACGGCGCCAGCCCTTTTTTACCTTTTTACCTTTTTACTTTTTTACCTTTAAAAATCAGTGTGCCTCCAACCAGTTGTCGCCCCATCCGGAGTCGGCGACGAGGGGAACCTTCAGGCGGTAGGCGTTCTGCATCTCGGTGAGCACAATCTTCTCCACGATGTCGCGCTCTTCTGGCACGACGGAGAAGTTTAGTTCGTCGTGTACCTGTAGAATCATCTTTGAGCGCAGACGTTTCATGTGGAACTGCTCATGTATGCGAATCATCGCTATCTTTATGATGTCTGCCGCCGACCCTTGTATTGGCGCGTTTATGGCGTTGCGCTCAGCGAAGTTGCGCACGGTGGCGTTGTGTGACGTGATGTCGGGCAGGTAGCGTCGGCGGTGGAAGAACGTCTCTGCGTAGCCTTTGGCTCGTGCCGCCTCTTTGGCAGCCTCCATGTAGTCTTTCACCTTTGGGAATGTGAGGAAGTAGCCGTCTATCAGCTGCTTAGCCTCGTCGCGTGAGATGTCGAGTCGCTCGGCGAGTCCGAACACCGTGATGCCGTATATTATGCCGAAGTTGGCGCGCTTGGCCTTTGTGCGCTGGTCGCGTGTCACGCTGTCGATGGTCTCTTTATATATCTTCGCTGCCGTGGCGGCGTGTATGTCGTAGCCGTCGCGGAACGCCTCTATCATGTTGTCGTCGCCGCTGAGGTGTGCCATGACGCGCAGCTCTATCTGCGAATAGTCGGCAGAGAAGAACAGCTGTCCCGGCTCTGGTATGAAACAGCGGCGTATCTCTTTGCCGTCTTCGCCGCGCACGGGTATGTTTTGCAGGTTAGGGTCGGAGGAGGATAGTCGTCCGGTGGCTGTCACTGCCTGGTTGAACGAGGTGTGTATGTGTCCTGTGCGGGGGTTGATGAGCTTGGGCAGTGCGTCTACGTATGTGCCGAGCAGCTTCTTCAGTGCTCGGTGGGCGAGTATGTCTGCCACGACAGGACTCTTGTGTGAGAGCTGCTGTAGCACCTCTTCTGAGGTGACATATTGCCCGGTCTTGGTTTTCTTGGGCTTGTCCACAATCTTCATCTTGCCGAACAGTATTTCTCCCACCTGTTTGGGCGAGGCAATGTTAAACTCTTCGCCTGCCTCACTGTATATGCGTTGCTCTATGTCGTGCATGCGGGCGGTGAGTGTGGCTGACACGTCGGCGAGCGTTTTGGTGTCGATGCGCACGCCGGTGGTCTCCATGTCAGCGAGCACGGGCACGAGGGGCATCTCTATTTCGGTGAACAGCTCCCAGGCGCCAGCGTCGTGGAGCTGTGGCTCGAGCACGTTGTAGAGTTGTAGGGTGATGTCGGCGTCTTCGGCGGCGTAGGGGCACACGTCGGCGGGCGGCACGTCGCGCATCGACTTCTGACCTTTACCCTTCGGGCCGATGAGGCTGTCGATGGTGATGGTGTGGTAGTCGAGCAGCACGTCGGCGAGGTAGTCCATGCCGTGACGCTGCTCGGGATGGAGCACGTAGTGGGCGAGCATGGTGTCGAACATGGGAGCGGCGAGCGTCACACCGTAGCGCATGAGCACTTCCATGTCGTATTTTATGTTTTGCCCGATTTTCAGTATTTCGGTGCTTTCATATAGCGGTTTAAATATATTAACAATCGTTTGAGCTTTTTCACGTTCTGTCGGCACAGCCACGTAAAACGCCTTGTGAGGCTCGACGGAAAAGCTTAATCCGACGAGTTCGGCGTCGATAGCGTCGGTTGAGGTGGTCTCGGTGTCCAGACTGACTTTCTTTAATGTCAATAAAAAGTCACAAAGTTTTTGCGCTTGCTCCTCATTCTCAATGAGTTCGTAATTATGTGGTGTCGTGTCAACGTTGTTTTTTGACGCATTTTTGAAAAGTTCTGCACCGTCGGAGGGATTTTCTGCGAATAAGTCGAGTTGTGTGTTAACTTGCTTTGGCTTATTTTCAGATTTGTTAAGAATCTTGTCTGCGAGGCTCCTAAACTCCAGTTCGTCGAATATTTTGCGCAGCTCCGCCTCGTCGGGTGCTGTCACGGCGAGCGTCTCGCGGTCGAGGTCGATGGGCACGTCGCGGCGTATGGTGGCGAGGAAGCGTGACATGCGTATGTCGTCGACAGCCGCTTCCACCTTCTCGCGTAGCTTGCCTTTGATGTCGGCGGTGTGGGCGAGCATGGTGTCTATGTCGCCAAACTGCGCTATGAGCTTCGCGGCGGTCTTCTCACCGACACCTGGACAGCCGGGGAAGTTGTCGGCAGAGTCGCCCATGAGCGCCAAGAGGTCGATGACCTGTGCAGGGGTGTCGATGCCATATTTTGCTGCCACCTCTTCGGGGCCCATCTTCTCGTAGCCTCCACCGTGGCGTGGGCGGAAGATGAAGACGTTGGGTGCCACGAGCTGACCGTAGTCTTTGTCGGGCGTGAGCATGTAGGTCTCTATGCCTGCGGCGCCGGCTTTCGTGGCGAGCGTGCCTATCACGTCGTCGGCCTCGAAGCCGTCGGCCTGTAGCACGGGTATGTGCATGGCGCGAAGTATGTCTTTTATCACCGGCACGGAGGCACGTATGTCCTCTGGCGTGGCTTCGCGCTGCGCCTTATACTGTGGGAACGCCTCGTCGCGGAAGGTCTTGCCGTGGTCAAACGCCACGCCGATGAGGGTGGGGCGCTCCTTCTGCAATATCTCGTTGAGGGTGTTGACAAATCCCATGACGGCAGAGGTGTTCATGCCTTTGGAGTTGATGCGCGGGTTCTTGATGAACGCGTAGTAGGAACGGTAGATGAGCGCGTAGGCGTCGAGAAGAAAAAGTTTGTCCATGTAGTGTGGTTGGGTTGAGTGTGTTTGCAGCGGACCTTTTTTTCCGCTGCGTGTTGTAAAATTACTAAAAATATGTCAGTAATCCCGATAAATTGAGTAATTTTGTGCAAAATAAATAGCAAGCAATGGATTATCTGTCAACAATCAAGCAGCCGATAGAGGCGGAACTCACAGGTTTCATCGAACTTTTCAACAGCTCTCTCTCACATGAAGACGGGATGCTCGGCAGCGCGCTGGAGCACATCCGTAAGCGTGCGGGAAAGCGCATGAGGCCTATGCTCATACTGCTGATGGCTAAAAACTTCGGACAGGTAACGGAGGTGACGCAGCATGCGGCAGTAGGTCTGGAGCTGTTGCACACCGCATCGCTGGTCCACGACGACGTGGTGGACGAGAGCAGAGAGCGCCGTGGCCAGGCGTCGGTGAACGCTACCTACGACAATAAGGTGGCGGTGCTCGTCGGCGACTACATACTCTCGACGGCACTGTTGCACGTCGCACACACTGGCTCGCAGCAGATTGTGGCCTATCTGGCGGAGCTGGGACGCACACTGTCTAACGGAGAGATATTGCAGCTGACGAACATCGGACGCAAAGACATCTCCGAAGACGTCTACTACGACGTGATAAAGCAGAAGACGGCAGCGCTGTTTGAGGCGTGCTGCGCCATGGGAGCACTGTCGGCAGGTGCCTCCGACGACGACATTGCAAAGGCGAAGAAGTTTGGTCAGAACCTCGGCGTGATATTCCAAATACGCGACGACATTTTTGACTACTACGACTCACCACAGATTGGCAAGCCCACAGGCAACGATATGGCTGAAGGTAAGCTCACGTTGCCGGTGATATATGCCCTCAACTCGACACGCGACGAGGCGATGACAGCCCTCGCCTTCAAGGTGAAAGACCATGCGGCGACGCATGACGAGATAGCGCGTCTGGTGGCTTTCGCAAAGGAAAAGGGTGGCATAGACTATGCTGAGCGACGCATGGAAGAGCTGCACGCCGAGGCGGTGGCGCTGCTCGACAGCATCTCTAAGGACGACTCCCCAGAAAAGCAGGCCGTGAAGCGCGCCCTCCTGGCTTATCTCGACTTTGTGATAAAGCGGGAGAAGTAGGAGAGAGGAGGCTCGCGAGAGGCTGCCAGTGGGCTTTTGAGAGGGCTGACGGGCTGTGTAGCGGCTGGCTCTTGCGGCTTTTGAGAGGGCTGGCGGGGCTGTAGAGCGGCTGGTTTTACTAGTTTTTTAGAGAGGACTAGAGATTCTAGTTGTTCTAGAAAAACTAGATTTTTAGATAAAATAAGGGGCTTATGGGCGCAAAGTGTTAGCTTTGCCCATAAGCCCCTTGTCTTTTGCTTGCGGGAGCGGCGCCTTTCGCTGCTGGCAGCGGTGCCTTTTCTTTAGCGCGAGCGGCGCCTCCTGTTATTAAGAGCGCTGCTTTTCTCCAGCGCGAGCGCAGTCTTTTCCCTGTGGTAGAAAGGCTTTTTCCCCAGTGGTAGAAAGCCTTTCCCTCCTGCGGTGCAGCCTTTTAGAAGAACTTCACTTCGTGGCCTTCGAGCTCGCTGAGCAGCTGGTTGGCGAGGCGGCTGGTGCCGAGGCGGAACCACTTGTTGGTGAGCCACTGGTCGCCGAGCACCTCTTTCACGATGGTGTAGTAGATGATGGCGTCCATCACGCTGTTGATGCCACCGGCAGGTTTGAAGCCGATCTGTATGCCCGTCTCGTCGTAGTACTCCTTGATGGCTTGGCACATGACGTATGCTGCCTCTGGTGTGGCAGACACTTTCTCCTTGCCTGTAGAGGTCTTGATGTAGTCGGCGCCGGCATACATTGACAGGATGGAAGCCTTCTTGATGTTAGATGCTGTCACGATGTCGCCAGTCTCGAGGATGACTTTCATCGCTTTGTCGCCGCAGGCAGCCTTCAGTTCGGCAATGTCTTCGCAGCATCCCTCGTAGTCGCCGCACAGGAACTTGCCTACGGGCATCACGATGTCAATCTCTGTAGCGCCGTCTTTTATGGCGAGCGCAGTCTCTGCCACCTTCACTTCGATAAGCGCCTGAGAGCTTGGGAAACTGCCTGAGACGCAGGCTATCTCCACTCCTTCCACCTCCAGTGTGTCTGCCACCACGCTTGCGAAGCATGGATAGACACATATTGTTGCCACGTGTGGCAGGTCGGGGTACTGCTCGTCAAAGGCGTTGACACGGTCGGTGAATGCCATGACACTGGTGTCGCAGTCTGTGGTCTTGAGTGTTGTAAGCTCGATGCTGCCCATGAGGAATTTCTTCACCTCCATGGTGTCGTTTTCAGGCACTTTCTCGGCGATGATTTTGCGCACAGCTTCCTGCACGGCCTTGTCATCGATGTCGGTGTTGTACTTCTTGAGCGCCTGCTCGTACTTGCTTAGCTGTTTCTTGTTTGCTTTCTCTTCCTTCAGGAAGTCGTCTTTGATTGTACCCATAGTTTTTCGTTGTTGTTGGGGCATTGCGTACGTCAGGGGTGTGCAATGCTTTTGTTTATTATTAAATTTAAGTTTATTCGATGTCTCACGCCGACGCCAATGGCGCCCGCATTTGCCGCCCACTGTAGGGGAGAAAACCGCTACAAAGACTTAAAAACGGCTCTACAGCCTCAAATCCCAGTCTCTGCGTGGCCTTGAAAAGCGGCTCTACAGCCTCAAATCCCAGCCTCTGCGTGGTCTTGAAAAACGGCTCTACAGCCTCAATCCCCACTCTCTGCGTGAGCTTAAAAACGGCTCTACAGCCTCAAACTCCAGTCTTCGACGGAGCCTTAGCCCCTCACTCTTTGAGTTTCGGGTTGTTGATATGTCGTGTTGCGTCGCGTTTGGTTTTCTTCTCAATGCTCTTTTGCAGGGCGTCGGTGAGGTCTACTCCGGTCTGGTTGGCGAGCGCCATGAGCACCCACAATATGTCTGCCATCTCTTCGGAGGGGTCGTCGCTCTCGCCCTTTTTGAAGCTCTGGTCGCCATAACGTCGTGCCATGACACGTGCCAGTTCGCCCACCTCTTCTGTGAGACACGCCATGTTGGTGAGCTCTGAGAAGTATCTCACGCCGTAGGTCTTTATCCACTGGTCCACGGCCTCTTGTGCTTCGCGTATTGTCATATTCTATTTTTTTTAAAGCCCCACCCCCGCGCCGTTTCACGGCTTGCCCCTCCCCGGCGGAGAGGGGAGTGAATAGCCAGGGCTATGGGCTATATGATTTTTCACTTTTCGTTTTTCCCTTTTCCCTTCCAAAGGGTCAGCCTTTGTCTACTCTTTGTTTTTAGTGTCCATGCAGATGGTGACAGGTCCGTCGTTGAGCAGCTCCACCTTCATGTCGGCGCCGAACTCGCCCGTGCCCACGGGTCGTCCGATGGCGCTGGAGAGTTTCGTGCAGAACTCCTCGTAGAGTGGTATCGAAATGTCGTGTGTGGCAGCGCGAAACCATGACGGGCGATTGCCTTTCTTGTACGAGGCGTAGAGAGTGAATTGGCTCACCACCAGCGCCTCGCCTCCCACGTCGGTCAGCGAGCGGTTCATCACCCCCTGTTCGTCGTCGAAGATGCGCAGTGCCGCCACCTTCTTCACCAGCCAGTCCACGTCTTCGCTGTTGTCGCTGCCCTCCACGCCGAGCAGGATGAGCAGTCCTGGTCCAATCTCTGATTTCACGTTGCCGTCTATCGTCACCGATGCGTGGGTGACACGTTGTATAACTGTTCGCATGTCTGTAGAAAAATATAGTTTGTCAATCGGTCCGCCATGAGGTGCAGCCTATCTTCTGCAATGATAGTGCCAACCGAACGCCATGAAGCTTGCTTCAATTGCTGAGGTGCAGCCTATCATATGCAATGATAGTGCCAACCGAACGCCATGAAGCTTGCTTCAATTGCTGAGGTGCAGCCTATCATATGCAAAGATACGACAAATGAACGAGAAAACGCCGTCCTTGCTTGTCTGTTTTTTCGCCAATAAGTCCAATCTTACGCAAAGAAGCGCCAAAAGTGTGAAAACACCATCTCTCTCCATTATACTTTTAGTGTCTGCAATTTTTTATGTTGCAGTATTCAGTTTATTAGTTCAATGCTGGGGCATGGTAATCGTGAGTTTGCCATGCTTTTTTTATTTCTGCTGGTGGGGTGGAGGCGCGCTGCGTGGCAAGTGGAGGTGCGCTGCGTGGCAAGTGGAGGTGCGCTGTGTAACAAAATGTAAGGGTTTGTCTGTCATTTTGCTGCTTTACCGTGCCTTTAGCTTACACAAATTTCGGGGTTTTGACGGCGGATGGGGGATTTTACCACTACGCCCCTTTGAGGCTGTCAAAGGGGCGTAGTGAGGCTGTCAAAGGGCCGTAGTGGCAACGTCAAAGGGGTACTATCATTTTGTCAATCGGCCATTCCCTCTTTTTCTTTCCTACTCGCCGCTTTTTATGTCTCTTTGGAGGGATTGGAGGACTGAGTGGGTCCTGTCCCGTGAAAATGGCTAAAAATGGCTGCTGCGCGACTTTCTCCTGCCACTTCTGCGAGCTGTTGCATGGTGGCTTCGCGCATGGCTTTGACGGAGCGGAAACGCGCGAGCAACGCCTCTTTGGTCTTCGGCCCCACGCCACGTATGTCGTCGAGCTCGGAGTGGAGCGCGTGTTTCGAACGTTTGTCGCGGTGGAAGCTGATGGCGTAGCGGTGTACCTCGTCTTGTATGTGTGTGAGCACGTGGAACAGTTCGCTGTCGGTCTTCAGTCCTATGACCTGCTGTGGAAATCCGAACAGTAGCTCGTTGGTGCGGTGGCGGTCGTCTTTGGCGAGTCCGGCGATGGGTATGTGTAGGTGTAGCTCGTCTTCTATGACCTCGCGCACCACCTCCATCTGACCCTTTCCGCCGTCGGTTATGATGAGGTCGGGCAGGGGAGTCTGTTCCTCTATCATGCGTGCGTAGCGGCGACGCACCACCTCCTGCATGGAGGCGTAGTCGTCGGGTCCTGTCACGGTCTTGATGTTGTATTTGCGGTAGTCTTTTTTCGACGGTTTCATCGCCTTAAACACTACACATCCTGCCACGGCGTCGGTGCCCGATATGTTGGAGTTGTCGAAACACTCTATGGTGTATGGCATCTTCTCCATGCCCAGCTTCTGCTGCAACTCCTTCATCAGGCGCGTCTGTTTCTGCTCGGGGTTGAGCTTCTCTGCCTGTTTCAGACGGTCGAACTTGTACTGTCGGCAGTTCATCTCCGACAGTTCGAGCAGGTGTTTCTTGTCGCCACGCTGTGGCACGAAGAACGTGGCGTCTTTGAGGTGCCACTCCATCTCAAACGGCACTATTATCTCTTTCGCCGTGCTGCGGAACCGCTCGCGAATCTCTGGTATGGCGGTGATGAGCAGCTCTTCGTCGCTTTCGTCGAGCTTGCGCTTATACTCGAACGTGAAACTCTGGTTTACGGCGCCGTTGCGCACGTGCATGAAGTTGATGAAAGCGTGGGAGCGCGTGTCGTCGTCGGCAATGGTGAACACGTCTACGTCGGCAATGGTGTGGCTCACCACCTCGCTCTTGGCGCAGTAGCTCTCTATGAGGAGGTATTTCTGCTTCACCCTTTCCGCCGCCTCAAACTCCAGGTTGGCTGCCAGCTCCTGCATGCGGCGGTAGAGCATGTCGCTCAGTTGGCGTGTGTTGCCTTTCAATATCTCGCGTGCCTGACGCATGTTTTCGGCGTATTCATCGTAGCTCTGTCGCCCTATGCAGGGTCCGAGACAGTTGTGTATGTGGTATTCGAGGCAGGGCTTATACTGTCCTTTCGCCACGCCTTCCTGTGAGAGGGGTAGGCGGCAGGTGCGCGGCTTGTAGAGCTTCTTTATCAGTTCGAGCACGGCATACATGCTGGCGGTGTGGCTGTAGGGTCCGAAGTATGTGCCGAAGCGCTTGTTTATGTGGCGCGTCTTGAAGATGCGGGGGAAGAATTCGTTGGTCACGCAGATTCTGGGGTAGGTCTTGCCGTCTTTGAGGAGCACGTTGTAGCGTGGGTTGTATTTCTTTATAAGACTGTTTTCGAGCAGAAGGGCGTCTTCTTCCGTGTTTACCACCGTGTAGCTGATGTCCCAAATCTTTGACACGAGCACCTTAGTCTTGTATCGGTCCACCTCCTTGTGGAAGTAAGACGACACGCGACGCTTCAGGTTCTTGGCCTTGCCGACATAGATTATGGTGTGGGTCTCGTCGTAGTACTGATAGCTGCCAGGTTTCTCTGGCATGTTTAGCACAATGTTCTTCAACTTGGCGAGGCGCTTTTCATTTTCTTCTTTAGTCATAGTGCGTAACTTGTTGGAAATGGAGGGGTTGGAGATTTGATGTTACACGTGGAACATTAAAGTGAAACTTCACGGGTGGTTCCACGGCAGGTGGCATGGGCGGGGTGGGAGATGCGGTGCAGATGGTGGCCGGTCTAAGCAAAAGGGGCGAACAGAATGTCCGCCCCTTTCGTTGAAAATAGTTTGTGTCGTCGCGCTGATTTGCGAGTGTTGCTATGTTTAATGAAGAGCGTCGCTGCTCTTGCTGACGAGCGCTGCCATTCTTGATGGCAGGTCTTGTTGCGTCGTGTCGCAAGCGTTGCTGCTCCGTGTTGCAAATCGTGCTGCGGTGTCGGTCTTTTAAATTTTGATGAGCGATGTTATCTCGATGTCTTCGTCGAAGCTGTCGCGTCCGTTCAGTCCTTCGTTCACGAGTTCTATGATGAAGTTGCAGTACACCTTCTTGGGGTGGAACTTTTTCACGAGGTTGCACGCCGCTTTCATGGTGCCGCCAGTGGCGAGCAGGTCGTCGTGGAGCAGTATGACGTCGTTTTCGTCGATGGCGTCGCGGTGAATCTCAATGGTGTCTTTGCCATACTCCTTTGCGTAGCTCTCCTGCACAGTGTCGCAGGGCAGCTTGCCGGGCTTGCGGCAGAGCACGATGCCTGCTCCGAGTTTGAGAGCGAGTGCCGATGACATGACGAAGCCGCGCGACTCGATGCCCACAATCTTGGTTATGCCCTTGTCTTTATAAAGCTCGTACATCTCGTCGGTAATCTCGCGGAGACATTCGGGGCTTTTAAACAGGGTGGTGACGTCGCGGAAGTTCACTCCCTTCTTCGGCCAGTCGGGAATGCATCGCAGATTTTTCAATAGCAGTTCGTTGTTTTCTTTCATTTTGTTTTTATTGCTTTTAAATATTTATTCTTGACTATAGTATTTTTCACTTTTCCCTTTTCGTTTTTCACTTTTCTCATCGGTGCATCATGACCAGCAGCACGTTGATGTCGCTGGGCGACACGCCTGGTATGCGACTTGCCTGTCCGAGTGTTTCGGGGTTGATGGCGGTGAGCTTCTGTCGCCCCTCGGTAGATATCTCTTTTATGTCGTTGTAGGAGAAGTGTCCTTTTATGTGTATGTCTTCGAGGCGGTGCATCTTGTCAGCGAAGAGTCGTTCGCGCTCGATATATCCTTTGTATTTTATGCCTATCTCCGTGGCTTCGGCTATCTCATCGGTGCGGTTGGGCGATGCCATGACCTGCTCTTTGAGGCCTGGCAGCGTGTCGGCGAGCATCTGTAGTGTGACCTGCGGGCGCGCTATGAGGTCGGCTATGCGGCATGTGCCTCGCAGCGCGGCGGTGCCTATGTGCTCGAGTGTGGCGTTGACGTCGGCGGGTTTGACGGGTGTGTTGTTGCAGTAGTCGGTGAGACGCGCTATGTTCTCTTTCTTTTCGAGCCACCAGTCGTAGCGTTCGCGTGTTGCCAGTCCGAGACGGTATGACATCTCTGTGAGTCGCGCGTCGGCGTCGTCTTGTCGCAGCAAGATGCGGTATTCGGCGCGAGAGGTGAACATGCGGTACGGCTCGTCTACGCCTTTCGTCGTCAGGTCGTCGATGAGCACACCTATATAGCTCTCGTCGCGCTTCATCACCAGCGGGTCGCTGCCGGCGCAGAGCAGTGCGGCGTTGATGCCTGCCACGGTGCCTTGTCCGCCCGCCTCTTCGTAGCCTGTGGTGCCGTTGACCTGTCCTGCGAAGAAGAGACCCTCTACTATCTTCGACTCCAGCGACGGCTTGAGCTGTGTGGGGTCGAAGTAGTCGTACTCTATGGCGTAGCCTGGGCGGTAGATTTTGGCGTCGCGCAGTGCCGGAATCTTGTGCAGCGCGTCGAGTTGCACGTCCATCGGCATCGACGATGAGAAGCCGTTGAGGTACATCTCGTTGGTGTCTTCGCCCTCGGGCTCGAGAAACAGCGGGTGTTGCTGGCGGTCGGGGAAGGTGGTGAGCTTGGTCTCGATGGACGGGCAGTAGCGTGGTCCGGTGCTTTGTATCTGTCCGTTGTATAGCGGCGACTCGCTGATGGCTGCCATTAGTGTGGCGTGTGCCTCGGCGTTGGTGTTGCAGGTCCAGCATGGCAGCTGCTCGAGGCGGCGCCCTTCGCCCATGAAACTGAAGTGGTGGAAGTCGTTTTCGCCCTCCTGTCGTTCCATGTCTTCGAAGTGTACGGAGCGGCGGTCTATGCGCACGGGTGTGCCGGTCTTCATGCGTTGTGACGTGATGCCGTGGCGTGTGATGCTCTCTGTGAGGTGGTGTACGGCGGGTTCGGCGCAGCGTCCGCCCTCCACCTGTTTGCGTCCGACGTGCATTAGTCCGTTGAGGAATGTGCCAGCGGTTATGATGGTACACCGTGCGTGCAGCTCTACGCCCCACACCGTGCGCACCCCTGTCGCCCTGCCGTCTTTCACGACCACCTCTTCTGCCTGGTCTTGCCATAGGTCGAGGTTGGGCGTGCGGTCGAGGCGTGTGCGCCATTCCCAGATGAACTTGCCGCGGTCGCACTGTGCTCGCGGACTCCATACTGCCGGCCCTTTGCCGCGGTTGAGCATGCGGAACTGTATGGCGGTAGCATCGGTGACGAGACCCATCTGTCCGCCGAGTGCGTCTATCTCGCGCACGATCTGACCTTTGGCTATTCCGCCCACCGCGGGGTTGCAGCTCATCTGTCCGATCTTGTTCATGTCCATCGTCACGAGGCATGTCTTTGCGCCCATGTTGGCTGCCGCCGTAGCGGCTTCACATCCGGCATGTCCTCCGCCGATGACAATCACGTCGTAAAAGAAATCCATTATGCTAATTTTATTTTCGGCAAAATTAAGAATAAAAATTGATTTTTGCCTACAAATGCTTTGTTTTATCATCAAAATATAGTATTTTTGCACTCTGTATGGGGGTGCCTTTACCTAATATAAGGTATTGCGAAACTTTTTTGCGTTGCTAATCGTACACGTCGCCTCCACAGACCGCTGGCGCGCGCGCCGCTGCCTGTGCCTGCGTTTTGTATATGCGCTCGTGCGTGGCTGAGGTAGCCGTGCAAGATGGCGCAGCCTTTTGTCTACCCCGCAGATAGCTGCTGAAACATTGTTCCGATTATTTTTTAACAGTTAAATAATTTAATTTCAATCATTTATGTGGTTAATCAATTCAACTATCGGTAGAAAAGTTGTGATGTCATTGACTGGCGTTGCACTTATTCTATTCTTGACATTCCACATGTCAATGAACGTTGTGGCTCTGTTCTCAGGCGACACCTACAACAAGATTTGTGGAGCCCTCGGCGCCCACTGGTATGCCGTAGTAGCAACTCTTGGACTGGCAGCTCTGGCCGTGCTCCACATTGTGTACGCCTTCTGGCTCACAATGCAGAACCGTGCCGCTCGTGGTTCGGAGCGCTACGCTGTTACTGCTAAGCCTGCCGGCGTAGAGTGGGCATCGCAGAACATGCTCGTTCTTGGCATCATTGTTCTCGTTGGCCTTCTGCTCCACTTCTGGAACTTCTGGTACAACATGATGTTTGCCGAGCTCGTAGGCTTTGAGGGTGTGTGCAAACCTGCCGACGGCTACGGCTGGATTCAGCAGACTTTCAGCAACCCCGTGTTCGTTGTTCTCTACATCGTGTGGCTCGTCGCACTGTGGTTCCACCTCACCCACGGCTTCTGGAGCGCTATGCAGACCTTCGGTTGGAACGGTAAGGTATGGTTCAACCGCTGGAAGGCCATCGGCATTGCTTACAGCACCCTGCTCGTCCTGGGCTTCCTCGTGGTAGTAGTAGTATTCGCAGCAAAGAACCTTTGCGGCTGCTGCTAATTAAAACATCAACAATCAACATCATAATTCAACATTATGGCTAAGACAATTAATTCAAGAATCCCTGAAGGCCCCGTGGCCGAGAAGTGGACCAACTATAAAGCTCACCAGCGCTTGGTGAACCCCAAGAACAAACTCAAGCTCGACGTCATCGTCGTAGGTACCGGCCTCGCAGGTGCTTCTGCTGCCGCCAGCCTCGGCGAGATGGGTTTCCGCGTGCTTAACTTCTGCATCCAGGACTCTCCCCGTCGTGCTCACTCTATCGCTGCACAGGGCGGTATTAACGCTGCAAAGAACTATCAGAACGACGGCGACTCGGTTTATCGTCTGTTCTACGACACAGTAAAGGGCGGCGACTACCGTGCTCGTGAGGCAAACGTTTACCGCCTCGCAGAGGTGTCAAACGACATCATCGACCAGTGCGTGGCACAGGGTGTGCCCTTCGCTCGTGAGTATGGCGGCATGCTTGCCAACCGCTCTTTCGGCGGCGCACAGGTGAGCCGTACATTCTATGCCAAAGGCCAGACTGGTCAGCAGCTGCTCCTCGGCGCTTACTCTGCACTCTCTAAGCAGGTGAGCACAGGCCGCGTGCAGCTCTACACTCGTTACGAGATGGAAGACGTAGTAATCGTTGACGGACGTGCTCGCGGTATTATCGCCAAGAACCTCATTACAGGCAAGCTCGAGCGCTTCTCTGCAAACGCCGTGGTAATCGCTACTGGTGGTTACGGCAACACATACTTCCTCTCTACCAACGCTATGGGTTGCAACTGTACTGCTGCCATCCAATGCTACCGCAAGGGTGCTTACTTCGCAAACCCCTGCTACGTACAGATTCACCCGACATGTATCCCCGTTCACGGCGACAAGCAGTCTAAGCTTACCCTTATGTCTGAGTCGCTGCGTAACGACGGCCGCATCTGGGTTCCGAAGAAGATTGAAGACGCTAAGGCTCTGCAGGAAGGCACCAAGAAGGGTAGCGACATTCCCGAGGAAGACCGCGACTACTACTTGGAGCGTCGCTATCCGGCATTCGGCAACCTCGTTCCCCGTGACGTGGCTTCACGTGCCGCTAAGGAGCGCTGCGACAAGGGCTTCGGCGTGAACAACACCGGTCTGGCTGTGTTCCTCGACTTCTCTGAGTCTATCAATCGCCTCGGCATCGACGTTATCCGTCAGCGCTACGGCAACCTCTTCGACATGTACGAGGAAATCACCGACGTTAACCCCGGTGAGCAGGCAAACGAGATCAACGGCGTGAAGTACTACAACCCGATGATGATCTACCCCGCTATCCACTACACAATGGGTGGCATCTGGGTCGACTACGAGCTGATGACCTCTATCACAGGTCTGTTCGCCATCGGCGAGTGCAACTTCTCTGACCACGGCGCAAACCGCCTCGGCGCTTCAGCTCTTATGCAGGGTCTGGCAGACGGCTACTTCGTGCTGCCCTACACCATACAGAACTACCTCGCTGATCAGGCCATCTGGCCACACCTCTCTACCGATCTGCCCGAGTTTGAGGAGGCAGAAAAGGGTGTGCAGGCAGAGATAGACCGCCTCATGAACATCAAGGGCAAGCGCTCTGTAGACTCTATCCACAAGGAGCTCGGACACATCATGTGGGAGCACGTGGGCATGGGCCGTACAAAAGAGGGTCTGGAAGAGGGCATCAAGCTTATCAAGAAAATTCGCAAGGAGTTCAACACCAACCTCTTCATCCCTGGCGACAAGGAAGGTCTGAACGTAGAGCTTGACAAGGCTATCCACCTCCGCGACTTCATCCTTATGGGTGAGCTTATCGCACACGACGCCCTCTCTCGTGAGGAGTCTTGCGGTGGTCACTTCCGCGAGGAGCACCAGACTCCCGAGGGTGAGGCACAGCGCGACGACGAGAACTTCTTCTATGTAGGCTGCTGGGAGTACAAGAACGACGATGAGACCGCTCCCGAGCTCATCAAGGAGCCGCTCGAGTACGAGGCAATCAAGGTACAGACACGTAACTATAAGAACTAAATAGTTGACAAGTTGACGAGTAGACAAGTAGACGAGCTGATAGTTTAGTGAGTTGAAGTGGTGAATATGAAAAAGTAAAAAGACCTGTTTCACGCCCTCTAATCGTTCGAACCATAAGGTCGTCTGCTTGTCAGACTGTCAACATGCTGCTAAAAAGAAAATAAAAAAATAATCCTGTTAACAGGAAAACGAGGATGAAGAGTCACAAGAACCTGGTAGTATGGCAAAAAAGTATGAAGCTTGTGACGCGGCTTTATGAGGTAACCCGTACGTTTCCAAAGGAGGAACTGTTCGGAATAACCTCTCAAATGCGAAGAGCAGCGGTCTCTATTCCATCCAATATAGCTGAAGGCTATGGACGTGTTTACGGAAAAGAAACATTAAGATTTCTTAGTAACGCCTTAGGCTCAGCTTCAGAATTGGAGACGCAACTGGAGATATGCTTCAGGTTAGGGTTGGCTTCCGATGCTGATTTATATGAGTTGATGAATTTAACGAACGAAATATTGCGCATGCTTGCAGCGCTTATAAAGACTGTTAATCCGTCAATCACTTTAAATATAGATAAGGAACAAACCGTGTAACCACTACGATGCTATCAGCTTGTCAACTTGTCAACTCGTCAACTTGTTAACTAAATAAAAAGATTATGGCAAACATATCATTCACGCTGAAATATTGGCGTCAGAACGGTCCTAAGGACAAGGGCCACTTCGACACACGCGAGATGAAGGACATCCCAACGGATACCTCATTCCTGGAGATGCTCGACATTCTGAACGAGCAGCTCATTGAGGAAGGCAACGAGCCTTTCGTTTTCGACCACGACTGCCGCGAGGGCATCTGCGGCATGTGCTCACTCTACATCAACGGCCATCCCCACGGCCCGAACCAGGGTGCTACCACCTGCCAGCTCTACATGCGTAAGTTCAACGATGGCGACGTGATCACCGTTGAGCCGTGGCGCTCGGCTGCATTCCCTGTTATCAAGGACTGCATGGTAGACCGCTCCGCTTTCGACAAAATCATGCAGGCTGGTGGCTATGTGAGCGTTCGCACAGGTCAGCCCCAGGACGCCAACGCCATCCTCATCCCGAAGGAAGACGCCGACGAGGCTATGGACTGCGCTACATGTATCGGCTGCGGCTGCTGCGTAGCAGCATGTAAGAACGGTTCTGCAATGCTCTTCGTAAGCTCTAAGGTTAGCCAGCTCGCCCTCCTGCCCCAGGGTCGTCCCGAGGCAGCAAAGCGCGCAAAGGCGATGATTGCCAAGATGGAGGAGCTCGGCTTCGGCAACTGCACCAACACCCGCGCTTGCGAGGCAGAGTGCCCGAAGAACGAGTCTATCGCCAACATCGCTCGCCTCAACCGCGAGTTCATCAAGGCAAAGCTCGCTGACTAAATGCAGCAGGTTGTGACACCACCGTCACAACCGCTCATCACAGCATAACAAAATCACGCTAAGGCGGATGCAAAACACTCATGCAGTGTGGCGCATCCGCCTTTTCTTTTGCCCATAGAAACGAAGGATACGGGCTGCAACGACAACTGCAACGGTGTTGGGCTTTTATCAATTCAATATTTGTAAAGCTGCATACTATAAATCGTGAAGATATATATAAGTAGCGGAAAAACATCGATAAAACCATTTTCTATGCTCCATAGTTGCACTACTATTCGACTTTTTTGTTTAAATTTGCAGAAAATGAAATCGCTTATGCAGGATTATCAGTTAGACTTCGTGACCTATTGTGTGGGTAATCTTGCCGACCGTCTGCAAATGAGTGCCGGCAAAGTGTACAAGATGCTACGTTCGTCGGGCGTCTTGAATGGGTATATAATTCCGTGCTACGACGTCCTGCACAGCTTCGGCAAAGACTATATCACAGACGATCTGATAGCCATCTTAAAGAAGAAAGGAGCGTTGCAATGAAGCTTTAGCGCTGAAGCGTCTTGCGTTCATCCACCCCAACCATCAGATATGCATCCTCAACCAAGCCGTCATAGACCGACATCTGCGTTTTGTCGACTCAGAGGAGATAAAATGAGGCGGTAAAAACCCCGAAAGAGGTTAACAAAACGACGAAGAAGAATGACATGACAAAACCTGGTGGCGGGCCACCCCGTTCACTGAAACACGTAGAACTCATATTATGGAAGCAGACAAGACTATACTTCAGATGAAATATGCGCGCATCGTCAAGATGTTTGCGGAGCAGAATGGCGCCTCTTTGGAAGACGCGCTGGGGTGGTTTTACGATTCTTACGTCTACAAGATGGTGTCTGAGGGCATCGCAGACATGCACTGTCGGAGCGACGGCTACATAGTAGAGCTACTCAACGAAGAGTGGAACAAAACTACACAACAATAACAAACAAAGGCGGACGAGCCATCTCACGATATGCAGCACATAAGAGATGGGTCGTCCGTTTTCATTTTTTTACGCCCTCACGAGCTGCGGAAGCCGCCGCGTGTGGTGTCCTGTAAATGCGCACACATCTCAATTCTTCTCCCTTTGTGCAATCGTTTGCATTGACATATAATAAATAAATAGAGGTGTAAAGTGCTGAGTGTAAGGAATTATTTCATATATTTGCAGCATGGAGAATAGCGGTTTTTAATACCAAAGGGAAACTCCCGCCAAACCTAAATGACTCCCGCTTCTCCAAAACTGGATAAAAAACAAAGACGGAAACCGCTTAGAACGCAACGAAGAATACTCTTGTAGTAATAACTAAGAATATAAACAAACAAAAAATTAAAGACCTATGAAGAACAATCTACGCAGACTTTTTATGTCAGCATTGATGGCTATCGTGGCTACTATCACAGCCACCGCACAGTGCTACATTATCGGTATCGACGGACAGTGGCGCACAGACAAGGCGAGTGTAACGCTGCAGCCCACCGCCACAGCAGGCGTCTATGAAGGAGATGTGACGTTTTCAAGCGCACCAAACAACTACTTCGCCATAGCAAGCAAGCTGACCGAGACCGACGGACAGTGGGCAGAGTTTAACGCCAACCGTTACGCCCCAGAGACCCCCGACGCCCTCCTCACCCTTAACACACCGATGACCATGGTCAAAGGAAGAGACGCTTCTTACAATGTTGCTGCCGACGGTACCTACCGCATGCGTGTCGACTTCAACGCCATGACCGTCACACTGCTCGGCACCTATCCCGACGAGCTGTATATATGGGGCAGCGACGGTGTCTACAACCCCACACTTGCCTCTGCCACACTGCCTAAGAGCGAGACCGACGGAGTGTATAAGGCAACGGTAGACTTCACCTCATGCTACTTCAACATACTCAAACAGCTCGGCACCGACCCCACCGACTTCGACGCCCTGGCACCCTATCGCTACGGCGGTGGTAAGGTTGTCATCAACCGCGACAAGGTCATGACCCTCACCGAGGAGTCGTTCCATATCGCCAAACCAGGCACCTACGACGTGACTGTAGACCTCCGCACCATGAAGATAAACCTCCACAGCGACACCTACGTGCCCGAATATCCTGACCATGTCTACCTCATCGGCGCCAACGGTAGCAACGTTGCCGACCAGGGCGTAGAGCTTACATGGGACGAGGTGGAAGGCGTCTACACCGGCTATGTGGCTTTCTATGGCAACAAGTTCAACATCTCTACCGCCCTCGCCTCTACACCCGACGGCTGGGAAGAGATTGCAGACAAGCGCATCGGCGCTGACGCAGCAACCGTCGAGGTGGAACCTAACCTCACTGTAGGCATTAAGAAGGGTGAGGAGTCTGACTTCTTCATCGGAGCATCGGTAGAAAATCCAGTCTTCGCATACGTTACATTAGACCTCGTTAAAGGCCGTCTGACGCTCCACGGCACCGACGACTCCTATCCCACAGGCTACCCGAAAGAGCTCTATACTATCGGCTGCAACGGCGTATGGTCCCCCAACATCCCTGCAGACGTAATCTCTGCCACCGACGAGCCTGGCGTCTATAAGGGCGAAATCACATTCGTGGGCGAAGTGGGCGATCTCCACTTCACCGTGTTTAAGCGTCTCGGCGCAATCTGGGACTTTGTCAACGCCACACGTCTCACTCCCTACAGCGATGGCGACCCCGCCAATCTTGACGAGAACATACCTGTCTTCGCACCTGAGGCATCGCCCGGCGCATGGCTCTTCTCTGGCGAGCCTGGCACCTACGACATAGAGGTAGACCTCACACAAGGCTCAGGCATAATACGCATCTCTGCCAAGAGCGCAACAGGCATCACCGCCCCCACTGCCGCTCCTGCCGCCAAGACCTACTACTACGACCTTCAGGGACGATTCCTCGGCAACGTGGAGCCGCAGAAGGGAGTGTACGTGGTTAAAGGTAAAAAGGTAAAAAAGTAAAAAGGTAAAACAGCCCCTCTCCATCTCTCCCCGCCGGGGAGAGGGCCGTTGATGGAGGAGAGGAGGCTGAAGGGAAATTTTTAGAGCTAAATAAGGCGACTTATATAACAATTGCGGATGCAGAGCAGGTTTCGCTGTCTTGCATCCGCTTTTTCGTGCCCAGTGACTAATATTGGCGTCATTAGAAATAGTCTGTAGGCTGAAGGCAATTTCGTGTTAATGCCACCATTTTTTCATGCTATTTCCACTACGCCCAGTGGTGTTTTCCCAAAGGGCCGTGGTGGCGACGTCAAAGGGCCGTAGTGGGGACGCCAAAGGGCCGTAGTGGGGACGTCAAAGGGCCGTAGAGGGAAGGGCGCTTGGCGCTTGACGTGTGCAGGGTGTTGGCGCAGGGCATTGTGAGGAAATTATGGTGGGCGACAATAGGTGTTGTCGCTACCCCTAATGTATTCCGTAGTTTTTGTTGCTGTGGTTCAAAAAAGACGGCGGGTTGCTCGCTGATTATGTTTCTAATGCTTAACTTCGTGAAATTATAAACATAAAAAAACTAACAAACAAAAATGATATGAAAGGTTTTGTTCAAGCTTTAAAACTCGTCGGGGCCTATTTCCTGATGTATGCTGTGTTTGTGGGGCTTTCTGCCCTTGTGGTTCCACAGGACTGGATGCAGGGCAAGGGTAAGGTGAAGGCGCCGCAGGTAGATGATGCCACGCCGCGGGACGCGTCTACCGTCATGCCCACCGCCACGCTGTGGTTGTCGGGTGACAACCCTTTTTCGAGTGGTGCTCCCAAGTGCATCGACGGCACGATGTATGTCTATGCCGACCGCGACATAGCGCTATATGTCAGCAGTGGCAAAGACGGTGTGCCGGGTGACGGCTCTGTCGTGGTGGTCTACGTCCTGACTAAGGCGCAGGGTAAGAAGGTGTTGACGCCCGTGGCATGCTGTGTGCGCAACGCCGACGACGGTACGATGGGCTTTACCGCCAATCCGCCTCGTCGCACCGCGCTCTACTTCGACGGCTACAACTCCGACAAGGTGTATGAGTTTAGTGCAGGCGTTATGACCGAATATGCCGACATGCGTGCCGTAGACAACCGTCCGTGCGACCTCGTCGGCGACAGCCAACTGGCTGCTGCCGCCCACTATGTCACACCCGACGCCGGCAAGGAGCGTGAGACGCAGCAGCTGGCTCAGCAGCAGGCGCAGCTTCAGCACAGCAATGCTGTCTCGCGCTATGGCACCCACGTGCTCGTAGGCATGGCTATTCTTGCCGCCGTCATGTTGGTCATCTTCTTTGCTTTGAAAGAGAGCATCGACGACGCCAAGTGCGACATACGTCACGCCCCCGTGCTCTACGACACGTCCGATGACGGCAGCCAGATGACCATCAGCCCCAACATGCCTGCCCTCCCGTCGTGGTTTGCGGCGGCACAGTTTGCTGCCCTTTCCGTCGTGGGTGTCGAGGTAGTGGTGTTTGCCGTCCCCTCGTTTGCGGAGGTGGTGCTGGCAAGTGGCTTCTCCAACGTGCTCTATGGCATCGGCTTCGTGGTGCTTGCCCTCGCGTTGCTGCTGTTACAGTTCGGCGTGTTTGACCATCTTTATGCGCGCATAGGCATGGCAGAGGGCTGTGGCGACGACGACGACGGCGTGCTTGCCACGCTCGTACACATGGGCGCGATATTGGTGTTCAACGTCATGGGCATTGCCTTTGCCCTCGGCGGCCCTAATGTGCTGCCTTTGCTGTTTGCCAACCTGTGCTTGGCGGTGCCTACCACCGTCAAAGACTGGCGCCGCTCCTATAGCCGCACACCCATGCACTGGTTGCAGTTGCTCAACCAGATGTTCATGTGGATGTCGTTGGGCCTTCTGTTCGCCGCCTGGATGGTGGGTCAGATGATTATCGCAGTGTTGGAAATGAAGAGGTCTTCTGACGAGGCTGACGCTAAGGCTGCGGCACGTCGACGTGAGGAGGAGGGCAACAACTTCATCGTGAGCGACGGCAATGGTGGCACGCTGACCATGCACCGCATCGGCGACAGCGACGAGTTTGCATGCTCCGATGGCAACACCTATTGGCGCGGTGATGGCCACAGCGGCTATTTTGGCGACTACGAACGCCGATAGTGGTGTCGTGAGTGGCGTCTGACAGATTTGGCGGCTAACCCGTGGCGTGGTGTCACGGATTAGTCGCCATTTCGCTTTTATTGTTGCTTTTGGGGCTTTTTGTGCGACAGTGGCGTGGGGTGTGGGCATAATTTTGTTATCTTTGCTACCGAATAAACTGAATATTTTATGCACACATCGTTATACACACATAGGCTCGTGGCAGCGCTGCTTGCCGTTGTAGCTACGGCGGCGACAGGCGCGTGGGGACAGGGCACGGCTCTCGGTGCCGTCTCGTCAGAGCCTCTTCCAGCCGTGGCAGCGGCTCCCGACACGCTCCTTACCGCCTCTCTTCGTGCCGACACAGTGTCTGTCGACAGCGCGCGACGCATGCCACGCTATACCAACATAGGCTTTGGCACGGGCCATACGGCTGCCGACGGGAGCCGCGTAAAGACCTTTAACATCGGACTGTTTGCCGCCACCGACACGCTGCGCGGCATGCAGGTGGGCGCACTGTCGTCTATGGCGCTGCACGGCGCAGACGGTTTTCAGCTCGGTGGCGTGCTCGCCATGTCGGCAGCGCGGGCACGTGGCGTGACCGTGGGAGGTCTTATGACCGCCGTCGACCGCATGGAGGGTGTGCAGGTGGGTGGCGTGCAGAACGTGGCGCGCAGCCTGTGGGGTGTGCAACTCTCTGCCATGAACAACATTGCTGGCACTGGCATGCGTGGCTTTCAGCTCGCTGGCGTGAGCAACATGGCTGGCAGCGTGGAGCGTGGCGCACAGGTGTCGCCGCTGCTCAACCTCTCTACGGGTGTAATGCGTGGTATGCAACTCGGCTCCTACAACTACGCCGACTCATTGCGCGGCGTGCAGCTGGGCATCATAAACATTGCTGCGAGTCATCCGCGCGGTGTGCAGGTGGGACTGTTCAACTACACCTCCGACAGCGGTGGGCGCAAGATAGGTCTTGTCAACATCAGCCCGTCGACACGCATCGACCTCTTGGCGTTTGGCGGCAACACCTCCAAGATAAACGCCGCCATGCGCTTCTACAACAGGTCGACCTACAGCATTGTGGGCGTGGGCACCCACTACATGGGTCTTGACAAGAAGTTTTCGGGCGCACTGTCTTACCGTCTCGGACAGTACATCCACCTCTCGCCGCGCTGGCTGATGGGTGCCGACCTCGGCTACAGCCACATAGAGACGTTTGAAGAACACTCCTCCGACCGTCCGCGACGCCTGTACTCGCTACAGGCACACCTCAACGCCGAGTATCGCTTCAGCCCCTCGCTCGGAGCATTCGCCTCCGTGGGCTACGGCAACACGCGCCACTACGGCTCCGGACGGCTCTACGAGCAGAAGCTCATAGTGCAGGCGGGCGTGGCGGTGAACTGGCGGCGTGCCACACAACGGCCCTTCGCGCCGCGGCTCACCGACCTCCACGACGGCGCGGCATACACCGACTCTGTCGGCACGCAGTTTGCCCTCGCACCCAAGCGGCGCCCGTGGCTTGCGGCGGTAGAGGCTGCCGGTGTCAACGCGCTGGTGTTTAGCTACGACCGTTGGATTGCCGACGCCACCTATTCGCGCATCTCGCTCCACACCATACGCCACAACTTCAAGACCGGCTTTGTGTGGGACAACGACCCTTTCTCGACCAATCTCTTCGCCCATCCTTACCACGGCAACCTCTACTTCAACGCCGCGCGAAGCAATGGCATGACCTTCTGGCAGTCCATACCCTACGCTCTCGGCGGCAGTCTGATGTGGGAGTTCTGCGGAGAGAATGAGCCGCCAGCCATCAACGACGTGCTTGCCACCACACTGGGCGGCACCTGCATCGGCGAGATGACCAACCGCGTGTCACACCTCTTCCTTGACGACAGCAAACGGGGCTTCCCACGATTTGTGCGCGAGGCGCTGGCGTTTGCCGTCAACCCCATACAGGGCTTCAACCGCCTGCTCCGTGGCGAGGCGTGGCGCGTGCGCAGCGACCACAATCTGTACCACGACCACGCTGCCATACCCGTACATGTGGCGGTGAGTGCCGGGCTGCGCTACCTCGCCGACGACGGAGGGCTGTTTCGTGGCGAGTGCAACCCGTGCGTAAATGTTGCCATGGACTATGGCGACCCCTACAACGAGCGCACCAACCGACCCTACGATTGCTTCACTGCACGTGTCAACATTGGCCTTTCTTCCAACCAACCCACCATCTATGGCGCACACCTCATGGGACGCCTCTGGGCGGCGCCGGTCTATGTGGGACGCACGGTGGAGGCACGCTTCGGCGTGTACCAGCATTTCAACTACTTCAACTCTGAAGAGGTGAAAGACGGGACGGGCACCGTGCCATACCGCATATCCGAGGCGGTAGGCATCGGTCCAGGACTCATTGCGCGCTTTCTGCCGGGCCGAAACCTCGAGAGTGTGGAACAAAGCGTCTACGGTAGCGTTATCGTCTTAGGCGGCTCTAAAAGCGATTATTTCAAAGTCATAGACCGCGACTACAACATGGGCAGCGGATATAGCTTCAAAACGCGCACCAGAGTGGTGTTTCGACGCGCCGGATATTTCGCGCTCAACCTCGACTACTACCGCATATTCACGTGGAAGGGCATCGAAAACATCGACACCGACGACCGCGAGCCGCTCTACTACAACGTGCAGGGCGACAAGAGCAACGCCGAGCTGGCGGTCATCAACCCTCTCTTCTTCTTCAACATAGGTCGTCACTGGGGCACGGAGCTGTCTGCCACCTACTATTTGCGCAACACTCGCTACGACTACCACCCCGATGTGCATGCCAACACGTTCGACTTCAAAGTCGGGTTGAAGTGCATCTTTTGATGGGGGAGAGGGCATTTCGTGGATGGGATATGTTTATTTCATAGATGGAATATGTTTATTTCATAAATACAAAAACGCGACATCGGGAAATATCCGGTGTCGCGTTGTCGTTTATAAAGAATCGT
>JALEVZ010000059.1 GCA_022788105.1 Prevotella sp. | reverse complement strand
GCAGCTCTGTCTCGGCAAGGGTGTGACCGCAGATGCCCTTTGGCACGAATATCAGGTGGCAATGGGTGACGTAAAATAAAATAACACATAGGTTGACGGATGTTTGCATTTGCAGGCTCCGTCAACTTTAAATCAGAAATAATGAGACACATATTAGCATCACTTGCTGTTCTTGTCGCAATGCCCGGCATGTCAGCAAATAAGCAGACGACGCAGCTTGTCGTGAACGAACCGGCAAACTATGTCAACCCCTTCGTTGGTACCGACGGCTTCGGTAATGTCTATCCCGGAGCACAGCTGCCGTTCGGCGGCATACAGATAAGCCCCGACACCGATGAGCACTACTACGACTGTGCGTCAGGTTACAAGTGGAACCGCAACTCCATACAGGGCTTTTCGCTTACCCATCTTAGCGGAACAGGTATTCCAGACCTTGGCGACTTCCTGTTTATGCCGGGAGTAGGAGAGCCGATGCTCGAGCCGGGCACCGACGACAAGCCCGACACTGGCTACCGCTCACGCTTCTCTCACGACGAGGAGACTGCTGTGCCTGGCTACTACTCCGTGCAGCTGAAAGACTATGGCGTAAAGGCTGAGATGACTGCTGCTATGCGCAGTGGCATGTTCCGCTTCACCTATCCCAAGAGTGACAAGGCGTTTGTGCTTATCGACATGAACCACACGCTGTGGCAAAAGTGCGTATGGTCGAACCTGCGCGTAGAAAACGACTCTACCATCACTGGCTACAAGCTTGTGAAGGGATGGGGACCGGAGCGCCACATCTACTTCCGTGCGGTGTTCTCAAAGCCTTTTGCCGACTTCATGATTTACCAAGACAAGAAGCCAGTGATATACAACACATCACGTTTCCGCAGCAACCGCGAGGCTTGGGGTCCGAACTTGCTGTTCACCGCCAACTTCAAGACGTCGGAAGGCGAGCAGGTGACGGTGCGCACTGCCATCTCAGCGACAGGCACCGATGGCGCAGCAGTAAACATTAAGGAGTTGGCAGGCAAGTCGTTTGACGCTGTTCGCTCGGCGGCATACGACAAATGGAACAAGGAACTGTCACGCTACTCTATACAGGGCACCACAGAGCAGATGCGCACATTCTACACCTCTGCCTACCACGCAGCGCTTTGTCCTTTCGTCTACGACGACGCTGACGGCAAGTTCAGAGGTCTCGACAAGAACATAGAGCAGGAAAAGGGCTTTACAAACCTCACTGAGTTCTCGCTGTGGGACACCTACCGCGCTTTCCATCCGCTGCTCAACCTTGTCCATCAGGACGTGCAGGCAGACGTTGCCAACTCTCTCCTCGCACATTATGACAAGAGTGTGGAGAAGATGTTGCCGTTCTGGTCGTTTGGCAGCAACGAGACGTGGTGCATGATTGGTTATCACGCCGCTTCTGTGCTGGCTGATATGATAGTGAAAGACGTGAAAGGCTTCGACCACGAACGTGCGTTTGAGGCAATGGTCACCACTGCCATGAACGACCACTACGACTGTCTGCCCGAATATCGCAGCCTGGGATATGTGCCGTTTGACAAGGAGGCAGAGTCGGTGTCAAAGACTTTGGAGTATGCTTACGACGACTATGCCATCGCTATGGCGGCCAAGAAGTTGGGCAAGGAGAAGGAGTATAACTACTTCCTCAACCGTGCCATGAGCTACCAGAACCTTTACGACAAGGAGACGAAGTACATGCGTGGCAAAGATGTCAACGGCAACTGGCGCACACCGTTTGCTCCCGTGGCTTACGAAGGTCCTGGATCTGTGAACGGATGGGGCGACATAACCGAAGGATTCACCGTGCAATATCACTGGACGGTGCCGCAGGACGTGCAGGGACTCATGAACCTGATGGGCCGTGACATGTTCAAGTCGCGTCTCGACTCGCTCTTCCTCCATAACCTGCCCGAAGACATACCTGGTGCACACGACATTCAGGGCCGCATCGGCGCATACTGGCACGGCAACGAACCCTGCCACCACGTGGCTTATCTCTACAACTATCTCGGCGAGGGATGGCAGTGCCAGAAGTGGGTGCGCACCGTTGTAGACCAGTTCTACGGCGACCAGCCTGGCTCGCTCTGTGGCAACGACGACTGCGGACAGATGTCGGCATGGTACATCTTCAATTGCATGGGCTTCTATCCAGTGTGTCCTTCAAGCGGTATCTACAACATTGGATCGCCCGCACTGCCCGCTATCGATGTGACGATGAGCAATGGCAAGCACATACGCGTGACCACAAAGAACTGGAGCAAGAAGGCGTTGTACGTCAGCAAGGTGTTGCTCAACGGCAAACCGTATAGCAAGAGCTACATAACATGGGACGACGTGAAAGACGGCATAGACCTGCAGTTTGTCATGTCTACCAAGCCCAACAAGAAGTGGGCTACCGCTCCTGCCGACATCGCACCGTCGGTGTCGAAGCCCGGACAGACCATGCTTTATAAGAAAGGCATGTAACCCGACGCACGAAACAGACACTACATGCAGACTCTGAAAGTCGGAGTCTGCATGTGTGGTATAAAAAGAATAGAAACAAACATTTTGATATAGACATTATGGAATTGACACTTTATCCGAAACTCATCACCGATGCCTTGGCTACCGTGACCTATCCCGGCACCAAGAAGAACCTCATCGACAGCAACATGCTTGCAGACGACGTGCGCATCGATGGCATGAAGGTGAAGTTCACGCTCATATTTCCGCGTGACACCGACCCGTTTCTCAAATCAACGCTCAAGGCAGCAGAGGCAGCCATTCATTATCATGTAAGCAAAGACGTAGAGGTGACAATAGAGACAGAGTTTGCCTCGAAGCCACGTCCTGAGGTCGGCAAGATGCTGCCGCAGGTGAAAAACGTCATTGCAGTGAGCTCGGGTAAAGGTGGAGTGGGCAAGAGCACCGTTGCCGCCAACCTCGCCATAGCGCTTGTACGCCTCGGCTACAAGGTGGGACTGCTCGATGCCGACATCTTCGGACCATCCATGCCCAAGATGTTTGACGTGGAGAGCGAGCGCCCTTATGGCGTGAAGAAAGATGGTCGCGACCTCATCGAACCCATTGAGAAGTACGGTGTGAAGTTGCTCAGCATCGGTTTCTTCGTCAACCCAGAGACCGCTACTCTCTGGCGTGGCGGCATGGCGTCGAACGCATTGAAGCAACTCATCGCTGACGCAGACTGGGGCGAGCTTGACTACTTCATTCTTGACACACCGCCGGGAACAAGCGACATACACCTCACGCTACTACAGACGCTTGCCATAACGGGCGCAGTGATTGTGAGCACACCGCAGAGCGTGGCTCTCGCCGATGCACGCAAGGGCATAGACATGTATGAGAACGACAAGGTGAACGTGCCTATCCTCGGATTGGTGGAGAACATGGCGTGGTTTACGCCTGCCGAGCTGCCGGAGAATAAGTACTACATCTTCGGTAAGGAGGGTTGCAAGAATCTGGCAAAGGAGATGAATGTGCCTCTGCTCGCACAGATTCCGCTTGTACAGAGCATCTGCGAAAATGGCGATAATGGCACCCCTGCCGCACTTGACAGCGACAGCATAACGGGACTCGCGTTTATAAACCTTGCACAAGCAGTGGTGACAGTTGTCAACCGCCGCAACAAGGAGCAGGCTCCGACTAAGATTGTGAAGGTCACAAAGAACTAATAAGTGGTAACGTGGGCTTTAATCATTTTGTCATTTGGGCGTGATGGTAAATCGGTGCATAACTAATGGCAAAACCAGTACATAAGAAAAGGAGCATGTCGTGGACCGTTGTTGTCCGTGACATGCTCCTTTTGTCTTGTCTCGTGTATTATTTCTTTTCAGCCTCAGACTGTTGTTGACTGTCTGTCATAGTGCCCTCGATATAGAGTCTCACCATGCTCGGGTCTCCGTTGGTGCGTATGGTGATTGACTTCTTGAAGTGGCCGGGGTAGAGGCCCTTGCCCTTGTATGTGACCTTTATCTCGCCCTTCTCTCCAGGACGTATCGGCGTCTTGGTGTATGTCGGTATGGTGCATCCGCAACTGCCTATCGCCTGGTTTATGATGAGCGGAGCGGTGCCTACGTTGGTGAATTTGAACGCGCAGGTCTGTATTGGCTCGTTTTCTGAGAATTCGCCGAAGTTGTGAAGCGTTTTTTCAAACTTAATGGAGGCCGTGTTTTGTTGCGCCATTGCAAGGTTGATGTTGACCAGCATTATAAGCGTGAGAAGTAAAATTTTTTTCATGTTTTTTCGTTGTAAGTTATACATTAGTCTTTGTCGCCTTTGTCTTAAAGCTGGTACAAAGGTAATAAAAGATTTATCTCGCGTTCCTTATTTCGCCCCGATTTTGCATTAATTAATAAAAGTCTTTTGATAATTAGTTCTTTTAACGCGCGTATATAAGGTAAAACATGCATTATTATTGGCATGTTAATATTTTTTTGTACTTTTGCATTAGAATACTAAAGATAATCAGATAAAATGTATAGAACGAATACATGTGGAGAGCTTCGCCTCTCCGATGCCGGCAAGTCAGTGACGCTGGCCGGCTGGGTTCAGCGAGTAAGGAAGATGGGAGGAATGATTTTCGTTGACTTGCGCGACAGATATGGTATCACACAGCTTGTGTTCAACGAGTCAGACGACGCAGAGCTGTGCGCGAGTGCAGGCAAGCTCGGCCGCGAATTCTGCATACAGGTAGAAGGAAAGGTGAGCGAGCGCGAAAGCAAGAACGCGGCGCTTCCTACCGGCGACATTGAGATACTGGTGGAGAAGCTTAACGTGCTCTCACGCAGTCTTACGCCTCCGTTCACCATCGAAGACAACACCGACGGCGGCGATGACATTCGTATGAAGTACAGATATCTTGACCTGCGCCGTCCTGCTGTACGCAAAAACATGGAGTTGCGCCATAAGATGACCATCCTTATACGCAACTTCCTCGACCAGCAGCAGTTCATCGAGGTGGAGACTCCTATACTTATCGGCAGCACACCAGAGGGTGCGCGCGACTTTGTGGTGCCTTCACGCATGAACCCCGGACAGTTCTATGCTCTGCCGCAGAGCCCGCAGACACTGAAGCAGCTCCTTATGGTCAGTGGCTTCGACCGCTATTTCCAGATTGCGAAGTGCTTCCGTGACGAGGATTTGCGTGCAGACCGCCAGCCGGAGTTTACACAGATTGACTGCGAGATGTCGTTCGTAGACCAGGACGACGTTATCAATCTGTTTGAAGACATGGCACGCCACCTCTTCAAGGAGATTCGCGGCGTGGAGCTTCCTGCAAAGCTTCAGCAGATGACATGGCACGAGGCAATGCGCCGTTTCGGTAGCGACAAGCCCGATCTGCGCTTCGGTATGGAGTTCGTAGAGTTGATGGATGTGCTCAAGGGCACAGGCACGTTCTCTGTGTTTGACAGCGCCGAGTACATCGGTGGCATCTGTGTGCCTGGTTGCGCCAACTACACACGCAAGCAGCTCGACCAGATTACTGAGTTCGTGAAGCGTCCGCAGGTTGGAGCTAAGGGCCTGGTGTACGTGAAGTTCAATGCCGACGGCACTGTGAAGAGCAGCGTAGACAAGTTCTATTCGCCTGAGGTGATGCAGCAGCTGAAGGAGAAAACTGGCGCCAAAGATGGCGACCTGGTGCTCATACTCAGCGGCGACAACGCAAACAAGACACGTGTTCAGCTTTGCACTCTGCGTCTGGAGATGGGCGACCGCCTCGGACTGCGCGACAAGAACAAGTTTGAGTGTCTGTGGATTGTGGACTTCCCGCTCTTTGAGTGGAGCGACGAGGAGCAGCGACTCATGGCTACTCACCACCCGTTCACGATGCCCAACCCCGACGACATACCATTGCTTGACGAACACCCAGAGCAGGTGCGCGCCAAAGCTTACGACTTCGTGTGCAACGGCATAGAGGTCGGCGGCGGTAGCCTTCGTATTCACGACTGCGACCTGCAGGAGAAAATGTTCAACATTCTCGGCTTCACACCAGAGCGTGCGATGGCGCAGTTTGGATTCCTTATCAACGCCTTCAAGTACGGAGCACCGCCTCACGCAGGTCTCGCCTTTGGTCTTGACCGCTTCGTGTCAATCATGGCTGGACTCGACTCTATACGCGACTGCATCGCCTTCCCGAAGAACAATAGCGGCCGCGACGTGATGCTTGACGCACCGTCGGCTCTCGATCCCAAGCAGCTTGAGGAACTGAAGCTTAGTGTTGACGTAAGTCAAAAAAACTCTTGAAAACGTTGATATAGAGCCTTCTGCATGGTTTTTTGCAGTGAAAACGGTTGCTTGTGTTGAAAAATAGTTGTAATTTTGCACAAAATAAAGGTTGATTATTAAGAATTGAAATTTTCAATCGGGTTTTAATTTATTGATTATGACAGAAAAGAAAGCAACAAAGAAGGCAACCGCAACAAAGCCTGCAGCTAAGAAGACTGCAACAAAGAAGGTTGCAGAGGTATCGATCAATGCAGAGAACGTTGGCTTCCGTGCCGGTGACGTTTATCAGGCTCTCGCGGCAGCTGGTAAGGCCATGAGCGTGGCAGAGATTGCTAAGGCAGCCAAAATCAGCAAAGAGGAGACCTATCTGGGTATCGGATGGCTCTTTAAGGAAGGAAAAGTCAAGAATGAGGAAAACCTCGTTACATTGGCGTAAGCTTGTTTTGAACAAGCATATATAAGGGATTGCCCGTCTCGCCGTAAGGCTGGACGGGCAATCCTTTTTAGTAATGGGTGGGTTGTCGCGCTTTATTGTTGCTTGTAGACGGAATCGTTGTGGCGTGAAGCAGGATTGTAGCGGGGGGAGAGCGAATTGTTATGGCGTGCAGAGCGATTTGTTATGGCGTATAGACTGAATTGCTTGGCTAACCGCTTCTTTTCCGCTTTGCGGTGTATTATTATTATATAAAATTTTATAATTAGGAATATTTTGACTATTTTTGCATAAGATAGGCTGCACCTCAGCAATTGAAGCGAGCTTCATTGCGTTCGGTTGGCACTATCTTTATATAGAATTTTTACATAGAATATTCAAACTTATGGCCCAAGTTAATAATCATTTGGTAATTATGGCTGGGGGTATCGGCAGCAGAATATGGCCGCTGAGCACCACAGGCAAGCCTAAACAGTTTATAGATATACTCGGTGTGGGACGCTCGCTGTTGCAGCTTACCTACGACCGTTTTGCTGGTATATGCCCTAATGAGAACATATGGGTGGTGACAAATCGCGACTATGCGCAGATTGTAAGGGAGCAGTTGCCAGAAATTCCAGCAGAAAACGTGCTGCTTGAACCCTGCCGTCGCAACACCGCGCCGTGCATTGCGTATGTCAGCTGGCGCATAAAGGCGAAGAATCCGAAGGCAAATGTCGTGGTGACTCCGAGCGATGCGCTCGTGATGGACACCGCGGAGTTCCGCCGTGTGGTGACGCAGTGCTTGAAATTTACAGGTGAAACCGACGCCATCGTGACGCTTGGCATGAAGCCCAACCGCCCTGAGACGGCTTACGGATATATTCAAGCAGACCTCAGCAGTTCGTCTCCGCGTAACAAGGAGATATTCCGCATTGACATGTTCAGGGAGAAACCCGACTTGGAGACGGCGGAAAAGTATATTCGTCAGAACAATTTCTTTTGGAACGCAGGCATCTTTATCTGGAGCGTTAGCACTATTGTGAATGCTTTCCGGGTCTATAGTCCAGCTATAAGCAAGGTGTTTGAAGGTCTGCTTAACGTCTATGGAACAGAGAAGGAGCAGGAGACTATAGACGCACGATATCCCGAATGTGAGAACATCTCTGTCGATTATGCCATCATGGAGAAGGCGGAGGAGATATTTGTGTGCCCTGCAAACTTCGGATGGACAGACCTCGGGTCGTGGAGTTCGCTGCTCATGCATACACGACATGACCTTTATGGCAACAGCTTGATAGGCGATAACATCAGCGTTTACGATTCGCACAACTGCATTATACACACCACTCAGGAGAAGAAAGTGGTCGTGCAGGGACTCGACAACTACATAGTGGCAGAGAAAGACGACTCGCTCCTCGTCTGCAAACTGTCTGAAGAGCAGCGCATACGCCAGTTCTCAGGCGATTGATAGAGCTTGTCTGATTAGCCGTCAGCTGTTAATGGCACTATAAATACAAAAAGCCGACCTTCAAATTACGCAGCATTTGCTGCGAGTTTGAAGGTCGGCTTCTTCGTTTTATATATGTGGTCGCTTCGCAAAGACTTCTCATCTGCCTTGCTAAAGCTTCTTAATAGCTTCGCAAAAACTCAATATTCGCTTTGTTGAGGCTTCGCTTTGCGTGTTTATCCTTGTCTCTTTTTCTTTATAAATCTTCTTATTGCGAAGTATGCAATGGCAATAATCACCAGCACGATGATAATCCATTTGATGTATTCGCCGTACTCGAGAATCTTGTCATGGAGCTGCTCTTCAGGCACAATAGTGTGCAGATACCATCCGAGGGCGGCGAGTATGCAGTTCCATACGCCTGCGCCGATGGTGGTGTAGAGCAGGAATTTCCAGTAGTTCATCTTCGCAAGACCTGCCGGTATAGATATAAGGTGGCGAATGCCAGGTATTAGTCGTCCGGTGATGGTTGCCACCATGCCGTGGTTGTCGAAGTATTTCTCGCTGTGTTCCACTTTCTCTTGGTTCAGCAGACACATCTTTCCCCACTTGCTGTTGGCAAAGCGGTAGATGATAGGACGTCCGAGATAGTAGCCAGCCACGTAGTTGATAGTTGCTCCGAGGTCTGCTCCGAGTGTGGCAAACAATATCACGAGCATCATGTCGAGGTTTCCTGCGGCAGCGTGGTAGGCAGCAGGCGACACCACAAGTTCCGATGGAACGGGTATAACGGTGCTCTCAAGCATCATTAATATGAATACGGTGGTGTAGTTGAGGTTCCCTAAAAGGGAAGAAATCCAGTTCATGTGCAGTTCTTTTTTCTTTTGTTTTGACTTTTCTTATTGTTCTTTCTTTGGAATAAAAAACAGTTTTTCTTCAGAATAAAAGCGTCCATCTTTCAGAATAAACTTATCCCTTTTCATTTTTCTACTCACATGTCAGTCGTCGTGTTCAGAGTCTTTTGACGCGTAGGTGAAATAGTCTTTGGGGTCTATATCCTTAGGGAATAGTGAGCCGAGCACTTCCTTTACTTCCAGCGGATTGTATTTGCAGGCGAGCTGAAGCACCTTCAGATATTCCTCATGTCGGCCTGTCATGCGGCAGCAGTCGGCAAGATAGGCAAGCCCGCGTCTCTCTTCTGGGTTATGCGCCAGTGCGTTGAGCAACGTCTGGTAAGTCTCTTCGAACATCTCGTTCTCGTAGTATGTCATTGCCACCTCTATGTATGTGAACATGGAGTGGCGGCTGTTTATTATCGCATCGGTAAAACAGTCGGCTGCCTCCTGCTTCTGTCTCAGTGCGATGAGCACGCGGCCTTCTGCCAACATGTGCGTCAAGTGGTCGATATCTCCATTCTTTTTCGCATCATCCAGCATGCGCAGTGCTTCCCTGTGTCGTCCTTTCTGAATCAGCACATACGCTATTTCTTTTGTGATGTCTGCCGTCAGATTTTTGTCGCTACTGTTGTTGTGCAGCGCGTAGTAGAGATTGTGCAGTGCCTTGTCATATTCGTTAAGTGCGATGAGCACCACAGAGTAGAGCAATCGTATGTATATGTCTTTCGGATATTGCCTCAAGTAGCGCCGATAGAAGTCGGCAGCCTCTGCGAAACGGTTCACCATAGCCAGTCCGCGGGCCTTACTTGCAAGCGCTTCGGCGTCGTCGGGGTTTATTGCGATAGCATATTCGCTGCTTTCAATGCTTTCTGGCACGTGGCCGTTCATGAATTGTGAGGTCGCGAGAGTGTTCCACAGCGACGGTGAGAACGGTTCGTCTTCGAGAAGTTCCTTGAATATCTGCTCGCTCTTTTTGTAGTCTTCGTTCTGAAACGCTATACGCCCTTCTATTTCCTTATAGTCAAACGATTCTTTCTCGTCCGACCGTGCCAGCCATTTTGCTGCCAGTTCAGGTAGACGATAGTCAAGGAACAGCTCCGGCACGTCAAGCAGGAAGTCTGCGAGGTCGTCGCCGTCGAGCAGAGCCATCTTCGATTCCAGATACTGGTCTGCCTCGTCAATGTTGTCTTCGGCAATCATGATTTCCGCTTTAAGGTAGAAGTACTCCATGTCGTCGTCTCCTTCCTCTTCTGCTTCAATCTGGCGCACGTAGCTCTTGGCCTTTTCCAGATCGTTATGTCTGAAAATTGCCATGCGGGCGAGCAGTGCAAGCACGGCTGTGGAGTGCGGATAAAGGAGTGCTGCAAAAGCCGATGCCTTCTCCGCCGCGTCCATGTCGCCTTTGGAGTTGTAGTATTCGGCAATGTCGAGGATGTCGTCTACATCCATGAATATGCCGTCAAGGTTGTCTTGGGCAGCTTCATACTTGCCCAAGACCTCCTTGAATTCCTTACTGTTGAATCTTTGTTCGCTATTGGTCATTTACTTGTTTTGTTTAGCCCAAGTGTCCTTCAGACCCACAGTTTTGTTGAACACAAGATTGTCGGCAGTGGAGTCGGGGTCTGCCATGAAGTAGCCAATGCGCTGGAACTGTAGGTATTCGCCGGGCTTACGTTCTGCGGCATAGTTCTCCACGTAGCAGTTGTCGATGGTCTTGAGGCTGTCGGGGTTGAGCAGTTCGTGGAACTCGCGCTCGTCGGCTCCGAGGTCGGCGACGGTGAACAGTCTGTCGTAGATGCGCACCTGTGCTTTCTTGCAGTGGTCGGCAGACACCCAGTGCAGTGTACCCTTCACCTTGCGGTTGGCACCTTCCATTCCACTCTTGCTGATGGGGTCGTATTCTGCCTGTATTTCGATGATATTGCCGTCAGCGTCTTTTGTACATCCTGTACACTTCACGATGTATGCGTTCTTCAGGCGCACCTCCTTGCCTGGAGTCATGCGGAAGAACTTCTTCGGAGCGTCCTCCATAAAGTCGTCGCGCTCTATCCACAGGTTTTTTGAGAAGGTGATGGTGTGTGTGCCGTCAGCCTCGTTTTCGGGGTTGTTGATAGCCTCCATCTCTTCGGTCTGACCTTCGGGGTAGTTGGTGATGACGAGCTTCACGGGGTTGAGCACTGCCGACACGCGCAGCGAACGCTTGTTGAGGTCGTCGCGTACGGCAGCCTCAAGCAGTGCCATGTCGTTGAGAGCGTCGAACTTTGTATATCCGATAGAGTCGATGAACTTGCGTATCGACTCTGGCGAGTAGCCACGGCGGCGCATACCCGAGATTGTCGGCATGCGGGGGTCGTCCCATCCTGCCACCACACCTTCGTTGACGAGAGCCAGCAGTTTGCGCTTCGACATCATGGTGTAGGTGAGGTTCAGGCGGTTGAACTCAATCTGTCGCGGACGGAAGTCCTGCATGTTCTCTGTCTCGCCGCGCATCTCTTTGAGCAGGTCGATGAACTTGTCGTAGAGCGGACGGTGAGGTACAAACTCCAGAGTACAGATAGAGTGGGTCACGCCCTCGAAGAAGTCGCTCTGTCCGTGTGCGAAGTCGTACATCGGATATGCGTTCCACTTCGTACCTGTGCGGTGGTGCGGAGTGTGTATGATGCGGTAGATGATGGGGTCGCGGAAGTGCATGTTGGGGTTCGCCATGTCGAGTTTGGCGCGCAACACCATGCTGCCTTCTACAGCCTCGGGAGTGTTCATCTTGTTGAACAGCTCGAGATTCTCCTCGATGGGGCGGTCGCGGTAGGGCGAGTTCACGCCGGGTGTTGTCGGAGTGCCTTTCTGTTCTGCAATCTGTTCAGCAGTCTGCTCGTCGATGTAGGCGTATCCGCTCTTTATCATCCATATTGCAAACTCCCACAACTTGTCGAAATAGTCGGATGCGTAGTATATGTTGCCCCACTTGAAACCAAGCCATGCGATGTCGTTCAAGATGTTTTCCACATACTCGTTGTTCTCCTTTGTGGGGTTGGTGTCGTCGAATCGGAGGTTACAAACACCGTTGTATTTCTCTGCCACACCAAAGTCCATGCAGATGGCCTTAGCGTGTCCGATGTGCAGATAGCCGTTGGGTTCTGGCGGGAATCGTGTCTGTATGCGTCCTGCGTTTTTGCCTTCGGCGAGATCTTTCTCTACCATCTGTTCTACGAAGCTGATGCTTTTCTTCTCTTCTTCGGGTCTTTCTTCCTTCATAGTCTTTATAGTCGTATTTTTGTTTTTGTTCGTTAATGTCGTGATGTTGTTTGTCTTGGCGTCGCGTTGCTATGCCGTTTATCTTAATACAAAATTACATAAAAAACTTGACACTACACGTTTCTTTATACATCTTTATTAAATTATTGTCGCTCGAAAACGTTTTTTATAAAAACGTATATGACGTATGTTTTGTAAAAAAAGTAAAAACATGTTGTTAAACATGTAAAAATAATTGTTCTATATCAATAAAAAGTCGTAATTTTGCAACCGTTATCCTGAATACAATCTTTATGCCTTAACAGAAAGCTAATACCTATTAAGATAAAATGCCTGTCTCTGAGAAGAGACGGGCATTTTGCATTTATGACGGTTTGGATATGTGGTGGGGTGGCGATGTATATTTATTCGTTTTGTCGCTGCTGCCGCATGGTTTTCTAAAAGGGGCCGTTTGACAAAATGAAAGCGTTCGTTTGAGCTTGTCAAAGGGCCTTAATGACGACGTCAAAGGGGCCTAATGGCGAGCTCAAATGGGCCCTTTGGCAAAGCAATGGCGGCTTTTAAGAGACGTTAACAAATGGCGTCACAAAAACCGTCGCATTCTTATCAAAATGTCAAGCCTTTGTGGCGGTTTTGTGACATTATGATTTTATATAGTTGTGCGGCGCATAATGCATAATTATACACTATACACCGCACTGCTAATCATGACGTTTCGCTATTTTATTCCGCGTTCGTTCAGCGCCTTGCTGTATTTTGCTGCGTTCTGAAGATGCTCGTTATAAGAGCGCGCGAAGTTATGTGTGCCACTGAAATCTTCCTTTGCACACATGTACAGGTAGTCGTGTTTCACGAGATTCAGCACTGCGTCTATTCCGGCAACAGAGGGTATGCGGATGGGGCCAGGGGGCAGTCCGGGGTTGACATAGGTGTTGTACGGGCTGTGTATGTGCAGCAGATTGTGGTAGATGCGCTTGAGGTCGAAGCGCTTCCATGCAAATTTTATGGTGGGGTCGGCCTGTAGGGGCATGCCGTTGGGATATTCTGCGTTGCGCAGCATGAGGCGATTGTAGTACATGCCAGCCACCATGGGTTTCTCGGCGTTGTTGGCAGTCTCTTCGTCTACTATGCTGGCGAGTGTCGTCACCTGCACGGGCGTCAGCTTCAAGGCTTCGGCTTGGGCTGTGCGCTCACCGTTCCAGAACGTCTTACACTCCTTCTCCATGCGTTCTAAGAGTCGTTCCACGCTCGTGTTCCAGTATATGTCGTAGGTGTTGGGGATGAACATGCAGGCTATTGTGGCTGTGTCGTAACCGAACTTGCTGCATGTCTGCTCGTCGCTCAGTGCGCGGTAGATTTCTGCACTGTCTGCCATCAGCTTCTTTGACAGCTCTGCCGCCAGCTTGTCGGTGGTGCGTACCGACGGCACGGTGAGGCTTACGGGTGTCTGAAGTCCGTTCTTCATGTGTCGGAACACGATGAGTGCTCCCTCTCCGGGGCGTATGGCATAGCGTCCGGAGCGCACATTGGTGGCGTAGCTGCTGTAGTTTGTCAGCATGCGGAATGCCGACATTGACATGCTGTTGGCTCTTGGGCTGACCTTAGCATATACGGAGTCTATGGTGTCGTCGTTGTCGATGTAGACATATTCGGTGTCATGGCCCGACGTCATGGGTGCAAAGAAATAATATGCCACTGCCGCTATGCCGGCGAGTGCTGCTCCTGCCACGGTGGCAATCAGTATTTTCTTGTTTTTTTTCATTGCTTGTTATATATATGATTGTGTGTTTATCGTTCGTTGTGTGTGACGTGTCCCGCGTGTCTTGTCTTGATGTCGGGGCGTCAATCCGACTGCAAAATTAATTCTATTTTTCCATATTCTGCGGCAGTGTAGGTTTAATTTATATAAAAAAGCGGTTCGGTCGGTGCAGAGTGTTGTGTAGCGGCGCATCTGCATGCGCTTGTTGACGGTTGGAGAAGCTGCAATTGTGGCAAAAGGTTAGAGAACGGTTCGAAATATTAAACATTTGTTAATAATGACATTATGCAATAAACTTTTAACCATCATATAGCATCTAATACGTAAAAAGACAATCATATTTATTTTTATATTAGGATGAACGGATTTATCAAGATTTGCATTGCGGGGCTGCTTGTGGTGTCGCCAGCAGTACAGACCAGTGCCAGGGAGTGGACTCTGGCAGACTGTGTGAACTATGCGCTGGCTAACAACATCTCGCTGAAGAAGTCGAAGGTGCAGCAGCTATCGGCGCTGGAAGATGTGAAACAGAGTCAGGCGGCGCTGCTACCGTCGCTCGATTTCTCCACGTCGCAGAACGTTACGTATCGCCCGTGGCCCGAGACGGGACGACAGACGGTGGCTAACGGATATGTGGAGACAAGCGTGGACAAGACTTTCTACAATGGTTCCTACTCGCTGAGCGGCAACTGGACCGTGTGGAATGGTGGGCGTAACACCAATCAGGTGAAGCTAAACAAGCTGACAGAGCAGCAGGCTGTGCTCGATTCGGCGCAGACTGCCAACACCATTCTTGAACAGATAGCGCAGCTCTACGTGCAGATTCTCTATTCAAACGAGGCCATCGGCGTGAATAAGGCGAGTCTTGAGACAAGCCGTGCCAACGAGGAGAGAGGCAAGACCATGCTCGGCGTGGGCAAGATGAGTAAGGCAGACTTGGCGCAACTCACTGCGCAGCGTGCGCAAGATGAGTTCAATGTTGTGGAGGCGGAGAGCAATCTGCGCAACTATAAGCGTCAGCTCAAGGAGATATTGCAGATTACTGGCGACGAGGAGTTTGACATTGCGGTGCCTCAGACGACCGACGACATGGCGTTGGCAGATGTCCCTGCACTTAACTCCGTATATGTTGCCACGCTGGAACACCGTCCGGAGATAAAGGCGGCGCAGCTCGGTGTGGAGAGCAGTGAGCTTAGTGTGAAGATTGCTAAGGCACAGCGTCTGCCGAGTGTAGGCTTGAATGTCGGTGTGAGCACCAACACTACGTCGATGAGCGACAATGCGTGGGGCTCGCAGATGAAGAACAATATGAGTGTGGGTGGTGGCTTTACGGTGAGCGTTCCGCTGTTTGACAACCGCAAATCAAAGACCGCTGCCAACAAGGCCATGCTGCAACGTGAGAGCTACATGCTCGATTTGAAGGACAAGCAGACCACGCTCTATTCCACTGTAGAGAACTATTGGCTGCAGGCTGTTACCAATCAGAACAAGTTCAAGGCAGCACGCGTGTCAACACAGAGTGCTAAAGACAGCTACGAACTGCTGAGTGAGCAGTTTCGTCTGGGTCTGAAGAACATCGTGGAGCTGATGACTGGCAAGAACAATCTGCTCACCGCGCAGCAGAATGAGCTTCAGAGCAAGTATTTGACAATACTTAATCTCAACATGCTCAGCTTCTACAAGACTGGCGAATTGAAGTAAAAGTCTGTCTCGGTCGGTCCTGATGGTCTTTTTATCCAGCATTGACTAATAAACAATGAAATACAGTATTAATATTATTTCGTCGCCCAACACGCTCTGACGGTTGTGGTTTTGTCTCCTTATGAACATGATTTCTGCTCCCGATAAGAGTGGGGTGAGGAGACAAAATACCGCAGAGTAAGGCATAAAAACTATGAAAAAGATTAGCAAAGTGTACGTCGCCGCAGGTGTGGTGGCTATGGTCGCTGTGGCCTTTTGGATGATGTCAGGCGGCAAGAAGGAAGAGTCTGTGACGTTTGACACTGCCAAGGTGGCGCCTGCCAACCTCATGACCAGTGTCACGGCAACGGGAACAATCGAGCCTGTCACCTCCGTGACGGTCGGAACGCAGGTGAGTGGCATCGTGAGTAAGTTGTATGTGGACTACAACTCGGTGGTGAAGAAGGGGCAAGTCATTGCCGAACTCGACAAGACCAACCTCGTAAATCAACTCAATGCGTCTAAAGCCACGCTGGCAAGTGCGCCAAGAGGCTACGACAACCAACAATGTTGTGACCTACGAAGTGGTGATAAGCGCGCCTAATGCAGACCTCAAACTCAAGCCGGGACTTACCGCCAACGTCACAATCTACACCGCAGAGCGCAAGAATGTGACGTGCGTACCGTCTAAAGCGCTGCGTTACACGCCGACAAAAGAGACTATCGGCAAGCGCAAAATAGTCGATTGTAACGGCAAAAACAAGGTGTGGACCCTTGAAGGCAACAACATTGTGGCACATCGCGTTAATATCGGCATGACAGACGGCACCAACACCGAGTTGCTCGACGGCATGAAGACAGGCACACAGGTGATAACCGGCATAAGCGTGGCTGCCCCAGATGAAGACGAGACGGCATCATTGCCGAGATGGGCTCGAACATGATAATGATTAGTCCGGGCGCCGACCGCGGGCCAGGCGGTGTGCGACAAGACGCCTCTTCGATGGAGACGCTAAAGCTCACCGACTATCAGGCGTTGAAAGACGAGTGCAACTACATCAATGGCATCAGCCCGACGGTGAACAGCAGCGGGCAGTGGATATATGGAAACAACAACACTCCGTCGTCAATCTATGGCGTAAACCTCGACTATCTCGACATCAGACAGCTCTCTGTCAGCGATGGTGATATGTTCACCGAGGCAGACATAAAGTCAAGTGCGAAGGTGTGCGTGCTCGGACAGACCATCGTTGACAACCTCTTCCCCGATGGAAGCGACCCTGTGGGACGTGTGGTGCGATTTAACAGCATACCGTTCCGTGTGGTGGGTGTGCTGAAGAAGAAAGGCTACAACTCCATGGGCATGGACCAAGACGACCTCGCCCTCGCTCCATACACTACTGTGATGAAGCGCATACTCGCCCAGACCTATCTCGGAGGCATCACCTGTTCTGCCATAACAGAGGGTGTGACAGACCAAGCCACGGACGAGATAACGAAGATTTTGCGACGTACACACAAGTTGAAAGACGCCACAGACACCACTGAAGCCGACTCCGACGACTTCAATATAAGGTCGCAGGAGGAGCTGGCGAGCATGATGAATTCAACTACCGACATGCTCACCATCTTGCTTGGATGTGTGGCAGGCATATCGCTCATAGTCGGAGGCATCGGCATTATGAACATAATGTATGTGAGTGTGACGGAGCGTACGCGCGAGATTGGACTGCGCATGAGCGTTGGTGCGCGTGGTATAGACATTCTGAACCAGTTCCTTATCGAGGCCATACTGCTCAGTGTGACTGGCGGACTAATCGGAGTCTTGCTCGGTGTGGGTGCCTCATACGCTGTGAACCTGGTGGCTCACTGGCCTATATACATACAGCCGTGGAGCATCATTATGAGCTTTGCGGTGTGTACCTTTACCGGAGTGTTCTTCGGATGGTATCCGGCAAAGAAGGCAGCACAGCTCGACCCGACAGAGGCTATAAGGTATGAATAGTGTGGTGCGGCATTGTATTGCTGCACAGCAGGTCTGTCTTAAAAAGAAGAAAAGTAGTTAAGAAAGCGAAACGAGGCTTTTCGTGACATTTTGCTAAGATTTCGCCGCAAAAGCTAATGCCTGCTCTTAACGTGTGTTAAAGGCTCGGCGAATTTACAATTAAGCCCATTTGCGCTCTCATTAGGCCGTAGTGACGTTGCCACTACGCCCCATTGAGGAGCTCAAATGGGCTTTTTCATTTTGTCAACAAGGCACCGTGGGCTTATGGAAGCTCTGCCGGTGTCTGTATAAGAGTTGTGGCTCCGTGCTCAAGCAGGAACTGTTTGTCGCGGAATCCCCACAACACGCTGACGCAGGGCATACCGCTGTTGCGCGCCGTCATGATGTCTACGTCGCTGTCGCCGATATACACGGCACCGTCGTTGCTGGCGCCAAGCTCGCGCAAGGCTTCTATCACGGTGTCGGGAGCTGGCTTTTTGCGTATGTCTTCGCGCTCGCCGATGGCGACGGGCACAAGGTCGCCGAAGAAATGGCGGCACAGTTCGCGTGTGGCAGCATAGAACTTGTTGCTCACCACGGCTATGTTTTTGCCTTCTGCCTTGAGCTGCTCCAGCATGTCCATGATGCCAGGGTAGGGAGCGGTGGTGTCGAGGTTGTGGCGCATGTAGTGCTGGCGGAAGTCAGCGAATGTCTGTTCAAACAGTGGGTTGGCAAGTCCGTCGGGTATGGCGCGCTCCATAAGCTTCTTCACACCGTTGCCCACGAACATGCGCACCTCGTCTATCGTGCGCTCCGGCATGCCGTTATGGCGCAGCGCGTAGTTGCAGCTTGCGGCAAGATCGGTCAGTGTGCTGAGCAGCGTGCCGTCGAGGTCGAAGACGTAAGTCTTGTATTTGTGCATGGGGATGAGTCTTATTTAGACAGCGCGTTGAGGCGCGCGATGTATTTGCCGAGTATGTCAAACTCGATGTTTACTACCGAACCGACCTTTATGTCGCAGAAGTTGGTGTTGTCGTGGGTGTAGGGAATGATGGCCACGCTGAACGTGTCAGCAGTGGGGTTGCACACGGTGAGCGACACACCATTGACCGTTACGGAGCCTTTGTCTACGGTGAAGTAGCCGCGGCGTGCCATTTCGGGGTCGAAATCGTAGTGGAACGTGTAGTAGGTGGAGCCGCCAGCGTCGCTCATGGCGGTGCACACAGCCTTTCCGTCGACGTGACCCTGCACGATGTGGCCGTCGAGTCGTCCGTTCATTATCATCGAACGCTCCACGTTTACCTTGTCGCCGACACTCAGCAGGCCGAGGTTTGAGCGCTCGAGGGTCTCCTTCATGGCTGTCACGGTGTAGGTGTTGTCGGTGAGTTTCACTACGGTGAGGCATACGCCGTTGTGTGCCACGCTCTGGTCAATGACCAGTTCGCCTACAAATGAGCAACTGAGGGTGAAGTCTATATTCTCTTGTTTCTTTTCGATAGCTACAACTGTTGCCATCTCTTCAACAATTCCTGAAAACATATATCTATACGGTTGTTTTATGGTTTCTTGCTGCTTCCATCTCGATGAGGTGGAAAACGGCGGAATATAATGCGGAAATATTATGGTGAGGAAAAACAAAAAGGGGACGCCCGATGATGTGATGAAACTCCGAGTGTATAGGATTTGAGTGTTCTCCGTCTTTGTAATCCACCGGCTTTTCAGCTTAGCTCTTACGAGTTTATATGGCCCGCCATTGACAAAAGAAGCGTTCTCGGTTTCTGTAATTAAATTGATGAGTATCCCGATCAAATCGGCACGTCCCCAGTATGGTTCTCCTTTCTTATTAAAATGTGAATGGAAGTGTTATGCTGAATACATCTGCAGAAGGCAGACCAGGCTTTGCACGTCACCGCCACATCGTCTGTTTGCGGTTGCAAAGTTACTGCTTTATCCCGAAAAAGCCAAATGCAAGCCTTATTTTTTGATTCTCTAACACTTCGCCGTAGGACCATCGACGGATGGTAAATGTGGTGGAATGGTGCGCACTTTTCCTGTCTGTGGCCTTGTGGCGTGGCTGTCGTGACGCCGTCTGCTGCTACTCCAGGTCGTCGGCAGTGCGCTCCATGATGCTGGCTGCCAGGCCGTCTGCTGTCTGTATGATGCTCACCAGCGGGTAGAGGTTGCGTGCGGTGTCGTAGCAACGCTGGTCTTCGTAGCTGTTCATGTTGATTCCCCAGGCTCCCATGTGCCATCTGATGGCGAGCATTTCGGCGTCGGAGAGGTCGAGTCCGCTGCACAGCAGTAGCACGACTGACTTCTCACCGTGACCCATCGGAAACTCTTTGTATGTCACTTTATAGCCTTCGCAGTCTTCCCACTGGCCCAGTGCGTTCTTGCGTTTCTTCACGCTGCGCTTGTAGATGTCGCTCTTGCACACGTCGTGGAGTAGGCTAGCGATAATCACGCTGTCGCGTTTCACTTCCGATTCGAGCGACGGTTCGAGCGGCTTCATGGCTTCCCAGATTGCGAGTGCTGCCTTGCACGTGTTGATGGAGTGCTTTACAAGTCCGCCCTCTATGTTGAGATGGTGGCCAGCAGAGGCTGGCGCTTCAAAGAATCCGAGTTGCTCGAGGTCGGAGATGACGTCTTCAATGCCGTCTCTCTCAGTAGAACGAAGAAGTTGAAGAAACTCTTCTTTGTTTGCTTTAAGGTCTAAATTCATGTCTTTTCTGATAATATCGTTATGTCGTATGTGCAGTGTCTTGCGTTTTTTGGGGCAGGACTATAGCTGCGATGTTTCCATATTGTAGTACTTGTCAAACTCTTCGCGCAGCTTCTGTTTGTCGCCGATGATGTCGCGAATGAGCTTCAGACCCTCTTGATTGGGTGAGTTTTGTATCCACAGTTTTATGTAGCCGTGGCGCGAATATTTGTTGCTCATGTGGTCGACAAAGCGCTCCCAGTGTTCCTCCCTGGTCTTTTCGGGATAGTGTGAAAGTCCGAACTGCACGGTGCGACGGAACACTGTCTCTGGGTTTATGTCGCGGTCTGCCTCTGCCACAATCTTGCCGTAGATGCTACGCGGCGCGTGCGATGATGAGGCGCGGTGGTCTTCCACTGCCTCGCGCATTATCTTTATCTGTTCAGGGGAGAACCATTTGCGCAGCCTCACGTCGGAAGTTAGTATCTTTCCGCTTGTGATGTGGTGTATGGCGCGTGGTCCTTCGAGTCCGAGGTCGTGGTATGCGGCAATGACATAAGCCATGTTGATGTCGGCTCCTATTGTCCGTGCGAGGGCAATGGAGCGCCTTATCACGCTGTTGGCGTGCGCAAGGTTGTGTGCTTTGTCAAATGCGGAGTATTTGGGGAGTATGTTTTGTTCTACAAACTCCATTATGTCGAGACTTACATTTCGTGCGTCCATGGGAATGATGTTGTGATTTATTTGCAAAATTAATCTATTATGGTTAATTTTGCAAGAACAAATAACATTTATTTATTGTGCGTATGTGTAAATGCCGAGCGTGTAGTGAAATCGCGAAATGGTATTTCAGAAAATGCTGACTGACATGAAAAATAAACCAATCATAATGACAAGTATGGACGATAGCAATGTGAGAGTGAACTCATTAAAGGCGTGGTTCTTGGCGGCGAGACCCAAGACGCTGACGGGCGCCGCCGTGCCGGTGATGATAGGATGGGCGAGTGCGGTGGCTTATCATGGCTCAGAGGCAAGGTGGACGCCTGCCGTGCTGTGTCTGTTGTTTGCACTTGTGATGCAGATAGACGCCAATTTCGTCAACGACTATTTCGATTTTATGAAAGGAACCGACGACGAGCGGCGCCTCGGTCCGAAGCGGGCGTGCTCGCAGGGGTGGATAACGGCTGCCGCTATGCGTAGGGGACTGCTTCTCACCACTGTCGCTGCTTGTGCTGTCGGCTTCCCACTGGTGTGGTATGGAGGTTGGGAGATGATAATGGTGGGACTGGCTTGCGTCGTGTTCTGCTTCCTTTACACCATCTCGTTCTCCTATCAGGGACTGGGCGATGTGCTCGTTCTCGTGTTCTTCGGGCTTGTGCCAGTGTGTATGACCTACTGGTTGGCGGCTCCTCCGACACCGCTGCTGTCTATGCCAGTGTCTATAATAGGTGTGTCGGTGGCTTGCGGACTCGTGATTGACACGCTACTTGTAGTGAACAACTACCGCGACATCGACAACGATCGGCGCGCAGGCAAGCGCACTCTCATAGTGAAGATTGGTGCTGCCAACGGTCGTCGACTCTACTTGTGGCTCGGCATTGCTGCTTGTGCGATAAACATGGCGTTCTCTTATTGGCCTGCTGTGTGGCCGTGGTTGCTGCCGATGCTTTATCTGCCGTTCCATGTGGCAGCTTATCGCGCTATGGTACGCATCGACAAGGGTGCGGAACTGAACCGCGTGCTTGGTATGACGGCGCGCAACATGTTGCTCTACGGTCTGTTCTCGGTGATAGGATTGATTGCTGGCATGTTTGTTGTCTTGCATTGACAAATATTACATCGCAAATTGTATGTAACATCCGCTTTTGACGACGGAATAAAAAAGCCCGCCTGGGAGTTGACTGCTTGACATGTGTAGCGTCAAAACCCAGGCGGGCAATATGTATTGATAAATCAACTTTTAGCGCGTTTAGTTGAAGAAGTTCCAACTCAGTCCGAAGCGGAACACGCGGCCGTTGAGCGGGTAGTGTGGAGTGATGAAATACTCGCGGTTGCCGCTTCCGGCGTTGATATGGCTCATCATTGCGAAGAAGCGCGTGTGCTTGAGGTGGAAGTTGGCATACACGTTTATAATCGGATAGCCGCCCGTCTTGATGCGGTTGTCGCCTGTCTGCACAGCGTATTGACCCAGCGCAGGACTGTAATCGGGTGCGAAATATTTGGTGTAGAACCGTCCGTCTGCTCCGAAGTCGCAGCGTAACACGCGCGCAATCTTGAATCTCAGGTACAGGTTGGAGTACACGTTGAAGTCGGGTACGGGCAGAATGTCGTTGTCTGTGGACTTCTGATAGGTCAACACATTCTCCCATCGCAGCGGTCCGAGCTTGAAGTTCTGCGACAGCGACAGCGTGATGAGGCTTACGGATGAGCCTGCCTGCTTTATCTCCACGGTGTTGCCAGTGCGTGAGAAGTCGCTGCCTATGGTGTAGCCCATAGCCATGTAGGTGTAGTTTTCTATCTCGTCTACTGCCACGCGCAGGGTAGTGTTCGTCTTTCTGTATGAGAACAGACCCTCGATGCGTGAGTGCAGCATCTTGTCAAGTGACGAGTTGTCCCACCAAAAGTGGCGCGAATGGTAGTGGCGATGGTAGAACGTGGGGTTGAGACGCTTGAAGAATCCCTTTGCCGCCAGTGTCACCGTGTCGCCGAATAGTCTGAAGTTGAGGTCGGCGTTGGCTTCTATTTTGAGCTGGCCTGCGTCTTCGCCAGTGAGCCATGTCTCTGCCAACACGTTGTAGTGGAGCGTGTTGCCCTCGGTCTTGGCAAGCTGTCCGCCGACGCTGAGGTTGTGCTCGTTGTATGTGGTGGTGGCTGTTGTCGACGCAGAGTCGGGCAGCACGTAGTGGCGGAAGTCGGAGGTGACAAACGCTTTCAGTCCTGCTTTCGCCCATTTGTTGAACCCTTCGAGCAGCGATATGGCAAATGTGTTCTGCACACGCATGTGCGACGTCTTGTCGTAGATGGAATCGCCGCGGAACGGGCCGGCAGTGAAGTTGTCTTTATAGAAGTTGTCGGGCGTCTCGTAGGCTTGGTATATGCGCTTGTAGTTGTCAAACTTCACGGTGTGGATGAAGCTTGTGACAGGCACGTATTCGTTTTTCAGCCAGGCGGTGTCGGCCTTTTCGGCAGCCTGTGACAGGCTGTCTGCCATCGCCTTGCTGTTTACCTGTATGCGTCCGCTGTTGTCTTTCGCGTCTGCTGCAGGTTCGTTGCCAGCTATCTTGGCGTTGTCGGGACGTCCGGCATAGGTCTTTTCCTCCTTGTAGTTGTTGCGTCCGCGTGTGCCGTTGCGCAGGCGGCTGTCGCTGTCAGAGTCGTCATCGTCGAGGCTCTGTGCACGTTTTCTTCGTGCTTCGTTTTCGCGCATCGACTCCTGGGCAAACTTCTTTGCCTTTATCTCGTCTTCGCTCATCTTCACCTTGCGGTTGAATCCAACGTTGTAGCGGTGGGTGAGGAAGATGTGTTGGTTGTCGTTGCGGTTCCAGTTGCGCTCCAGTACCGTCGGTATTTCGCTCGTCGTGTAGTTGTCGTCGAAACTCTCCGGGTGGGTGATGAAGTTGTCGTTGGTGATGCCTCCGTTCTCTGTCACCTTCTGATGGTTGGTCGAAAACAGGAAATGCGCCTGATAGCGGTCGCCGAGATAGGAGCCGTACATCGTGTAGTTGAAGTGTGACGTGCTCTGGTTCTGGTAGTATCCGCGGCCGTAGATGTAGTCGAAGTTGAATCCTACACCTAACTTCTTGCCTGCGTTGACGCCGAATTTTGCGGTCACGCGGTCTTCTCCGTTGGTGCGGTCGCCAGCGGTGTTGTAGGTGAGGTTGGTAAATGGCGACAGCGTGTTGGTGAAATGGAAGTTGTCTACGGCTTTTATGAAGAAGTCGTAGGGCTGTGTGAACAAGAACTGTCCTGTCTCTGGGCGGTCTATGAACACACGGTTTATGCGCGGCGCGCCAAGATTGCCCGTCGTGTTGTATTCACCTCTCAAGCCGGTGGTGAATATTGTGTTCATAAACATGTGTGACATGGTGTCGAGAGACGCCTTGCTTATGTCTCCGAACTTGGAGTCTACAGTCCACACCTTTATGCCCGTCGGAATCTCTTTGTTAGAGCTTAGCGAGTCGGTGGCTTGGCGCGATGACCTGCGCGACACGTTTCCGTCGGCGTCCATCTGGTTGTATGTCCCTTTCTGTGCTGCAAGATTGGCAGGCCATGCCAATAGTGCCAGCAGTGCGAGTGATGATAGTGTCTTTAAATTCATGGCCCTCATCGCATAAGTCGGAGGCAACATTCGGCTACCTTGAACACCATTGCGCAGATTATAATTACCGATCCCATTGTGTGACCAACGAAGAAATAGACTGCCATTCCTGCGATGGCGCCTATTATAAAGATGAAGTTCAGCCAGTTGCGTATGGCGAAATATTTTCCTTTAGGGTTGGTCTCTTCTCCTCTGTGGTGACGGGGGATGGGAGTCTCGTTGTTTTCTATAGTCATGTTCTTGTTTGTTTTTCGTTTTGATTTATGCTGTATGGGGTTGCCACAGGTACATGGTTTCATGTCCTTTGTGGCTTAGCTTCATGTCCTTTGTGGCATGGTTTTGCGTCCTTTGTGACTTAGCTATATTCCCTTGTGGATTGTCTTGCTGTGTCTTATTCTTTTACAAAGCGTGTCACGAGGTTGAACAGCTCGTCTTTGCGGTCTATTGTGGCGCGGCGGAACTTGGCGCTTCCAGGCAGCAGTTTGTTGCCTTTCTTGTTTATGGACTTGTCGTCGGCAATCCATTCCTCTGCTGTTGTGCGCATGGCTGTGGCACGGCCTTCCTCGTAGTTGTAGCTTATGCGCTCAATGGTGAGGTGCAGGTGTCCGTCCGTACAGTTTGCCAGCATCATGTATTTGAACTTGGTGCGGTCCAGATTGATGAAGTTTTTGGTGAAAGTCAGCCACTCAATATATTGTGCGGCGATGCTGTGCTCTTTCTTGTTGACCAGCACTATGCCTCCAGATATGTTGTTGGGACGTGCCGCAATGGTGTCGAGGGCGACAGTGGTGCGGTCGTATATCTGGCTGGCTGTGAGCCCAGGAATGTCGAGGTCGAACGTGAACACCACCTGTCCCGACTCGTTTTGTGGTACCGCTCCCGGCACAAGATATTTGTAGTCTTTCGTGTCTGGCGTGAGAGCCACGCGTCGTGTGGCTTTCTTTGTGCCATTATCTGTTGTTGTCGCAGCCGTTGCTGGGCTGGGAGCAGCGACGGTTGCGCCGCTCTTTTTTGCCAATGCCTTCTCCTGACGACGTGCTTCCTTTGCCTCTTTGGCAGCTAACTTTGCTGCTTTCTTGGCTTCGCGCGCCTTCTCTTTGGCTTCCAGCTCTGCCTGTTTAGCCAGCTCTGCCTTGCTCATACGTGCGGTGGGGGCTTCCCATTCGCTTTGCGCCATTCCCAAAATGGGAATGAACATAAGTGCTGCTATAAGTAATTTTCTCATAATTGTTTCCAATTGATGACTGTGATATGTAAATTTAGAAAAAGCTTGTCCTATGTATATGGAATGCAAAATTAATAAAACAATTGCGACAAATGCCACAATGCTACATTAATTTAACTTTCTTTCGCCATAAGCACAGGGCGCTATTGCTGTGACAAAAGGCGCTCGGCGTCAGTCGGTCTTAGCCTCAAGCTGCTGTTGCAACCTCACTATCTCGTCGCGATATTGCGCGGCTTGTATGAAGTCGAGGTTCTTGGCAGCCTCCTTCATAAGCTGTGTCGTGGCGTCGATGCTCTTTTGCAGCTGTGCCTTTGTCATGCGTAGCACGATGGGGTCGGCAGCAAACGCCGGCTCTGTGTCGTAGAACGGGGCGTACTGTGTGGGCTTCTGCGGAGCTGACGGTGTGGGCGCGGTGCTGGCGACGGGGCGTGCCGCACGCTTGGGTTCTGCCTCTTGCGAACCTGACGACATGCTTGCGGCAAGCGATTCCTTTATGTCTTTCTTTATCTGTTGCGGCGTTATGCCGTGCTCTTCGTTGTATTTGAGCTGAATCATGCGGCGACGCGCAGTCTCGTCGATGGTGCGTTGCATGCTCTCGGTGATGGTGTCGGCGTACATGATGACCTTTCCGTTCACGTTTCGCGCGGCGCGTCCCGCCGTCTGAGTGAGCGAACGGTGGCTGCGCAGGAATCCTTCCTTGTCGGCATCGAGTATCGCAACGAGCGACACCTCGGGCAAATCGAGTCCTTCGCGCAGTAGATTCACGCCTACAAGCACGTCGTAGACGCCCTGACGGAGGTCGTTCATGATTTTCACGCGGTCGAGAGTGGCTACGTCACTGTGTATGTAGTTGGCGCTTATGCCACTGTTTAGCAGATACTCGGTAAGCTCTTCAGCCATGCGTTTGGTAAGAGTGGTGACGAGAACACGTTCGTCGCGGTGACAACGGGTGAGTATTTCGTCCATCAAGTCGTCAATCTGGTTTTCGCTCGGTCTAACGTCAATCTCTGGGTCGAGTAGTCCTGTCGGACGTATAATCTGTTCTACGACAACTCCTTCTGCTTCTTTTAGTTCAAAGTCGGCAGGTGTTGCTGACACGTAGATGACCTGGTTTATCATTTCCATGAACTCATCGAACTTCAGCGGACGGTTGTCAAAGGCTGCCGGCAGGCGGAAACCATATTCTACAAGGTTCTGCTTGCGGGCGCGGTCGCCACCGTACATGGCGCTGATTTGCGGCACACTGACGTGGCTTTCGTCTATAATCATCAGATAGTCTTTAGGGAAGAAGTCGAGCAGACAGTAGGGTCGTTCGCCAGGATTGCGCCCATCGAAGTAGCGTGAGTAGTTTTCTATGCCGCTGCAGTGGCCGAGTTCCTTTATCATCTCCATGTCATATTCTACGCGTTCCTTTATGCGTTGCGCCTTTATGTGGTCGCCCAGCTCGGTGAAATAGTCTATCTGGGCAGTGAGATCATCCTGTATCTGACGTATGGCAGACTCAGTCTGCTCTTTCGATGTGACGAAGAGGTTGGCAGGATAAATCTGATAATCTTCGAAAGAGGCAAGTCGTCGGAACGTCTCGGCATCGAGTTCTTCGATGGAGTCAATCTCATCGTCCCACCAAGTTATGCGAAGTATGTTGTCGCTATAAGCCATTGACACGTCGACCGTGTCGCCTTTCACGCGAAAGAAACCGCGTTTCAGTTCCAGATCGTTGCGTGTGTAGAGCGCGTCTACCAGCTTGCGTAGGAACATGTTGCGGTCAATGGTCTCGCCACGCTTTATCTTTATGATGCTGTTTGCCATGGCGGTAGGGCCTCCCATGCCGTAGATGCACGACACCGACGACACCACCACCACGTCGTTGCGGCCCGAAAGCAGCGCGCTCACTGCCGCAAGGCGCAGCTTGTCGATGTCTTCGTTTATTGCAAGGTCTTTTTCTATGTATGTGTCTGTAGACGGTAGATAAGCCTCTGGCTGGTAGTAGTCGTAGTAGGAGACGTAGTATTCAACGGCATTGTTGGGGAAAAAACTCTTCATCTCCTCGTACAGCTGTGCTGCAAGTGTCTTGTTGTGGCTCAGAATGAGTGTCGGACGGTTGATGTTCTTTATCACGTTGGCCATAGTAAAGGTCTTGCCAGAGCCCGTCACTCCTAACAGTACCTGTGCGCGTTCTCCCTGTTTCAGCCCGTCGGTGAGTTCCTTTATGGCTTCTGGCTGGTCGCCAGTGGGAGAGTATTTCGATGTCAAGTCAAACTTCATGTCGTTTCGAGTATTTATCCTGTGTTCTTTGTCTTGCAGCCAACGTGCAGCTGTTAGCACAATACAAAAATAGCAAAAAAGGTTGTAAAAGGCAAGTTTAAAGCTATTTTTTGTGAAAAAAGGAAACTAAAGCTTTGCAAATAAAAGAATTATCACTAATTTTGCAATCCAAAATTGAGTTTATGAAAAGTACTTTTCCCGCTATAATCGTTTCCGCATTGTTGCTGACAGGCTGCGCAAACGAATTCAACCAAGTCTACAAGACTTCCGACTACGCGTATAAATACGAGTATGCTAAGGAGAGCTTCTTGAAAGGTAAGTACACTCGTGCCACCACTTTGTTGCAAGATCTGGTCACCCTTCAGAAGGGAACAGACAACGCTCAGGAGAGTCTTTACATGCTTGCTATGGCGCAGTATATGAGCAGAGACTATGAGTCAGCTGCCGCAACATTCAAGAAATACTTTGCGAGCTATCCCAAAGGTGTATATGCAGAGAAGGCCGAGTTCTACGTAGGTCAGAGCCTTTACATGTCTACGCCGGAGCCGCGACTTGACCAGACGCAGACCGTGGCAGCCATTGCCGCTTTTCAGGACTTCCTCGACCTCTTCCCCGACGCAGAAGATAAGGAGCGCGCACAGAAGCGACTGTTTGAGTTGCAGGACAAACTTGTGCAGAAAGAGCTTTATTCAGCACAACTCTATTATGACCTCGGTCAGTATTTCGGCAACTGCTCTGACGGCGGCAACAACTACGAAGCTTGCATCATAACAGCCCAGAACGCCATAAAGGACTATCCTTACACGGCGCTGCGAGAGAAGTTTGCGGTGCTCGTAATGAAGAGCAAGTACGAGCTTGCACAGCAGAGTGTGGAGGAGAAGAAGCTTGAGCGCTTCCAAGACGCAGAGGACGAGTGCTACGGATTCATCAACGAATATCCCGACTCTAAGTCGAAATCTCTCGCCGAGAAGTATATAAACAAGTGCAAACAGGTCACAAAAGACTAATCAGAAATAAAAAGAACAATTTAAAATAAATATGGATTACAAAAAGTCAAAGGCACCGGTAAACACCGTCACACGTAACATCATGGACCTATGTGACGAGACAGGAAATATCTACGAGAGTGTTGCAATCATTTCAAAGCGCTCAAACCAGATTGCTGTTGAAATCAAGCAGGACCTCAACAAAAAACTGCAGGAGTTTGCTTCCTATAACGACTCGCTTGAAGAAGTATTTGAAAATCGCGAGCAGATAGAGATTTCACGCTACTACGAGAAACTGCCGAAGCCCACGCTCATTGCCACACAGGAGTTTTTGGACGGCAACGTGTACTACCGTGATCCGTCGAAGGACAACGCAAACACCAACGCAGAATAAACGGTACGAACCATGATTCAGCGTAAACAGACCGTATTCCTGCTCCTGGCGTTAGTCGCCACCGTCTGCTGTCTGTGCATGCCGCTCGGCACTTTCGAGGCAAGCCGCATGGGAGCAGACACAAACCTGTACAACCTGTGGGCTGTCGGTGAGCAGGGTAGAAGCTACGCTCCGTGGCCATTGTTTGCTGTGCTGCTGCTGTCGTGTCCGCTCAATGTGCTGACCATCATCAGCTACAACAACCGCCGCCTGCAGATGCGTCTGTGTGCAGTGTGTATGGCACTGATGGTGATGTGGGGAGCCACGCTCTTCTTCATGGCACATCAGCTCGGACTGGGCGACATCCATGTAGGTTTCGCCTCCGCACTGCCCATCGTAGCGTTCATACTTTATTTCATGGCGCGTCGTGGCGTCATATCAGATGAGAAACTTGTGCGTGCAGCAGACCGCATCAGATAAAGAAACAAGTATTTTCTTGTAGTTTTAATTTGTAAAAACAACAATATAAAAGGGAATCCCAATACTGTCATGTATGGCAGAAGGGAATTCCCTTTTTTTTGTTGTCGTGTTTTCAGTAGAGGCGCGTGAGAGTCTGCCTTTTATATTATGGTGTTTCAATTGGGCCTTTGTGACAAAATGATATGGGCTGTTTGGCGTTGCCATTAGGGCGTAGTGACGACGTCATTTGGGCCTAATGGGCGTGTCATTAGGCCGTAGTGGCAAAGTCTTGTGGTTTTTAACATACGTTAAGAATTGGCGTAAGTAAAATCGGAAAAATCCTTACATTGTGTCAGCAGAAACGGTAAAAAAGAAAAATGCCGTCCATGAGCGTTTCTCTCATGGGCGGCATTGGTGTTTATGTCTACGCTGTGCTGCTGTAGGTCAGCAGGCGGCTTTGTGTGCGAAGCGGACTGTTGCCGTCGTCGCTCGCCGCGCGTATTATACGAGGTACTGTGAGCTGATGCTCTCGTTGCTTACCACGCGACGGATGGTCTCGGCAATCATGTCTGCAACAGACAGCTGCTTAACCTTTGCGCAACGGTTAGAGTAGGGGATGGAGTCGGTGAACACAATCTCTTCAAGGGCAGAGTTCTGTACACGCTCAGAGGCGGGACCGCTCATCACGCAGTGTGAGGCGCAGGCGCGCACGCTCTTGGCTCCAGCGGCTTTCATGATGTCAGCAGCTTTGGTAATGGTGCCGGCTGTGTCTACCATGTCGTCAACGATAACAACGTTCTTGTCCTTCACGTCGCCGATAATCTGCATGCTGTCTACCACGTTGGCTCTTGCACGGGTCTTGTTGCAGAGCACCAGCGGGCAACCGAGATATTTTGCGAAGGTGTTGGCACGCTTTGAGCCGCCTACGTCGGGTGAAGCGACAACAAGATCTTTGAGGTGCAGGCTCTGCAGGTAGGGCAGAATCACGCCAGAAGCGTAGAGGTGGTCGACGGGAACGTCGAAGAATCCCTGAATCTGGTCGGCGTGAAGGTCCATGGTTATGAGGCGGTCGATGCCGGCAGCGCTCAGAAGGTCGGCAACAAGTTTGGCACCGATGCTTACGCGCGGCTTGTCTTTTCTGTCCTGACGTGCCCATCCGAAGTAGGGGATTACTGCTATGATGTGGCGTGCTGATGCGCGTTTGGCAGCGTCGATCATGAGGAGCAGCTCCATGAGGTTGTCGGAATTGGGGAATGTGCTTTGTACCAGGAACACGTCGCGTCCACGTATAGACTCCTCGTAAGACACGGCAAATTCACCGTCAGAGAATTTGGTTACCACCAGATTTCCGAGTGGGCATCCCAGACTTGCGCAGATTTTTTCTGCAAGGTATCTCGTGTTGGTACCCGAGAACACCAAAAAAGAGTTGTTTGCACTCATTTCCATTATTGTTGATTGTATTGAAAGTAAAATATTTAGCTTATTGTTTTTTTGATTCTTACGAAGTGGTTTATCACTTCTTTGTAGTCGTTTTGGCTGTGTATTTCAAACTTGTTCCAGATGTCGTCGCTTACTACTACGCCTCCAAAGCCCAACTCTTTGGCGAGGTGCAGGTTATCGAGCGTCACTCCTCCCATGGCATACACTTTCTTGTCGATGAGTCCACGGTCTGCGGCGTCTTCAAGTTGTGCGGTGGTAAATGCCGTCGTGTCGTCGTTGCCATCAGTAGGGGCGAATGTGTTGTCGAGGAACACGTAGTTTGAGTTGCGTTTCATCTCTTTCAGTTCGTCAAGCCGGCAGCATGTGCGCCCGATGCGTCCTTTATATTTTGCGGGCAGTGGGGTGTCGTTGTTGTCGAGGTGTATTCCTGCCAAATTGTATTCTTGCTGCAAATAAAAGTGATCGTGTACAGTTATGTTTTTGTAGAAGTCGTCCGGCAAGAGTGTAAGTAGCCGTTCTGCGTACATTGGAGATGAGCCTGGCTTGTACAGGTGCAAGTTGTCCATGCCTTGTTCGAAGAGCGCGGCCAGGATTTTGTCTTCTTCCACAAAGAATGTGGATTTAGTTATTATTACGAGCTTCATCTTCCTTTATTTTCAATTTGATTGCAAATGTATGAATTTTATCCCAAACGTGCAATATTATGTACAATTAATTTCGATTGGAGTGGGCAGATGTGGGGGTGTGTATGTATATAACATACAATAAAACTTTTGTTTTGTGTGGGATAGATGGTGGTGGTGTGGGGTAGAAACGCAAACAAGCAGACTCCGCTATAGGATGTGGTTCCCAGTTGCGGTGTCTGCTTGTTGTAGCAGTAAGGACTGCTGTTGCGGTCTGCGATGATGTGCAGACTGTCTGCTATCTGTTTATCTCGATGTCTTTCTTCACATTGTTGCGTATCTTGGTGAGATAGGCTTTCATGCGTTTGGCATCTTTGTTGTCGATGATATCGAGCAGCTCTTTCAGTTCTGTGCGTATTTGTGCCACGGAGTCGTGGGTGTAGGGGTTGAACAGAATCTCTTGTAGCAGGAAGTCGTCTTCGTTGAGCACACCTTTGGCTATGCGCATGTGACGTTTGAAGGTGGTGCCTGGCGCGTCTTGGTGCTTCATCACGGCTGCAAAGGTGAATGTGCTGACGAACGGGATGCTCAGCGAGTAGGCCACGGTGCGGTCGTGCTCGTCGAAGGTGTATTCGTAGATGTTGAGACCGAGTTTGCTGTAGAGGTCGCGGAAGAAGATGCGGCCCATGTAGTCGCCCTCGCTTATGATGATGGCGTTTTCTTCACTCAACTGGTTTAGGTTGGCAAAGGTAGGTCCGAACATGGGGTGGGTGGAGACGTAGGGGTGGCCTGCCGTCTCGTAAAACTCCTTCAGCCCCGTCTTTACAGACGAGATGTCGCTTATTATGCAGTCGGGGCGCAGACTCGGCAACACCTCCTTGAATGCTGACACGGTGTATTTCACTGTCACGGCATTGATGACAAGGTCGGGGTTGAACTCCTTTATCTCTTCCGTATTTGTGAACCGTTGGCAGTTGTATGTGAAGCGCATGCGCTTGGGGTCTTTCTCATATACTGCTGTCTCGTGTTCAAAGCTGAGCAGGTCGAGGAAGAAACTTCCCATCTTACCTGCTCCCATTACTAATATTCTCATAATGAATTGTTGAAGTTTCGCATGTCACAGACATGCTGTCGGAAACTTACTGGTTGATAATCTCCATCTGTTGACGCACAGACTCTTCGTGTACGTGTTCGAAAACTTCCTTTATAAATTCGGGGTCCATGCCGCAGAGCGAACCCTGTGCGCCGCGCTTGTCGAGTATTTCGTTGTAGCGTGAGGTCTGCAAGACGGTCATGTTGTGCTCCTTCTTGTACTGGCCGATTTCGCGGCACACACGCATACGCTTTGCAAGGAGATCCATGAGCTGGTTGTCAAGGTCGTCAATCTGCTTGCGAAGTTCGTGTATTCCCTCTGTCGTCATCTTCTCGTCGCGGATGACCAGCAGCCCGAGTATGTAGTCGAGTACGTCGGGTGTCACCTGCTGCTTAGCGTCGCTCCATGCGTTGTCGGGTGAGCAGTGGCTCTCAACGATAAGTCCGTCGAAGCCGAGGTCCATGGCTTGCTGGCAGAGAGGGGCTATCAGCTCGCGGCGTCCGCCTATGTGGCTGGGGTCGCAGATGATGGGTAGCTCTGGTATGCGACGGCGAAGCTCGATTGGAATCTGCCACATCGGCAGGTTGCGATATATCTTCTTGTCGTAGCTTGAGAAGCCACGGTGTATGGCAGCAAGACGCTTTACGCCTGCCTGGTTGATGCGCTCCATGGCGCCAATCCACAGTTCGAGGTCGGGATTTACGGGGTTTTTAACAAACACTGGCACGTCTACGCCTTTAAGACTGTCGGCCAGGGCCTGCATGGCAAACGGGTTGGCAGAGGTGCGCGCACCTACCCACAGCACGTCGATGCCGTATTTGAGTGCCAGTTCCACGTGCTCGGGGGTGGCAACTTCTGTTGCTACGAGCATGCCGGTCTCTTTCTTTACGTTCTGCATCCATGGAAGGGCGGTCTCGCCGTTGCCTTCAAATCCTCCTGGTTTTGTGCGGGGCTTCCATACTCCAGCGCGGAACATGTGGCATCCGCGTTGTGCGAGCTGTCGTGCGGTGGTCATAACTTGCTCTTCTGTCTCTGCCGAACAGGGTCCGGCAATAACTATCGGGCGTTCGTTGTCGCTGGGGAGATTGAGAGGTTTGAGTTCTAATTCCATATTTCTGTGTTTTTATTTATTGTTTCTTATGTTGATTGTTGTTTTCTGAAAGCATGTCGCAGACGTGCGCTCCGTGACTTAATCTTTAAACACTTGCTTTATTCTTTCCAACGCTTCCTTTATCTTCTCGTCCTTCGCGCAGAGGCTAATGCGTATGTAGCGGCTGCCGTTGGAGCCGAAGATGAAGCCTGGAGTGATGAACACGCGGGCCTCGTGCAGCACACGTTCGGTCAGTTCTTCGGCGTCGGTGTAGCTGTCGGGTATGCGCCCCCAAAGGAACATGCCTACCTGCGACGAGTCGAAGGTGCAGTGGAGGGTATGCATTATCTGCTCCGCTATGTCGCGGCGACGACGATAGGTCGTGATGTTGGCCTCGTGGTGCCACTCCGGCGTATTGGTGTTGAACGCTTCAGCGGCGGCGAGTTGCAGTCCGCGGAATGTGCCTGAGTCTATGTTGCTCTTTATCTTTAGTATCCATGATATGAACGTGGGGTTGGAGGCACACATTCCAACGCGCCAGCCGGGCATGTTGTGGCTCTTCGACATGGAGTTGAACTCTATGCAACAGTCTTTCGCTCCAGGCACTTGCAGCAGCGACATGGGCTTGTCGTTGAGGATGAACGAGTAGGGGTTGTCATTTACTACCACTATGTTGTGCTTCTTTGCGAAAGCTACCATACGCTCGTATGTCTCGCGGCGTGCGTTGCCTCCGGTCGGCATGTTGGGATAGTTGGTCCACATGAGTTTCACGTCGGTGAGGTCCATCTTCTCCAGTTCGTCGAAGTCGGGTTGCC
>JALEVZ010000020.1 GCA_022788105.1 Prevotella sp. | reverse complement strand
GAAATAGTATGATTATATTCAATGAGAAAGAAGCAGAAGACCAAGAGGACATAAAAGTTTCTATTACAGGTGGTGTTAACATTATCTGTCCGAATGTTATGCAAGTAAATCGCATTGTTCATAGTAATGCTGACATCATAGATCAGACAAGTGATGAAGAGACAGGAGCCATGGAGGCAACCCCTCCCCAGAATGCCCGTAAAGCGAAAACAACCATTCGTTTAACGGCTGTGAATTCAACTCTTTTGAAGAGATAAACGACTACTTGACCCATGAGGGAGCCGGCGACCCTAACAATGACCTCAGTTCGGGATAACCGAGTGTCTTATCCAATATAAATGCAGCGTGCATACGCCTCCTTCCCATGCCATTAGAAGTGGGTAATAACAGAAGGCTGAAAGAAGTTGTTTTGCCCTTAGAATAGTGACAGCTGTTTGGTGCCTTCGATGCAGTATCCCTGCAAAGCCTTTGGCTTGTTGTCGAAGAAGCAATATGCTCCCAATGCTGAAATAAGGTTCATGATAAAGTTGCTTACAGACCTGTGGCGTGAATGTACGATCTGTGCCGTATTCTTCAGCATGTCGTTGATGGTTTCTATGATGTATCTCTTGCGCAACATCATTCTATCGTAGAACGGAATCAGCTTGTTCTTCATGTTTACACGCAATCCTGTCACCAGCTGTATGCCATCCTCAAAGAGAAAGTCAAACAGTTTCTGAGATATGTAACCTTTGTCTGCGAACATCTTGCCATACAGTCGTTTAGCAAGAACCTTGAATACTTTCGGATCCTTGTCGCTGACATTTGCGCCAGTAAGGACAAAGGCTATAATCTCGCCTCTGTCATTGCATGCAAGATGTAGTTTGAAGCCGTGATACCAGCCCATCGTTCCTTTCCCATCAGTAGCGATTCCCTTGAATACTTTATTGGCGTATCGCCTGAGATTATGGCATACGGGTATCATCGTGGAATCAACGAATGTTATGCCGGTACATCTTCCGAAAGCTCCCAGATTAAGGAAGAACATGAGCTGGAAGAACACGCGGCTTTCCAACTCCACAAAGCGGTTGTACGACACGGCTTTCGGAAAATAAGACTTCATCGTACCCTTAATAAAGAACAGGTAGTAGTGCTTGAAATTGCGGAATGTACCGAAATGGAAATACAACAGAATCGTCATGATTTCACTGTCGGACAACGATGCTGCACGCCGTCTACGCTTCACTCCGCTATTGTCTTCAAGTAGGTATCCTGCATTTTTTGCATCAAAATGTTTGCAAAACTCGTCTATAATACAAAATAATTCTGTAACTTTGTAATCGGTAGTCATATCAATAATTTTTTGTAACTAATTGATATTCACCTATAAAGGTATAAAATATTTGTGAGGCTACCCACTTTTTTATGAACTATTTCTTATCCCGAATTGGGGTATATTTATATATAATATTGTTAAGTCTCTTTCTCGGTTTTTGTGTGGCGTGAAGGTGACTTCTGTGTTATGGCTTGCGGGTGGTGGTAGCCCTTAAAATCGTCACATTGGGCGTTTTAGGGGAGACACATTGGGCGTTTTAGGGGAGATACATTGGGCGTTTATGGGAGGCACTTGTGGCGTTTATGGGAGGCACTTGGGCGTTTAGGGGGAAGCGTTTGGGGTGTTGTGTGTGGCGGTATGACTTTACAATAGCAGTTCGAGGTCTACGACGTCGAGTAGTTTTCCGAACTTTATTCCTACGTTTTTGAAATGTGACATCTGTTCGAAGCCGAGGGCAGAGTGCATCTTTATGCTCGCAGTGTTGTCGCCGGTGATGCACGCAATGAGTGCCACGGCGCCGCGATGGCGACATTCGTCGATGAGGCGCAGCATGAGTTCACTGCCAATTCCGCGTCGCTGGTATCCTGGAGCAAGGTAGATGGTGGTCTCAAGTGTGCGACTGTATGCTTCGCGGTCTTTCCATTTGTGGACGTAGCAGTAGCCGCCGATGTTGCCGTCAGCGTCTTCATAGACGTAGTATGGGAATTCGGCAGATATGCTGTTTATGCGTTCCAACATCTCGCCACAACTTAGTGGTTCGGTCTCGAAGCTTATTGTGGTGTGTGTTATGTATTCGTTATATATGTCTGTGATGGCCTGCGCATCGGCGGAAGTTACGTTTCTAATCATGATTGTGTGTGAATGTTGAATTGAGTTGTGTGTGTTTCTTTGGCCCCAAAAAGTTTTAGCGGACAGCAGTAACCCTAAATCCAAAAAAATCCCATAAACCATTGAGATTTATGGGATTTCCTTGTTGGGTGGCAGGTGGGACTCGAACCCACGACATTCAGAACCACAATCTGACGCTCTAACCAACTGAACTACGGCCACCATGTCTGTTTTGCTCTTGTTCTCAAAAGCGAGTGCAAAGGTACGGGATTTATTTGACACTGCCAAATAAATCCCGTGATTTTTTCAACTTTTTTTATTTATTAGCTGCTGCTGGTGCCTCTGGAGCAGCATTCTGTGCTCCTTCTGCTGCTGGTGCAGCCTGCTGTGTGCCTGCTGCTGGTGCAGCCTGCTGCTGGCTTGCTCCGAATCCGGGAGCGTTGTTGGGGTTGGTTGTCTGTGTTTCTGTAGCGCTCTGCTCCAGTACACTCTGCTCTGTGTTAGAAACGGGAGCTACGTAAGAACATATTACGCTGATTACCACCATTGCGATGGCGAGTCCCCATGTTGCCTTCTCTACCAGGTCTGTGGTCTTGCGTACACCCATGATGGAGTTGGAAGAAGAGAAGTTCGAAGCCAGTCCGCCTCCCTTTGATTCCTGAATGAGCACGATGCCGATCATCAGCAGCGATGCTATCACAATCAGAATTACGAATAATGTGTAAATCATTTTTGTTTTGTTGTTTTTGTTATTTTATTTCTTATATTTATTTCCTGCTAAAGACGCTTGCTTATCTTGCTAAAGACGCTTGCTTATCTCGCTAATGGCGCTTGCTTATCTCGCTAATGGCGCTTGTTTATCTTGCTAAAGACGCTTGTTTATCTTGCTAAAGACGCTTGCATATCTCGCTAATGGCGCTTGCCTTGCAGCGTCGTGCTGTGTTGCTTTACTGCTGCTTGGCGGCTTTGTTGCGTCCGTTTTTTGTATTGTCGTTGAGTATTAGTTTCTCTAAAAAACGGATTTGGTCTGCAAAGTAAGCATTTTTTTTTGGATAATTCAAATTTAAACGCCTAATAATTTCAAGAGCCTTGGAATATCTACCTTGTTTTATGTAAATCTTTGCCAAAGTCTCTGTGAAGAAGCCGTCATCCGTTCCGTTTTCGCTGTTTTGTTTGCTGTCGTTGAGCTCTGGTAGATATTCAGGTTTGTCTTTGAGCTGAATCTTTCCACCTTCGTTGTTTATGAAGTCGTCGATGAGCGCCTGTCCCTTCAGCTGTGGCGCCTGTTGTTGAGTGCTTTCGCCGTCGGCGGTGCTGTCAGCCTGTTCTGTTTCAGAGTCAATCAGATACGCCACATAGTCTATTGCTGCGTCTGCTGGTGTCGGTTTGCGTTTGTTGCTGTCTGTCCTACGTTCTGTCGTGTCCGCCGGTATGGAGTCGAGGAAGTTGTCGATGAGCGATATCGTTCGTCCCTCCGAACCTTCGCCCTCGTTGCTGTTGCTGTCTGTAGCGGTAGCTTTAGACTGCGTCTCGCCTTGCGGTCTTATAGCGTAGTGTGCTGCCTCTACGAGGTTGAACAGCTGTGTGCGGTCTGTTATGTAGACGGCGGCTCTGCGCAGCTCCTCGTCAAATGACGGGTCGTGTAGCAGATACAGATTTTTCAGCATGAGCAGCCGTGCTGTCTGGTAGTATGGATAGAGCGCAACGGTGTTTCGGAGATCGTATAAGGTCTCCTTGTCCATCAGTTCCGGGTGGTTGATTAGTTGCGTCAGGTCCATGTCTTTATTATGGTTTGTTGTTACCAGTTGGCCACTGTAGCGTTGAATATCTGTTCCGTCAGATCTTTCACCATCTGTGTTACCAGCTCTTCCTGCACAGCATTGAGACTTTGTGTCGTCTCGTATGTCTTTGAGGCGGTAAACTGTTGTTCAAAGTCCTCTTCGTGTTTGGTGTTGTTTGTGAATCTCACGTTCACCGTTATCGACAGCTCTGTCTGTGCTGAATGACCCTCGCTCGACACCGACTTGTTGCGTTGTGAGTACTGAGTGATTTCGCCTTCCACCTTCAGGTCACCGTTACGCTTCACCTGTATGAGTCGTGTGTGGTTGGCATACATGTCCTTCAGTGCGTTGTTGAACATTGGTCCCATTGGTCCCCAGACGTAGCTGGAGCGTATTGGAAAGTCGGCTATCTGTATGGTCTTGGTCTTAGTGTAGTCAACGCTTGCGCCATTGAACTTATACGACACCGAGCACGACACCGCCACGAGACATGTTGTCAGTGCCACGACGCACATTCCTGCAGCGGCGCGGCGCGACATGGCGCGACCTACAGCCTTGAAAACGGAGTACAACTTATTTGTCAAGCCCATATTGTTTGATTCTTCTGTAGAGTGTGCGGTCTGAGATGCCCAGTTCGGCGGCAGCTTTTTTGCGGTTGCCCCCGTTCTTTTCGAGCGCCCTCTCCACCATCTGTCGTCCGAGGTCGTTGAGGTTCAGACTCTCGCTGTCTTTTATTTCCTCTGCCTCCACCTCTTCTACGCGGCTCGGGCGCATGTGTGTCATGTCATAAGCCGGTGCATACTGTTGGTCGGCAGGTGCTATGGTGTGCACTGCGGCGGGGTAGGCGGCAGCGGCGTCGAGTTTGTGTGCGTCGTCAATCTGCTTGCGCATGTCGTTCATCTCGCGTCTCATCTCGCTCACGTTGCCACGCAGTTCGTACAAAATCTTGTACAACAGCTCACGCTCACTCTCGTAGGAGTGGTTTCCCCCCTGACTTGAAATCATGGCGAGCTGTGTGCTCTCCGGGTCTTCGGGTATGAATCGGTGGATGGTTTCTGCGTCAATCTCGCGCTCGGTGCTTAGTATAGACATCTGCTCAGTTATGTTTTTGAGCTGTCTCACGTTGCCCGGCCACTTATATTTCAGCAGCACCTTCTTTGCGTCTTCGGTGAGAGAGATGCGCGGAATGTTATATTTCTCTGCCATCTGCATGGTGAACAGTCGGAACAACAGCAGTATGTCGTTGCCGCGTTTGCGCAGCGGCGGCATCTTCACCGGTATGGTGTTGAGTCGGTAGTAGAGGTCTTCGCGAAACCGTCCCTCGCTCACAGCCTTCTGCATGTTCACGTTTGTGGCTGCCACGATGCGCACATTGGTCTTGCGTATCTCCTGTCCTCCCACTCTGATGTATTCGCCTGTCTCCAGCACACGCAGCAACCGCGCCTGTGTAGCAAGCGGCAGCTCTCCCACTTCGTCGAGGAAGATGGTGCCTTTGTCTGCTGTTCCGAAGTAGCCGTCGCTCTCTCCGATGGCTCCTGTGAACGAACCCTTCTCGTGTCCGAACAGTTCGCTGTCGATGGTGCCTTCCGGAATAGAGCCGCAGTTTATTGCAAAATATTTTTCTCTACGTCGTGGTGAGTTGTCGTGTATAATGCGCGGAATGATTTCCTTGCCCACACCGCTTTCGCCGATTATGAGCACGGAAAGGTCGGTGGGTGCCACCTGCAAGGCGACATCCAGTGCGCGGTTCAACTCGTCGCAGTTTCCGACGATATTGTAGCGTTGCTTTATCTTCTGTAATTCAGAGGTGTCCATTGGAGTACAAAATTACTCATTTTATTCGACATAGCGCCAACAGTACTTCTTTTTTTGATTTTTTAAAACACAAATTGCGCCCTTTCATTTTCTCTTAGCGCAGGTTTTGCAAAAACAAGCCTATTTTGTTCTAAATAAGTTTAAAACATTTTGCAGTGCCGTCGTCTGCCATTATCTTTGTATTGTGAGACAAACGGCTGTCAAGAAACCGCCGTCAGCATGCCAGTGACGTGCGGACCACGAACAGACAATAGCCGTGCAGTCATAAGAAAGATAAGTAAAGAACGAACATGTTGAAATCTATAACAATCTCAGTGCTGCTCCTCTTGGGCAGCATGGCAGCGCAAGCGCAGACCAACCACAACGACCGCGGCACGAAAGTCACCGTAGAGCCTGTGGCGACGACGCCTACAGACCAGCCCAACGGCATGCAGCCGGCAGCCGGAACGGCAGCTGTGCCGTCAACAGACATAGACAATCGTGTCATGATGCCGCAGAATCTTCCCTCCGTCATGCCCTCCGACGCCGACACCCTGCACCTGCCTGCGCTCACAATGCGCGGTGAGGTGATGCCCACGCTGTTGCAGCCGCTCTATTGGGGAGGCTGGAACACCTGGAGTCTGCACAAAGGCATGAACGTCACGCTTGGCGCTTCGGTGTTTGCCGAGTTTGGCAAGCATGCCCGTGGTGGTGCTGGCTTCACGCAAAACATATCGGCGATGTATGCCATGCCCGTCACGAAGAAACTGTCGGTAGCTGTCGGCGGCTATTTCAGCAACGTCATGTGGCAGCACGACACGTGGCGCGACGCTGGCTTGTCGGCGGTGGCAGGCTACAAGTTCAACGACCACTGGGAGGCTTACCTCTACGGTCAGAAGTCGGTGGCAGGCAGCCGTCGGTTTGTGCCCGCGCCAGTGTGGGACACTGCTGGCATTGGCGACCGCATAGGAGCAGCGGTGAAATACAACGTCAACCGCAACTTCAGTTTCCAGGTGTCGGTGGAGCAGAACTGGGCGCCGTCGCGTTTTCGTCCGCGTGCCACGTTCGGTCCGGAAGGCTACTATCCTGAGTGGTAGAGTGTTAAACACTTCTGCCGTTTTGTCAACACAGTATAAAAACAAAACAGTGAAGCACAACATAAAGAGAAAAGGTTCATCAGACGCAGTGTCGGATGAACCTTTTTCAGTTATATCAATCGATAAATCGGCGCGTGATGTCGCCATACTGGTCTATGCGGCGGTCGCGCAGGAAGGGCCACCAACGACGCACGTGTTCGCTGTGTGCGAGGTCTATCTCCACCACTTTGCGCTCCTCGCCGTCGATGCCGGCACGGTAGATGAATTCGCCTTGAGGCCCTACAACCATTGAGCTGCCCCAGAACTGTATGCCACCAGTGACGCCCGACGGGTCGGGTTCGTAGCCTACGCGGTTGACGCTGATGACCGGCAGACCATTGGCAACGGCGTGTCCGCGCTGCACCGTGGTCCATGCCTCACGCTGACGCTCTTGCTCTTCCTCCGTGTCGCTCGACTCATAGCCTATGGCAGTGGGGTAGATGAGCAGGTCTGCGCCCTGCAGCGCCATGAGACGTGCTGCCTCGGGGTACCACTGGTCCCAGCACACGAGCACGCCGAGACGTCCCACGCTGGTCTGTATGGGGTGTAATCCGAGGTCGCCGGGTGTGAAGTAGAACTTCTCGTAGTATGCCGGGTCGTCGGGTATGTGCATCTTGCGATATTGTCCTGCTATGGTGCCGTCGCGCTCTATCACCACTGCCGTGTTGTGGTAGAGGCCTGGTGCGCGTCGCTCAAACAGCGATGTCACAATCACTATGTCGTGCTCTTTCGCCAGCTTGCCGTAGAAGTCTGTCGACGGACCGGGTATAGGCTCCGCCAGGTCGAAGTTGTTGACGTCTTCTGTCTGGCAGAAATACAAGCCGTTGTGCAACTCTTGCAGCACTACGAGCTGTGCTCCCTCTTCTGCAAGAATGGCTATTCCCTCTGCCAATCGGCGCATGTTGTCGGCGGTGTCGGCAGTGTTGTGCTGCTGAAGCAGTCCTATCTTTAATTTTTTCATAGTCGTTTCTGTTTGTGATGGTTGTGTTGTGGTGTGACGTGAGGCGTGACCTCGTATAGTGGTCAGCGCGCCCCTGCGGGATATTGCATCGTCAGACAGTGGATAGAACCGTGCTGGCGGATGATGGTGCGGGCGTCAATGCCGATGATGTCTCTGCCTGGGAAGGCGGTGGCGATGGTGCTCAGCGCCTCGTTGTCGAGGTCGGGTTGGTCGTATGTCGGCACTATCACCGCGCCGTTTATCACCAGGAAGTTGGCGTAGGTGGCAGGCAGACGGTCGCCGTCGTCGAAGATGGGGCGGTTCATGGGCAGCGGCAACAGACGGTAGGGGCGTCCGTCGGCGGTGCGTAGCGTGCGCAGTTGTGCCTCCAACGCCTCGAAGTCGGCGTGCTGCTCGTCGTCGGGGATTGACGGCGCGATATATAATAATGTGTCGTCGGGCGCAAACCGCACTATGGTGTCGATGTGTCCGTCGGTGTCGTCGCCTGTCAAGTTGCCGTGGTCGAGCCACAATACACGGTCTACGCCGAGCGCGTCTTTCAGACGTTGTTCTATCTCGGCTTTCGTCATGGGCTGGTTGCGGTGTGGCGCGAGCAGACACTGGCTGGTGGTGAGCACCGTGCCGTTGCCGTCGCTCTCTATCGAGCCGCCCTCCAGCACAAAGTCGTTGGCGTCGGCGTAGGTGCCTTTGTATATGGCGGCGTTGTAGAGCCGTCTGTTCAGCGCGTTGTCTTTGTCTGCCGCAAACTTCTCTCCCCATCCGTTGAAGCGGAAGTCTGTGAGGCGCACGGGGGCAGAGCTGTCGGTCGGGTCGACGAGTGTTATGAATGCGTGGTCGCGTGCCCATGTGTCGTTGTTGTCGCACGGACATATCGTCACGCGTCCCATCTCTTCGTCGTTGAGGCTCTCTGCCAGCTCCTCGCGCACCGCTTCCGGGTCGCGGGCGGCAATGACGAGCGGCTCATAGTGTGCCACCGCCTTTGCTATCTGCACGAATGTCTCGACAATGTCGTCGAGATATGGCTGCCAGTCGGTGTCTTCGTGCGGCCATGTGAGCTGCACGCAGGCTTGGTTGTGCCATTCGGCGGGTAGTGTGTATTTGCTGTTTGTCATGTCGTTTGCTTGTTTTACATGCAAAATTAGCAGTTTTTTTCATATTATAAACCAATGCTTTTCTTTTTTACTGCAAAATGCTTAACTTTGCTGTGACAAACATGTTAGATTCCTAACGAACAACTACAATACAACAAACTAAGATGAAGAAGTACGTACTTGACCTCACGGTCAGCTCGGTAGAAGCTCTAAGTCCGAAGCATGTGCTTATAAAGCTCACCGATAGCAAGCCGTTGCCCGAGATGACGCCAGGACAGTTTGTGGAGGTGCGGGTCGATGGGTCGCCGTCGACATTCCTGCGCCGTCCGATATCCATCAACTTTGTAGACCGCGACAGCAATGAGCTGTGGCTCCTCGTGGCTGCCATAGGCGACGGCACACGTCGCTTGGCAACGTTGCAGAAGGGCGACACGCTCAACTGTGTGCTGCCGCTCGGCAATGGATTCACCATGCCCTCACAGCCGTCGCAGAAGGTGTTGCTCGTCGGTGGCGGCGTGGGTGTGGCACCCTTGCTCTATTTCGGACAGCAGATAAAAGCCGCTGGCGGCGAGCCTACGTTCCTGCTCGGTGCGCGCACCGCTGCCGACCTGCTCGAGCTGGACCTGTTCAAGGCGGTGGGACGTGTCTTCGTGACCACCGAAGACGGGTCGGAGGGCGAGCGCGGATTTGTCACCAATCACTCGGTGCTGACACACGAACGTTTCGACCAGATATCCACCTGTGGACCTAAGCCCATGATGATGGCGGTGGCACGCTATGCCAAAGTTGAGGGCATAGAGTGTGAGGTGTCGCTCGAAAACAAGATGGCGTGTGGCGTTGGCGCCTGCCTCTGCTGCGTGGAGAAGACCACAGAGGGCAACGTGTGTGTGTGCAAGGAAGGACCAGTGTTGAACATAAACAAATTGTCATGGCAGATTTAAGTGTAAAGATAGGTAATCTGGGGATGAAAAACCCCGTGATGACAGCGTCTGGAACATTCGGTTACGGACTGGAGTTTGCCGACTTCGTGCCGCTGGAAGAGATTGGCGGCATCATAGTGAAAGGCACAACGCTCGCACCGCGACAGGGCAACGACTACCCGCGCATGGCAGAGACGCCGCAGGGCATGCTCAACTGCGTGGGCTTGCAGAACAAGGGTGTGGACTACTTCTGCGAACATATATATCCGCAAATCAAAGACATCGACACCAACATGATAGTCAATGTCAGCGGCTCGTCGCCAGAAGACTATGCCGAGTGTGCTGCACGCATCGACGCGCTCGACCGCATACCAGCCATCGAGCTTAACATCTCGTGTCCCAATGTCAAGGACGGCGGCATGGCGTTTGGCGTGACTTGCGAGGGCGCGGCAAGCGTGGTGAAGGCTGTGCGACAGCGCTACCACAAGACGCTGATAGTGAAGCTGTCGCCAAACGTGACCAGCATTGCCGACATAGCACGTGCCGTGGAGGCAGAAGGTGCCGACAGCGTGTCGCTCATCAACACGCTTATGGGCATGGCTATAGACATAGAGCGTCGCAAGCCGTTGCTCAGCATCTCGACAGGCGGACTCAGTGGTCCGGCGGTTAAGCCCGTGGCTCTGCGTATGGTGTGGCAGGTGGCAAAGGCGGTGAACATTCCTGTCATCGGTCTTGGCGGCATCAGCACCGCCACCGACGCCATTGAGTTCTTCATGGCGGGTGCTACGGCAATAGAGATTGGCACTGCCAACTTCCTCGACCCTGCTGTCACGATGAAGGTGCGCAACGGCATCAACGAGTGGCTCGACAACCACGGCTGCAAGTCGGTGACCGAAATTGTCGGCGCACTGGACGTGTAGCGCCTGGCGATAAGCCTCGCGAGTGATGTAAATGTATATTCTGGTTTCGCAGACCAGTGTTTTGCGAAACTTTTGTAAGATAAGAAAACGAAATGTGCCCGGACCTTTATGAGGTGCCGGGCACATTTCGTTTATTGTTGTCAGTGGCTCTGTTTGTTGTTGTCTGTTGCTTTGTCGGTTCGTCGGTGGGGACGCACGTTTTTGCCGTCAGGCACAGTTGACAAAATGATAGTGGCTCTATGGGGTTGCCAAAGGGGCCTAATGGGCGTGTCAAAGGGGCCTAATGAGCTTGTCAAAGGGCCGTAGTGGGAATGATATCACGGTTTTAACATGCGTTAAGAATTGGCGTTAGCTTTTGACGATAAATCGTAGCAAAATGTCGCAAAAACTGCGACGACGCTTACATCGTGACAAATGCGCAAACTCATCGATTTGTCGGGAGAGCCGCGGTGAGGCGCGCGAGGTAGTCGTAGTGAGGCCCCTCCTCAACCAGTTCGCAGGTGAGGCTGCAAGCGGTGCATGCCGATTTCAGCAGCGGGAAGTCTACGTAGAGCCAGTCAAAGGGTTCGCCTTTGATGTCTTTGTAGACCATCTGGTAGTCCACCTCGCCGTAGTACGGGCCGTTGAGGTCTATGTCTAACGAGCCGTCTTCGTTCTCGTAGATGTATTTCAGGTCGCTGGAGTCGATAAGCACCTGTCCTCCTGCGGCGAGCAGAGAGCGTAGGCGTAGGAGCAACGGCTGTAGACCAGAGAGGCGTCCGGCAATGCCGGTGCCGTTCATGAGCAGCAGTATGGTGTCGAACTCGCCCGTTAGCTGTGTCGAAAACAGGTTGGTGCATGTCACGTTTGCGACGCCCCGCTTCGTCATGGTGGCGCAGCTGAGCGGCGATATGTCGATGGCGGTAACGTCGAGTCCGCGCCGCTGCAGTTCTAAGGCGTGGCATCCTGCTCCCGCTCCTACGTCGAGCACCCGTCCGCGCGCCAGTTTCATGGCCTTACGCTCTAAGCGCGGCATGGCGTCGAACGTGCGGAAGAGGTGTGACACGGGCATCTCGTCTTCGTCAAACACCGTCGACAGCACACGCAGACGGGCGGCATGGCCCGTCGCGTAGTGGTCGCTGATGGCGGCACCCATAGGGTCGCAGTCGGGCGTCAGCGTGGTGTCGGTGTGTCGCTCAATCGGTTTGTCTGTGGTGGGGCTGCTCATTGGTTGTAAAATTCGGTAAACACCTTTACGCTGTATGCCTGGTCTGCCACGCTGCCTGTCTCTCTACAGCTGTGCATGGCGAGTATGGCGTTGCCCATGTCTACGCCACGTAGCGGCAGTGACGAGGCGAGTATGTTGCCCAGTGTGCTGCCGCCTGCCACGTCGCTGTGGTTGACAAACCGCTGGCAGGGCACGCCAGCTTTCTCGCAGAGGGCTGCAAACACTGCCGCGGAGACGGCGTCGCTGGCGTATTTCTGTGCCGCGTTGAACTTGATGACGGGTCCGCCGCCGAGCACGGGGTGGTTGGTCGGGTCATACTTCTCGGAGTAGTTGGGGTGCCAGGCGTGCGCGTTGTCGGCTGAAATCATGAAGGCGCGCTCGACCGACTGCATGAACGCCTCCTCCGTGCCGCCCTGTGCAAACACCAGTCGGCGCAGCATGTTGGCGAGGAATGGGCTGGCAGCTCCCTGCTTGGTCTGTGAGCCGGTCTCCTCATTGTCGAAGATGGCGAGCACCTGTGTGGCGTCTGACGCATCGGCGGCAAGCAGTGCCTCGAGTCCTGCGTGGCACATGGACAGGTCGTCGAGTCGTCCTGACGACAAGAACTCGTCGTGTGCGCCGAAGGTGCAGGCTGGCGTGGCGTCGGCGAGGTAGAGGTCGAAGTCGAGTATGTCGTCGCTCTTGACGCTGTGTGTGCGGTTCAGCTCTTCCAAGATGATGTTCATGAGCATGTTGCCACACTCCAGCTCGTCGTTGATGATGCCGAGTATGGGCAGCACGTCTTTCTGACGGCTGAGCTTCACGCCGTCGTTGACCTGACGGTTGAAGTGTATGGCGAGGTTGCTGATTTGCAACAGCGGACGCTTGACGTGCAGAAGCAGTGTGACAGGTTCCATGACGCTCTCGCCACGTACCACCACTCGTCCGGCGATGGTGAGCGGACGGTCAAACCATGTCGACATGATGGGTCCGCCGTAGACCTCGGTGTTGAGTTTCACCATGCCGCCTTCACATGCCATTTCGGCGTTGGGCTTTATGCGGAAGGTGGGCGAGTCGCAGTGGGCGCACACCATGTGGAAGCCTGCGTCAGCCATGGGCTTGTTGCCGATGCGGAACGCATATATTGACGAGTCGTTCTTGGTGACGAACAGTTTGTCGCCGGCTTTGACCTCACCCAGTGGCTGGCGTGGGTCGATGTGTCTGAAGCCGTTGGCTGACAGTTCGTCGGCGATGTTTTTTACTGCCAGAAAATTGACTGGCGACGCGTCAAGAAAAGATAAAAGTCTGTTTGTCATGATGCTGTGTATATGTGTTGTTTGTTGTTTCGTGGGATGGGGAGGTGTCTCTGGCGGTTGTGCCACGGCAGGACAGTAGGGTGGTGGCGCGCTCGGCGTGGGCGTCATCTCAGACGTTCGGGGGCGAGTATTGTGATTTCTTTGCCGTCGACCTTGATGATGCCTTGCTGCTCCATCTCGGCGAGACAGCGCAGCAGCGAGAACTTCTGTATGGCGAAGCTGTCGGCAAGTCGCTGGCGGGAGGTGTCGAGGCGGACGTGTAGGCTCTTTTGCAGGGCTGCCTCGGAGCGTAGATAGCCTGCCACTTTTTCTCTGACGGTGAGCAGCGATAGAAAGCCTATCTTGCTTGCGAGATAGGAGCCAATGTCTGAAAGGCAACGTATGAAGTTGCGGCGCACGCAGGCGTCGGCGTCTACCATCTGTTGCAGTGCAGATGGTTGCATGCGCAGGATGATGGTGTCGGTCTGTGCTTCGATGTCGATGGGCAGACGCTTGTCGCTGGCATAGATGAAGCACGGGGCTATGATGTCGCCGCAGCGCAGGCTGATGACTTCCACCTGGCGACCTGACAGTCCGGTCATGCGTGCCACCAGCTCGCCGCTTACCACTATGTCGACATGGCGGCAGTGGTCTCCGCTGACGCAGTAGATGTCGCGACGCGCAAACGACTGCATGCGGTAACCGGCGGCTGTCGTCACGCGTGTGATGTCGCTTTCGGTCATGTCGCGGAACAGCTGACATTGCTTTAGTGCTGCTGTGAGTTCTGGGGTCATGGGGTGTGGGTTTTGTTGTTTTGCTTAGGTGTGACCTATGTTTTTACAAAGATAATCACTTTTTGCTACATTCTGTGCCTTAAGTGCGGTGTAATGTGACGGCAGGGCTTTTCATTTAACGTTTTTTATTCCGTAAAGGTAACATTTGTTATCTTTACGTTCGGGAGGAAAGGGCTAACTTTGTATTCCCAAATAATAGAGAAATAAACTTAAAAGGAGGACACAACTATGACAAAAGTAAGAGAGATTTATCGTTGCCCGATATGTGGCAACATTGTGGAGGTGTTGCACAAGGGTGCAGTGCTGTCGTGCTGTGGGCAGCCGATGCAGCTCATGGATGAGAACTCTACCGACGGAGCGGTGGAAAAGCACGTGCCGGTAGTGGAGGTTGTAGACGGCGGCTATCGCGTAAGGGTGGGCAGCGCCGAACATCCTATGACGCCTGCTCACTACATAGAGTGGATAGAACTGCTCACTCCGACATGTGTCATGAGGCGCGAGCTGACGCCCGACGACAAGCCTGAGGCGCTGTTCCTGCTTGACGGCGACTGCATGGGAGGCGACGTTGCCTGTGGCGCTGCGGCTGGTGACAGTGGCTGTGGCGTGAGTGCGCGTGCCTACTGCAACCTGCACGGGTTGTGGGCAAAGAAGATTTGACGGGCAATACTTTTTTTTAGACTTATATGTTGTTTATCTATTGGCACTGCCGTCGGGACTGACGGTCATATTCTGTAATTAATATTCTTTAGGTAAGTTATTATTGTTTTAGGAAAAATGAAGGCCTGGATTCCTGGAGAGGAGTTCGGGCCTTGTTATGTGATGGGGTGGGGTGACGATGTGGAGATGGGTTATTTGTTGTGTCTGAAGCAGTAGCGCTTCAAGACAAAGGCTATGAACGGAGACACGGCAGAGAACATAAGGGCAAAGACGAAGTATGTGTTGTAGCCGTAGTAGCGTTGCAGACTGCCGGAATAGAGGCCAGAGAGCAACAGCGACAGGGCGGCGAGCGAGATGCCGATGGAGAAGAATGTGGGGCGGTATTTGCCGCAACTGTAGTAGGACAGTATGCCAATGAAGGAGGTGAACGCCATGCCGATGGCGACATGGGCTATGAACATGCAGATGTTTACTGCCGACAGTGTGACGGGATGGGTGTGGCTGAGCACCACGCCAGCAAGTGCTGACACACACACCGACAGCGATAGGGGCACTATGGTGCGGCTCAGGTGGTAGCGGCGGAGCAGTCGCATGCACGCCAGGCTGCCCGTGGCGATGCCTATGACGCCCACGGTGCCGCAGGCGAGGGCATATTCTTGTGGCGACAGTCCGAGTCCGCCACGGTGAGTGGAGTCAATGATGAACAGCGCGCCGACGCTTAGCGTGAGACCCAACGGCATGAGGTAGAAGATGAAAAACAATGAACCGATGCTTACGGAGCGATATCCGAAAAACAATCTAAAGGCGTGTCCCATCTCGCGCCAGTCGGAAATGTTGTGTATGTCGGGGTCGTTGGCGGAAGCGCTGCTGCGGTTCCATATCTTTACGAGGTTGTACAGCCACATCAATGTGTAGACTGCTGCCACAAGACGGAACACGAAGGTCCATGCGTAGTGTATGTTGCGCGTCAGCACCTCGATGTTGCCGGCCATCATAACGGCAAAGCCTATGCCGAAGATTGCGGACAAAACGTGGAAGAAAATGAAGCGGGGGCGCAGCATGACAGGGCTGTTGTCGGCTGTTATCTCGCGGTAGAGGCTCTCTGTGGCTATGCTGTGGAGCATGGAAGAGAGGGAGAGAAGCATGAGCAGCACCATGGAAAAGGTGAACCAAAGGTCTGAGGCAATGGCTTCGGAGATGAGCAGCAGCGAGACGATGGAGGTCAGCTCGGTGGCAAGGAGCCACACATCGTTGCTCCATCCGCTCTTCTTGAGCAGCAGATGGCAGAACGGACGCAGCAGCCATGGGAGGCAGAGCAGCGAGATGTTGTATGTGACGGTGGAATTGTTGAGGCCGAAACGCTTGAACATAATCATCAGCAACACTGCCAACGCAAACGGCAGACCGTTGGCTACGCACATAGCGGCGAGCCAAAGGCGGTTTGTGACAGACAAATTTGTCTGTCCTGGCGTGGGCTGTATGGTCGTTATGTCAGTGGTCTGCGTCATTGTGGTTTTTGCTTGTGTATGTAGGTGCAGCCTTAGAGTTGCCTGTCGGAGAGGGGGAAACGAGGGTAGTGGAGTGTTGTCGGCGCCTGTTTGACATGGCGAGATCGATAGGCTCGTTTTGAACCAGAGGTTTTTAGAGAGAACCGGTGGACGGTTGCTGTGATGGGCAACGGGTCCGTCGGTTCTGTCTATAGTGTAGTAGTGTGTTTACTTCTTTTCTTCAACTTTCTTTCCGAAGTTGGGGTCTACTTTCACAAAGTAGCACACAAGGATGGTGGCTGCACAGCAAATCATGGTCCAAACGAAGAAGTGCTTGTAACCGATGGTCTCCTGAAGCCAGCCCGCACCCATGCCGGGGAGCATCATGCCGAGGGCCATGAAGCCGGTACAGATGGCGTAGTGGGAGGTCTTGTGCTCGCCTTCAGAGAAGTAGATGAGGAACAACATGTAGGCAGTGAAGCCGAAGCCGTAGCCGAACTGCTCTATGAACACGCACAGATTGACGATGAGCAGAGAGTGGTCTTGGAAGTAGCTCAGGTAGACGAAGGTGAGACAGGTGAGTGACATGCTCCATGCCATGGGGTGAAGCCATTTCTTCAGACCGCCTTTGGCTGCCACGATGCCACCGATAATGCCACCAAGCGTCAGACCGATGATGCCTACGGTGCCGTAGACGAGACCAACCTCTTTGGTCGTCAGACCCAGACCGCCCTTCTCCAACGGGTCGAGCAGGAACGGGTTGATGAGCTTGACAAGCTGTGCCTCGGGCAGACGGTAGAGCAGCATGAACAGTATGGCCATGAGCGCTTGCTTCTTGTGGAAGAACGCCTTGAAGGTGGCGAAGAACTCATGGAGCAGGTTGCTGGCTGTCACGTTGGGCACGGGGTGGTCGCTTGCGGGCTTGGGCAGGACGGCGGTGTGGTAGATGGCGCATGCCAGGAAGAACGCTGACAGCACCCCAAACACTACAAGCCATGCGAAGGGGATGTTGCCGGTAGACTCTTCAAGGTAGCCTGCGAGTATGACGAGCAATCCTTGACCTGCTACTGTGGCAATGCGGTAGAAGGTGCTACGGATACCAACGTAGAACGACTGCTCGTGTTCGGTGAGGGCATGCATGTAGAATCCGTCGGCGGCAATGTCGTGGGTGGCTGACGAGAAGGCTACGAGCCAGAAGAAGGCGAGCGTCATCCTAAAGAAGAATGGGGTGGGCAGGGAGAACGCTATGCATGCAAAGGCAATGGCGATAATCCACTGCATGCTGACGGTCCACCAGCGTTTGGTCTTTATAAGGTCGACAAACGGGCTCCAGAAGGGCTTGATTACCCACGGCAGATAGAGCCAACCGGTGTAAAGTGCGATGTCGGTGTTTGATATGCCCAGGCGTTTGTACATGATGACGGAGATGGTCATCACGGCAACGTAAGGCAGACCCTCTGCAAAATAAAGTGTGGAAATCCATGCCCACGGGCTGATGTTTTTGAGTGATTTCATCTTTTTCGTTTTAGGAAATAAATTGTTTGATGCCATTGCCGTTGCCAAATGGAGTTGACGGTGATGTCGGTCGCTTCGCTGAACTTAGCTTTCTGCTTCGCTCGGTTTGTCTTTCTGCTTTGCTCGGCTTGGCTTTCTGCTTTGCTCGGTTTAGCTTCCTGCTTTGCTCGGTTTGGCTTTCTGCTTCGCTCGGTTTAGCCTTTAGCTTTGCTTTTTCTTACGGCTTTGGCGGTTTGTAATAACATAATAGTCCGGCAACAAGAACCGATTGCCATTTCATGGAGTCAGTTCTTGCCGCCGAACAGCTAAGAGTTGATTATTCGTATAGTTTCTTGAGATCGGCTCCGCGATAGTAGTGGAGCAGAATCTTGTCGTACTTGTAGCCCTTCGCTCCCATCACTGCGGCGCCTATTTGGCACAGGCCTACGCCGTGACCCCAGCCGGCACCGGTGAGGACGAACTTCTGGGGAACACCGTTTACGACCTCTTCCTTGTCAACAACAAAGGCGCTGCTGTAAAGGTGTGAGGTGCTAAGAGCACGTCTAATCTCAAGTTCCTTGCCGATTGTGAACGTGCGCTGTGAACCAACAATCTTCAGTTTGCAGAGGCGTCCGCTCTTGCCGCGCTCCACGGGAACGAGGTCGAGGATGTCGCCAAACTCCATCTTCAGCTTCTCTGAGATGAGTTCGCGCAGCTCTTCCTGTGTGTAGGTCACGTGCCAACGGTAGAAATCGGTGGTCTCCTGGTCGAAGTCGTTGAGCACCTGCGACAAGATGGTCTTGTCATTGGTGTTGCAGAACGACTCGGGAGAGGTGCGAATCCACTTCTCTGCTTCCTCCTCGTTGGTGAGGTCGGGCAGCGGGTCGGCATTGTCTACGCCCTTGTCGGTGTCGCGGACGGCTGTGAGGTACGGCATCTTGATGTCTTCCCAGCAGTACTGGTACTCCTCGCTGACACCGCCGCAGCTCTTGCTGAAGCGCGCATCACAGATCTCTCCTTCGGACATGAGCACCTCGCCACGGGTGGCATTGATAGCCACGGCAACGTTGGGGCTTGTTTCTTTGGTGATGCCCTGGTAGCGCTGGCAGTGGTCGTCGGCACACACGTCGAAGATAGTGTGGTCTTCACGGTCGTACCAGCGTATGAGTTCATCGTCCTTTTTTATAAAAGAGAAGAAGTTGTTACCGCCTTCTTTCAGCTTGCGACGTTTGTCTATCTGTGCGAGCAGCCAGCTACGGGATATTACGGAGTGCGCCTTGAGCAGCTCAAGGCTTGATGTCGCGCTCATCTCGCTGGATATTACGCTCTCAAGATATTTCTCCACAGGCAGGTCGTTGATGGCGCAAATCTTGTCGGCCTCCACTACCAGACGTAGCGTGCCGAGGAAGGTCTGGGTCTCTTTACGCTCCCAATGGAAGTTCACACCAATGGTTACGTCGTGGAGAGAGAACGAGCAGGCGGGCGTTGACGGGTGAAATGTCAGCTCGCGGTACTGGTTTCCGTTCCACAGGATGCCTCCTTCAGAGAATTCTACGGTCTGGATGCCAGTGATGTTCTCGCCCTTTGCCGTGTACGGTTGGTTGAGAGTGAAGCTTATCTTCTCTCCGCTTACGATGCCTACCGACACACATGGCTCTTCGCCTTCCATCGGCAGATGGTCGGCTTTCTCCTTGTCGTGATTGGCTTTAATCTTGTTTGCAATGTCCTGTGCCACCTCGTCGCTGATGCCACACTCGCGAATGATTGCGGCAGCGCGCTCTCCTGTGAGACCCTCAAAGTCACCGGGACGCGGCGTAATGAGCATGCCTGACATGTCAAGTGCACCAGGGCTGACGAGCACCTTGCGGCTTTCGTCTTCCTCAAAGTAGCAGTCGGGGCGGTGCTTAGCGCGTGGAATGACTACGAGTATGAACTCGTCAGCCTGCTTCCAGGCCACAATGTTCATCATCGGTTCGGTCTCGTCTTCGCGCTGGGGCATTGCCTCATACACTTTAAGAAACGCTTTCTTGCCTGCCTCGGCAGTGGTGCTACGCACTGCAATGGCGCTGGTCACGAATCCGCGCACCATAGAGATGGTGGCATCGTCGTATGTTGCCACTTCCATGAGGTTGCGGCTGAGTCGCTGCCATTCGTTCTGCAGGGGCAAAATGCCACTGCTTCCAGCTTGCAGGTGCATGTGGTCAGGTGCCGATGCGCCGCACTTGGGTCCGTTATAGAACACCATTAGCTCGGGATAGTCGGTCAGCACCTTGTACATTTCGCCTATGTTCTCGCGTATGCTTTGCGGCGTATGCTTGTTCTTCGGTATGGTGAAGTGCGTTGGCAGGATAGGGAACGGGTTCACCAACAGCGTGAAGTCGTTGTCGATGTGTACCTCTATCTGCTGCTCCGGACGGTTCTCCGCACAGAGGAAACAGCGGCGTTTCTTTAGCGATGCTTGGTCTATTTTGGCTCCCGTCGATACCATACGGGCTGGGTTGAATTGTAGCCGAATTGTGTTCTCGCCAACTGAGAGGTCACGAGTCTTTACATTCTGCAGGTCGCGGAAGTGAAGTCGTGCATCATCCCAGGTCTCCAGCTGGCGGTTAAAAAAACGTTGCAGCGAGCTATCGTCGCCGTTGGCTTTATCGTTGTTCTGCATGTTCTGACGCGCTACGACCTCCATGGTGCGCAAGCGGTCCTTGTAGAGGTTGTTGGCGTTTGTCTTTTCCACACTCAGTGAGGCGTCGCTGTTTCCTCCCCAGCGTCGGCAGCAGTACAGTTCGTCGTAGATGCGGCCGATGCGGTAGCGGCGGCTGAACATCAATCCGAGTGCGTAGTCTTCGCCATAGCTTGTGTTGGGGAAGTGGATATGACGGAGAAGCGGCGTGAAGAAAGCACGCGGTGCACCGAGTCCGTTGATGCG
>JALEVZ010000117.1 GCA_022788105.1 Prevotella sp. | reverse complement strand
AATCAAGAGATGGACAATGATTCGGTAATTTATCGGACTGACGTTACAAGGAAGTTTGGGTGAGTGGCTGAAACCAGTAGTTTGCTAAACTGCCGTACGGGTAACTGTACCGGGGGTTCGAATCCCCCAGCTTCCGCTCTTGTTGTGAAGATGGTGGATTCATCTAATGGTTAGGATACAAGATTCTCAATCTTGGCATAGGGGTTCGATTCCCCTATCCACTACATGACTTTTTGTTCAGAATAAAAAGTCATGACACAAAAAACATCTTATTTTGGTGGATTCATCTAATGGTTAGGATACAAGATTCTCAATCTTGGCATAGGGGTTCGATTCCCCTATCCACTACTTTTAATGTTTTTAATGGTAATAGTTGAGGCAAATACAAACATAATATGATATGTTTTGTGTTGCCTTTTTTTATTTCATAAATCAATGCATTCGTACTTCAAAAGTTCTGTAACATGTCTTTTGTGCAAATGCGCGGTGTCTATATTCGCGATATCGGCTTTGTGGAGTTGCTCGCCTTCAAAATTTCTGAATGATGGTGAGCAATTGCTCTCTAAAGTTGAAATTGAGTCAGACGATAAGGAACTGAAGGTACAGCAGTTTGAACCATATATACGGCAAAGGGCAAACTCAAAGTGGTTTTCGTTGTTTAAGGTCCCCGTTGCCACTTATTCTCTCTCTGGACGCGACTCTACGAAATGGATAAACAAGGTGCTGCGCAACATCGGCGAGGCACCAGTGGTGTTTGACTCTGCAAAGGCGAAGGCGACATGTGGCGACCTTAGCCTTGCCATGCAGGGCATGGGCTACATGCACGCGAAGGCGTCGTATGCCACCACCGTGAAGAAGGCGAACCGTGTGGCGGTGAAATATGTGCTCCATCCTGGCGAACCTTATTATATAGGTGACGTGAACATCGACATAGACGACGCTACTGTAAGGCGTATGATGGACGATGGCGAACTGGGCACGTGCCTCGTCAAGCCAGGAGAGCAGTTTTCGCTCAATCTGCTTAATGCGGAACGCAAACGTATAACGAGCATACTAAACAACAAGGGATTTTATAAATTCAACAAGGAGTTTATCACCTTTGAGGCAGACTCGTTTGATGTCGGCGCCAACCGCGTGGCCCTGCTCATGCGCGTGCATAAGTATCGGCCGAACAACAACAGCGACGAGATGCCGCATAAGCGCTATTACATAAACGACGTGACCTATCAGAACGGTGACGGAGGAAACATACCGCTGCGCGGGAGTGTGCTTGCCGACAACACCGCCATACAGAGGGGTGGGGCATATAGCGCCTCTGACCTGCAACGCACGTACAACAATTTCGCGCGCCTGTCGGCGGTGAGATATACTAACATACGCTTCACGGAACTGCCTGACACGGCGTTGCTCGACTGCAACATACAGGTGAGCATGAACAAGCCAAACTCTATCTCGTTCAAACCGGAGGGCACAAACACTGCTGGTGACCTCGGCGCTGCTGGCACTCTGACCTATGAGAACCGCAACATATTTCATGGTAGCGAGGTGTTCAGCCTGCAGGCACGTGCTGCCTTTGAGGCGATAACGGGTCTGGAGGGTTATCAGAACCAGGACTATGAGGAGTATGGGTTGGAGTCTAAAATCCTGTTCCCGCGTTTTCTCGCGCCGTTCCTGTCGCGCTCTTTCCGTAGAAACAGCAGCGCGAAGTCGGAGCTGGCGGTAAGCTATAACTTGCAGAACCGTCCGGAGTTTCACCGACGGGTGTTCACCTCTACGTGGCGCTACCACTGGGCGGAGCCGCAGCACCACACGTCTTACCGTGTCGACCTCGTAGACCTTAACTATGTCTACATGCCGTGGGTGTCTGCCAAGTTTAAGGAGGACTATCTCGACGACGTGTCAAACCGCAATGCCATCTTGCGCTACAACTATGAGGACCTGTTTATAATGAAGGTGGGCGCGGGACTGACATATAACAACGGTGTGGATGTGCTGCGTCTTAATGTGGAGACAGGTGGCAACCTGCTCAGTGGACTGTCGCGACTGATTGGTACTCATGTTAACAACTACGGACAGCGCACGCTGTTCAATATCGCGTTTGCACAGTATGCGAAGTTCGATTTTGACTATACGCACCTCGTGTCGTTTGATGAGCACAACTCGCTGGCGCTACATGCTGGACTGGGCGTGGCTTATCCTTATGGCAACAGCACGATTTTGCCGTTTGAGAAGCGCTATTTCTCAGGTGGAGCCAGCTCGGTGAGAGGATGGAATGTGCGCGAACTCGGTCCTGGTAAGTTCAAGGGGACGGACGGACGCATCGACTTCATAAACCAGACGGGTGACATGAAGCTCGACTTGAACATGGAGTTTCGCACTTATCTCTTCTGGAAGTTCAACGGAGCATTTTTTGTCGATGCCGGCAATATATGGACTCTGCGCTCTTATGCAGACCAGCCTGGAGGACAGTTTAAGTTAGACGAGTTTTATAAACAGATAGCTGTGGCTTATGGTCTCGGCTTGCGGTTGAACCTGGACTACTTTGTTATGAGATTCGACTTTGGTATGAAGGCAGTGAATCCGGCTTATACCAATTCGACGGAGCACTTCCCGATTGCAAATCCGAGGCTTGGAAGAGACTTTGCCTTCCACTTTGCGGTGGGTTTGCCGTTCTGATGTGAAAGGAAGAATTCTGATGTGAAAGGAAATATTCTGATGTGAAAGGAATAATACTATAATAAAAGAAGGCATCTGGCTTATTATCAGACAGATGCCTTCTCTCGTTCATAGGACAATGGTGTTAGTCTTTTTATATGGCGATGGTGTTAGCCTTTTATATGGCGATGGTGTTAGTCTTTGTCGTCGCCAGGCTGTACTGTAGACGCTTCTAACTCGTCTTTGAGGAAGCGACTTGTGTAGCCGACACCGCTTGCTGCCACCTCTTCTGGTGTGCCAGCGATGAGTAGCTGTCCACCATTGCGTCCGCCGTCGGGGCCCATGTCTATGATGTGGTCGGCGAGTTTTATGACTTCGAGGTTGTGCTCGATTATTATTACTGTGTTGCCACGGTCTACTATCTTCTGCAACACATCCATCAGGATGCGTATGTCTTCAAAGTGTAGACCTGTAGTAGGCTCGTCGAGTATGTACATGGTGCGGCCTGTGTCGCGCTTGCTCAGCTCTGTGGCAAGTTTTACGCGTTGGCTCTCGCCGCCACTGAGTGTTGTCGACGGCTGCCCGAGCTTTATATAGCCGAGTCCTACGTCTTGCAACGTCTTGATTTTTTGCAGTATTGACGGCACGTTGGCAAAGAACTCTACCGCCTGGTTGATGGTCATGTCGAGCACGTCGGCAATGCTTTTGCCTTTGTATCTCACCTCCAGCGTCTCGCGGTTGTAGCGTTTGCCGTGGCAAGCCTCGCATGGCACCATGACGTCGGGGAGGAAATTCATCTCTATGGTCTTGTAACCGTTGCCGCCGCACACCTCGCAGCGGCCGCCACGCACGTTGAACGAGAAGCGGCCGGCTTTGTATCCTCTTATCTTTGCTTCGGGAAGTGACACGAACAGGGAACGTATGTCTGAAAAGACACCTGTGTATGTCGCTGGGTTGGAACGCGGGGTGCGTCCAAGCGGTGACTGGTCGACGTTCACAATCTTGTCTATGTTCTCGATGCCGTCGATAGAATCGTAAGGCATGGGCTTCTTGAGGGAACGGTAGAAGTGGTGGCTCAAGATGGGCTGCAGGGTCTCGTTGATGAGGGTTGACTTACCGGAGCCGCTCACACCGGTCACTACGATAAGTTCTCCAAGTGGGAATGTGACGTCCACATTCTTCAGGTTGTTGCCGCGTGCGCCGTGTATGGTGATGTCCATGCCGTTGCCTTTGCGTCTGACGGCAGGCAGGTAGATGGCGCGCTCGCCGTTGAGGTACTCGGCAGTGATGGTCTTGTGCTTGAGCATCTGCTGCGGTGTACCTTGAAACACTACCTCACCGCCCTTGCGTCCGGCTTTCGGGCCGATGTCTATTATGTAGTCGGCGGCAAGCATCATGTCTTTGTCGTGTTCTACAACAATCACCGTGTTGCCGAGGTCGCGTAGTTCTTTCAGACTGTTAATGAGGCGTTCGTTGTCGCGTTGGTGCAGTCCGATGCTCGGCTCGTCGAGTATGTAGAGCACGTTGACAAGCTGTGAGCCTATCTGTGTGGCAAGACGTATGCGCTGACTTTCACCTCCCGACAGTGTGGCTGCCTGACGGTTGAGCGACAGGTAGTCGAGTCCCACGTCGAGAAGGAAATTCAAACGGGTGTTTATTTCTTTCAATATCTCTGTGGCGATGGCCTTTTGCTTGGGGTCAAGGTGCGACTCGGCTTCGCGAAGCCACTCTTGCAGCTGACTGATGTCCATGTTTGCCAACTCTGAGATGTTCTTGTCCCAGATGCGATAAGACAGCGACTCTTTCTTCAGACGTTGACCGTGACATTCCGGACACTCGCATGTGGCGAGGAATTGGTCTGCCCATTTCTGACCGCTGGCGGAGTCGTCGTTGTCCATTACGCTCTTGAGGTATTTTATTACACCGTCAAACTCAACGAAATAGTCGCTCGATGTGTGTATCTGCTCTTTCGGAATCTTTATCGTGCCCAGTGTGCCGTACAGTATTTCGTTAAGCGCTTCCTGGGGGATGTCGTCTATTGGGGACTTGATAGTACACTCATACTTGTCGAGTATGGCGGCTATCTGCCAGAATATCATCTGGTTTTTGTATTTGCCAAGAGGTGCGATGCCACCGTCATGGATTGACTGTGACGTGTCGGGAATGACCTTTTTGACGTCTATCTCGTTGACAAACCCCATGCCTTTGCAGCGCGGACAGGCGCCCTCAGGTGAGTTGAAGGAGAAGATGTTGGGTGCGGGGTCGCTGTAGGAGATGCCGGTGGTGGGGCACATGAGGTGGCTGGAGAAGTATTTCGCGGTATCGGCGTCTTTGTCATAAATCATGATGAGACCGTCGCCCTGCTTCAATGCGGTGTGGACGCTGCCCTTTAGGCGTTCCGAGTCTTTGGGTTGCACGGCGAGTTTGTCTACAATGACCTCGATGTTGTGGTTCTTGTAGCGGTCCGTTTTCATTCCGCGCTCAATCTCTTTTATCTCTCCGTCGACGCGCACATATATATATCCCTTCTTCCTGAGGCTTTCGAAGAGTTCGCGGTAGTGGCCTTTGCGCTGGCGTACGAGTGGCGCCAACACGAAAATGCGGTGTCCTGCATAGTCGGACATAATCATGTCGAGCACCTTCTCTTCGGTGTATTTCACCATCTTCTCGCCAGTGGCGTAGCTGTAAGCGGTGGCAGCACGGGCGAAGAGCAGTCGGAGGTAGTCGTAAATCTCTGTCGTGGTGCCGACCGTGGAGCGCGGATTCTTGTTCGTGGTCTTCTGTTCGATGCTTATCACGGGGCTGAGGCCCGTTATCTTGTCAACGTCTGGACGTTCCATGCCGCCGAGAAAGTTGCGGGCATAGGCAGAAAACGTCTCTATATAGCGACGTTGACCTTCGGCAAAAATGGTGTCGAAAGCCAACGAGGATTTGCCTGAGCCGCTGAGGCCTGTTATTACTGTCAGGCTGTTGCGGGGAATCTGCACGTCTATGTTCTTAAGGTTGTGGACGCGTGCTCCCCACACATATATTGTGTTGTTGTCCATATGTCTTTGTTACTCTGTAGAAAGGGCTTATGCTGTAGCTTCGTGGCGCGCGAAAGATAGGGCCTTGTCTATTGCTCGGTAGCTCCAGATGTTTCGGTGTATCCTCTTAGAAGATTCACGTCGCGCTTGATATTGAACTTGCGACCATCGGCTCCTTTCGCCTTGACGAGTACGAAGTAGACGCCTTGTTTCACGTCTTTGCCATTGTGTTTGCCATCCCATCCCTGCGATGGGTCTGTCCATTCGTAGATCTTCTGGCCCCAACGGTTGTAGATGTAGGCGTGGAACTCGACGATGCTTTGATAGCCGTCCTTCGCTTTGTAGATGTCGTTTATGCCATCACCGTTAGGGGTAAACGTGTTGGGCATTTCGAGTTTACTCTCTGATATGCTTACCGTTATGGGGTCGGCATCTGCCCAATATTCTTCTGTGTAGGCAACGGTGTCGTTGCCATGTGTGAACACTGCGTACAGCACTACTTTGTGGGAGCCTGCCTGGAGAAACGTGTATTCGGTCTCTTCTTCGTAGCGGTTGAGGTACGGCTCATCCTTTCCTTCGAGCGTGAAGCGCCATTCGTAGTATGTTGTCCATCCGTCTGTGTCCTGCGCGTTGGCGTGGAATTTCACTGTTAACGGTGCTGCGCCGGAGTAGCTTGTGCCGTTTTCTTCGCCGTCTGGGGTCATGAATGTGGCTGTCGGGTCAATGGTCGGTATGTTGTCTGCATGCAATTGCATTGCAGCCATTATCGCAATGAATAGTATGTATAATTTGCTGTTTCGCATCATTTCGTACTTTAATAGTGCAAAAATACGGATTAATTGTTGATTTGACAATTCTTTTTTTGTATTTTTGCAGTAAAATAAAAGAATTGAAGCTTGATTATGAAATTTCTTTTTAGGAGCATCTTGTTATCGTTGTGTATAGGGCTTGCCGCTGTCGGAGCAGCGCAGAGCGTGGAGTCTCAACAGACTTATAAGGTGAAGAAAAAAGATACTGTCTACGGAATAGCCCGTAAATACAACATAAGCATAGATGAACTGCTGAGCGCCAACCCCGGTGCGGCAGATGCCGACTATAACCTAAAGAAGGGAACGGTGCTTATCATCCCGTCTCCGCGTAATGTTCAGCCCTCGCCGACAAAGAGTAACGGCGATGGTGGCAGTAGTGTTGTGGCGCCACGTGCCGACGGCATTAATGTCGGTGTGCTCCTTCCGCTTCATCAAGTCGATGGCGACGGCAAGCGTATGCTGGAGTATTATCGCGGCTTGCTGATGGCTTTTGACGACCTAAAGGAAGAAAACTCGGACATAAAGATAAATGTTTATTCGTGGAATCTTGCCATTGACAAGGATGTGAAGACGCTGTTGTCAGACCAGAATCTTGCCAATTGCGACATCGTGTTTGGTCCGTTGTACACTGCTCAGGTAAAACCGCTTGCCGCATTTTGTGATGCTCATAACATAAAACTGGTCATTCCGTTCTCAATTAGCGGTAATGATGTGGAGAGAAACAAATCTATATTTCAGGTCTATCAGTCGCCAGAGAAGTTGAATGTCAGTGCGGTAAACGCTTTTATGGACCGTTTTGCAAAGAAGCATGTGGTGTTTGTAGACTGTAACGACTCTACAAGCAGAAAGGGAATGTTTACTGCTGAACTGCGGAAACGGCTTGAATCAGTTGGAGCGAAATATTCTATCACTAACTTAAAATCGTCGGAACAGTCGTTCTCAAAGGCTTTCTCTCGCTCTGAGTCGAATGTCGTGGTGCTCAATACAGGACGTTCGCCCGAACTGAATGTGGCTTTTGCAAAGCTTAACGGACTAAGAGCCAACGATCCTTCGGTTGCTATTTCTATGTTCGGTTATACGGAATGGCTTATGTACACGAAGGTTTATCTTGAGCTTTTCCATAAATACGACGCTTACATACCTACCACTTTCTATTATAACCCGTTGAATATGACGACGGCAAATGTCGAAAACAAGTATCGCACGTGGTTCCGTAGCGACATGCAGACAGCACTGCCGCGCTTCGCGATAACGGGTTATGACCACGGCCAATTCTTCGTAAGAGGATTGAAAAAGTATGGTAAGAAGTTTGTTGGAGCACGATGGCAAAACGGGTATGTGTCGTTGCAAAACCAACTCAAGTTTGAGAAGGCAGGAACAAATGGCGGCATGCAAAATCGGGGATTCATGCTTGTACACTATCGTCTTGATGGAGGCTCCGAGGCCATAAGCTATTAATTGTTGAAGAAATGGTAAATTGCATGTACACATTATTGCGTAATATTTTTATCTATTTGTCCGATGGGGCGAAAAAATGTTGTGGCAACGCGTGCGGAACAGTACGGAGTCATGGCAAGCGTGCTGTTGTGTCGATGTTGGCAATGGCAGTATGCGTCGGCGCTTATTCACAGATCGGACAGCACCGCAACGACTTGTCGGTGGGCGTGAACGTAGGATACACAATGAGTAGTGTGGGCTTTACTCCTAAAGTTACGCAGAAAACGTTAGGCGGAAAGACCGCCGGCATGTCGTTTAAATATGTTTGTGAGAAATATTTCAATACTATATGTTCCATTTATGGGGAGGTAAATTACACCCAAATGGGATGGAAAGAGAACATCGTCACTGCCGATAACTCTCCTGTAATCAACTCTGTGACTGGCAAAGCAGAGGAGTATAGCAGAACCTTAAACTATTTGCAAGTTCCTGTTTTCGCACATCTCGCATGGGGAAAGGAGCAAAGTGGTGTACAATTTTTCTTCCAACTTGGTCCGCAGTTCGGCTATCTGATGAGCGAGAGCACTAAGACGAATTTCAATTTCGACGACCGCAACATGACAGATCGTTCCAATCAAGTGTGCGCCCAAGACACGATGAGCGTGGAAAACAAGTTCGATTACGGCATCGCCGCTGGCGCAGGATTGGAACTCAGTGTAAAGAAGGTCGGACATTTCCTGCTTGAAGGACGATATTACTATGGTCTTGGAAACATTTATGGTGACTCTAAGCGCGACTATTTCTCCAAATCTAACAACAGCAGTATTATTGTTAAACTGACTTATCTGTTTGACATCGTCAAGACTCGTAAGAGATAAGAGAGGTCCATCGACATTCTTTTTACTGCAAACGACGCTGTGACGGCGTGGAGAAGGCTTAATGTATAAGCAAAGACGGCTTAATAAACAAGTAGAAAAGACTTAATGTTTAAAACGAAATATTAATTGAAACTTAAATAAATTATTATGTTTGAAAATCAACCAAAAGGCCTATGGGCACTGGCCTTAGCAAACACAGGTGAGCGTTTCGGCTATTACACCATGCTTGCTGTGTTCTTACTCTATTTGCAGGCTAACTTCGGTTTCGAAACCGGATTGGCAAGTACTATCTATTCTACATTCCTGATGATGGTCTATTTCCTCCCCATCATCGGCGGTATCGCAGCCGACAAGTTTGGTTTTGGACGTATGGTTACTACCGGTGTGTTCATCATGTTCATCGGTTATCTCGTCCTTTCGCTTCCCCTCGGCAAAGACACTGTTGCCATTGCAGCAATGGGTGCATCGCTCATCCTTATCGCTTTAGGAACAGGTCTGTTCAAAGGTAACTTGCAGGTAATGGTAGGTCGACTCTACGACGAGCCTCAGTATGCTCAGAACCGCGACTCTGGTTTCTCGCTTTTCTATATGGCTATCAACATCGGCGCTATGTTTGCACCTACAGCAGCCATCAAGATTATGAAGTGGGCACAGGAGAGTCTGGGCGTGTCGGTAGAAGATTCATACCACTTTGCGTTTGCAGTAGCATGCGTTTCGCTTATCGTAAGTATTGCAATATACTACATTTTTAGCTTCACATACAAGCACGTGCTCGCTTCAGAGACAAAGAAAGACGCCAAGACCACTGCCAAAGATGTGAACGAACTCTCTCCCGCGGAGACAAAGGAGCGCATCGTTTGTCTGTGTCTTGTGTTCGCAGTGGTTATCTTCTTCTGGATGGCATTCCATCAGAACGGAAACACTCTGACACTCTTCGCACGCGACTTTACACAGAAAACATCTGAGGGTCTGCAGTCAATGGCATTCGACGTTACAAACCTTGTGGCTTGTATCTTCGTTGTGTACGGCAGCTTCGGTCTCGCACAGAGCAAGACAGGCAAGGGCAAAGGCATCTCTTTCGCAGTGATAGTAGCAGCCATCGCCTTCCTCTTCTATAAGTACAACAATCTCGAAGGCGCCGTAGACGTAGAGGCTCCCATCTTCCAGCAGTTCAACCCCTGCTACGTTGTAGCGTTGACACCGGTGAGCGTAGCGCTGTTCTCATGGCTCAACAAGATTGGCAAAGAGCCGACATCGCCTGAGAAGATTGGTTATGGCATGCTCGTAGCAGCACTTGGTTTCGTCTGGATGGCAGTAGGTTCAATGGGACTTGAGTTGCCGTTGACACAGGGCAACCCTGCTACTGAGGGTATGCGCGTAAGCGCCAACCTCCTCATCTCTACTTACCTCATCCTCACCTTCGCCGAGCTTTTGCTCTCACCGATTGGCATCTCGTTTGTAACAAAGGTTGCTCCTCCGAAGTATGCAGGTCTGATGATGGGTCTTTGGTTTGGTGCTACCGCCATCGGAAACCAGCTCGTTATGGTGCCGGGCATCATGTGGGGCAAGAACTTCAGCCTCATCACCATCTGGGGCGTGCTCGCTGGCATCTGCCTGCTCTCAGCACTCTTCATCTTCTCTATTATCAAGAAGCTGAACAAGGTTAGCTAATGTGGCTCTCCCGACAAATCATAGGGAAAGTGCTTTTGACTTTATGTCACAACTTTCATTGTTTCGGTGACACTTTGCTATGATTTCGTAGCGAGAACTAACGCTAATCCTTAACACATGTTAAAAGCGAGGCGCCATTCCCATTACGGCCCTTTGACAACGTCATTAGGCCCATTTGACCGTCCCATTAGGGCGTAGTGGCAAGCCCATTAAGGCACTATCATTTTGTCAACTCAGCCCAACGGCGTCGACAAGAGCCGTGTGTCGCCTTGTGAAGTGGTAGCAATCTTGGCGCCGTCTGTCCTGTCAGGACACAAAGCTATTGTTGCTCCCCAGTCTGTAATGATAATTTTACAGGCTGGGGAGTTTTTTGTTGTCAAAACTATTTGGCGCTTTAATCAATTTATATTACCTTTGTCTAATTATTAAAAACAACAAAATCTATTTGCAATGAACATCAAATTACGACTGGCATTGATGAATTTCCTCGAGTTCGCAGTTTGGGGAGCTTACCTTACATCAATGGGAAATTACCTCGGCCGTGCCGGAATGGGGGCTGAAATAGCATGGTTTTACGCCATTCAGGGCATCGTATCCATTTTCATGCCGACAATAGTGGGCATCATATCAGACAAATATGTGCAGCCGCAGCGCATGCTCGGCATCTGCCATCTGCTTGCCGGTCTTGGCATGGTAGGTCTGTTCTATCTTGGCATGACAAACGCCATGCCTGACAAGACGATGTTCATTGCTATCTACACGTTCAGCGTTGCTTTCTACATGCCTACGTTGGCGCTTTCCAACACTACGGCGTTTACGATATTGAAGAGCAAAGGTCTTGACACCGTGAAGGACTTCCCGCCCATCCGCGTGCTCGGAACGGTAGGCTTTATTGTGACGATGTGGTTTGTCAACTGCGCCACATTAGACAATGGAGCGTTCTCGTTCGGTTTCGCGTCAAGCGAATTTAAGTTCCAGTACACACACATGCAGTTCCTCGTGTCGGGTGTTCTCAGCTTCGTGCTTTTTGCTTATTGCATGACGTTGCCTTCTTGCCCGATAGTGAAAAGCGAGGAGAAGAAGAGCATTACAGACATGTTCGGACTTAGCGCCTTCAAGCTGTTCAAGGACAAGAAGATGGCGTTGTTCTTCATCTTCTCATGTCTGTTGGGCATGTCCTTGCAGGTGACCAACAGCTACGCGACTCCGTTCATAACCAGCTTCAAGGGCGACCCCTTGCTCGCAGACACGTTTGCAGCCAACAATGCCACACTCTTGGTGTCCATCTCTCAGGTCTCTGAGGCGTTGTGCATATTGATGATTCCGTTCTTCCTGCGCCGATACGGCATAAAGATTGTTATGCTTCTTGCCATGTTTGCATGGGTCCTGCGTTTCGGATTCTTCGGTATGGGCAACCCCGCCATGCCAGGAGTGCTGCTCTTCATACTGTCGTGCATCGTCTACGGCGTAGCCTTCGACTTCTTCAATGTGTCTGGCGGCCTGTTCGTCGACGAGAAGTGCGAACCTAAGGTGCGTGCATCGGCACAGGGCTTGTTTATGCTTATGACAAACGGTCTGGGCGCAACCATCGGCACACTGCTTGCAGGTGAGATTATCAACCACTACTGCTCATGGAGCGAAGACGGCTATCTGCTTGGCAACTGGCAGGCCTGCTGGTACATCTTTGCAGCCTACGCTTTGGTTGTCGGCGTTCTGTTTGCTCTTGTGTTCAGATACAAGAAAGAAGACAACGCATATAATAAGTAGGATAGATAACAGCATATTTGAAATATAGCTTTAGCAAATTGAAATTCATAGAGATGCTCCACAAGGCGTCTCTATGAATTTGTGCATAATATACGAGGCATAAATAGAAGTGTAAGATGAAAGAAGCAAGATATTTTTATGTCCCCAATGCCAGCAAGACAAACGAGTTGCCGGCAGACGAAGCAACGCATGCTTTGAGAGTATTGCGTCTGAAAGAGGGCGATGAAATATTCCTCATGGATGGTGAGG
>JALEVZ010000036.1 GCA_022788105.1 Prevotella sp. | reverse complement strand
GGAACGAGAACTGTGCCAGCTGTTCCTTCTTGTTGCCAAGCAACAGTCCTGTCGCGATGGTGCTACCCGACCGCGAGAGTCCTGGCATCACCGCACAAGCCTGTGCCAAACCTATGATGAGCGCGTCTTTCATAGTGATGTGCTCACGCTGACGTGGCTTTGCGTAGTAAGAGAATGTGAGCAGGAGAGCCGTCACGAGCAGCATGATGCCCACGATGAGCAATCCTGAGCCGAACACTTCTTCCACTGCATCTTTGAAAAACACTCCCACGATGCCGACAGGAATCATCGACACAACGATGTTGAGGATGTATTTGGTCTCGTCGTTCATCTCAAACTTGAACAGTCCCTTCAATATCCAGTCTATCTCTTTCCACAAAACGGCGAGTGTACTGAGCACTGTCGCCACATGTACGAGCACTGTGAACGCGAGGTTCTCTTCTCCTTCCACACCAAACAGGTATGAGCCTATGGCGAGATGACCGCTGCTGCTCACGGGCAAATATTCTGTAAGTCCCTGCACAATGCCCAGGACCAACGCTTGTAACCAATCCATTTCTTTGCTGTTATGTTATCTTTTATCTATTGTTGCAGACCTTCTGTCAAGCTGTTACCTGCTTAAACATTGTCTATTTTAGTCTCATCATTGTCAGCATCGCTGCTGTCCTTCGGCTTGTGTACGATGGCATAGACCATTGACAAGAAGCCAACGAGACACACGATAGGTGCTATTTTCACGCGGCGAGTGTCAAAAATGCTGATGTCAAACGTCGTCTCGTCAGAGCTTCCGCCACTCATCAGGCAGAAACCGAATATCACAATGAGCATGCCTACAGCCAACAGTACGAAGTTGGCCTTTCCAAACGCATAATTTCTTTTGTCCATATTGTTTTAATTACAATCTTTTTCTCTTCAAATTTCAAACTCCAGTACAGCGACAATACGTGTTGCTTAAATTTTGTACAGCTCCCCAGCTTTCATCTTGAGGAACTTGTTTACGGAAATGGTGGCGCACAATGCCGTTATAGCGATGCCGAACACGAACACCACAGCAGCAGTAATCGCCAGCACATCCCATGTCAGAAAGTCGATGATGTCGGGCTCATACACACACAACGCATAGTAGATGCCGCCAAGCACTGCACACGCTATCACCGCCGCCAGCAGTCCGATGCCCACAGCTCGTCGCACGAAGGGCGCGCGTATGAAGCCCCACGACGCGCCTACAAGTTTCATGGTGTGTATAGAGAAACGGCGAGCATAGATGCCGAGGCGCACCGTATTGTTGATAAGCGCGAACGAAACTATAGTCAGCAGCAGTGCCAACGCCAGGAGCACAATGCTCACTCGCGCAATGGTGCGGTTCACATTTTCGAGCAAATCGCGCTGATAGCTCACCTTCGTCACCCTCGGATAAGCCGACAGCTCACGCGAGATGTAGCTCAGAGAGTCGTTGTTTGCATAGTCAGCCTTTAGCGTAAGTTCTATCGACGGCGGCCAGGGGTTGGAGCCGATAAACTCGCGCGGGTCTTCGCCGAGCAGCTTTATGCCCTGCTGCAGCGCCTTCTCCTTGCTCACATATTCGAGTGTGTTGACATAAGAACGGTTCTTCAGACGAGCACAGAACTGCTGTGCCTCAGTAGCCGTAAGGTCGTCCTGCAACAGCAGAGTGACCACTATATTCTGGCGGACATACGACGAGAGATTGCGTGCGGTAAGCACACTGAGAGCCACAAGGCCGAGAAGAACCAGCACCATGGCGGTGCTAATACACAAAGTGACTGCCTGCAGTCCGTGACGACTGCCGGTCTTCTTACGTTTCTTTCCCATTTGCAAAACAGGTATAATATACCAAATATCCTGCAAAGTAACAAAAAAAAATTCTACCACGCAAAGGTTTAACCACTATTAACAAGATGTAGCGGCAAAGAGTTTTCGCTTTCATAAATAATTGTTACTTTTGTGACGCAATAAGAAAAAGTAAAGGAAAACACAAATGGCAACAATCATCTATCCATCGCCCATCTTCGGCCCCATACACAGCCGCCGTCTGGGCATATCGTTAGGCATAAATCTGCAGCCCGCCGACGGCAAGAGCTGCTCCTTCGACTGCATATACTGCGAGTGCGGCTACAACGCCGACCACCGCCCCACCCTCCCACGCCCCACACGCGAGGCTGTGCGTGAAGCTCTTAAGGCAAAGCTCATAGAGATGCGCGACAGCGGCACGGCGCCCGACGTGCTGACCTTTGCTGGCAACGGCGAGCCCACGGGCCATCCACACTTTGCCGAAATAATAGACGACACCATCGCCCTGCGTGACAAATACTTCCCCGCCGCTAAGGTGTCGGTGCTCAGCAACTCCACGTTCGTACACCGTCCACAGGTACACGACGCGCTGATGAAAGTCGACAACAACATACTGAAGCTCGACACCGTAGACATAGACTATATAAGAAAGGTGGACCGCCCCGTCAATCCGCACTACAATGTGGACGACATAATAGCTGGTCTGCGCTCGTTCAACGGTCATGTCATAGTGCAGACCATGTTTATGAAGGGTCGCATGGGCACCGACGACGTAGACAACACCTCCGACCGCTTCGTCAAGCCGTGGCTCGAGGCGCTGCGCAAGATACAACCTATGGAGGTCATGATATACACCATAGACCGCGAGACGCCCGACCAGGACCTACAGAAAGCCACACACGAGGAGCTCGACGCTATACGCGACCGTGTGATAGCAGAAGGTATAGCATGCACGGCGTCGTACTAAGCTGCTGCGTGCGTTCACGTTATTTAACCCGTCGCACATGCAAGGAAGCCGCCACGCCACAGTTTTCTACGTGAAGGAGAACAAAAATATGAGAAAGATTATTTTCACAATGATTGCCGTACTGCTGTCAACGCTCAGCATGTCGGCACAAGACGACGTCTACATGTCGCCGCAACGCGACAGCGTAGGGCAAGAGACACAAGTAGAAAGCCAGCGCAAGCTGACACGCAAGGAGCAGAAACGGCTGCAAGAACAGATAGACAGCATACAGTACGAACAGGCCATGCAAGCCATACGCGACACCCTGTTCACGCTGGAAGCCAACCGCGTGGTGTTTAAGTACGGGCAACGCGCATATGTCACATCATTCACCAACTTCGTGGCAGTGAACAAGGAGAAAGCCACCATACAGGTTGCATTCAACATACCTGTGGCTGGACCCAACGGCATGGGAGGTGTCACCGTGGAGGGAACGCTCAACCGCTACGAGCTAAAGACCGACCGCAAGGGCAACCCCATACTGTCGTTCTACGTCCAGGGCATAGCCATCTCCGCGCAAGTGTACATAACCCTGTGGCAAGGATCTAACAGCGCAAGCGTGACCATTAACCCCAACTTCAACTCAAACCGCATAACGCTTGAAGGCACTCTGTTGCCAAGTTGTCTGAGCAACGTGGTTAAAGGACGCGCGATATAGAGACACTAAAAACACAGCGGGAGCTTTAAGCGGAATGTTCTTCCATGTTTCCGCTACTTGTAAGTAGTTTTATCGAAACCTCAAAAAATTAAAGGTGGGTCGTAAATCGGCCCACCTTTAATATTATATTATATTGTCTTATCTTTTAGAATTTACCGTTAGTCACGACCATAACCTGGGTTCTGCTTCAGCTTCTGGTTAGCCTCAAGAACAGAATAGTGGATGGGGAAGCGGTTAAAGTTCTTGTTATTGGTAGCCTTGTGGTCCCACCAGTCTTCTGTGACGTAAGCATCCCAACGCACAAGGTCGGTACGGCGGCGAGCCTCAGCCACAAACTCCTGCTGCCACTCGTCAAGCATGCGGTACTTGTCGAGGTTGGCGGCGGTTACGGGGTTGGAGTCGTTACCATTCTCAAAGTAGCGCTTGCGCACGGTGTTGATGAGTGTTGCCGCTCCTGCCTTGTCGCCCTGTCGCATCTTACACTCTGCCAACATGTAATAGACCTCAGCCAAACGAATGATTGGCACATCGGGGTTGTACATCAGCTTCTTGTCCTCCTGTGTAGGGCGTGGACTTACCTTTGTGACGCGAACGCCAGAGTTTTCCTCGGCAGTAGCGATTGTTGAGGGTAAGTCAGCAACCGAATTGTACATATAAGAGCCGTCAGCCTTCTTGTAAAGGTCGTTCTTCACACGGTGAAATAGGCCACCTGGTCAACCTCGTTGATAATCTGTCCCTTTTGGCACCTGTTTTAAACAAAAAAAGCACGGCGGACTTACACAGTCAGCCGTGCTCACATTAGAACAACACTAATATATAGAAAAGGTATGAAGATTAAATCTTACTAATAATACCGAGCTTTGTGCCCTTGATGAACTCTATAATAGCGTTCACCTCCTTGCCTTCGGGCACCTGTTCCTTAATCTGGATAACAGCGTCGAACACGCTGGTCTGACCGTGGAACACCAGTCGATAGGCGTTGGCGATATGGTTTATCACCTTCTCGCTGGTTCCCGACGACTTGAGCAGCGTCTCGTTCACACCGCCGTAGCGCACAGGATTGTCGGTAGCGACGATGAACGGTGGCACGTCGCGTGAGATGCGCACACCGCCAGTCACCATTGAGGCGCCGCCGATACGCACGTTAGAGTTGATGATGACACCTGACGAGAAGATGACAGCGCTGTGTATGTCGCAGTCGCCAGCCACCTTAGTGCCGTAACCGAAGGTCACGTAGTCTGCCACCTTAGTGTCGTGAGAGATATGCACGCCCTCCATGAAGAAGTTGCGGTTGCCGATGCGTGTCTCCCCGTCTTTGAATGTGGCGCGGTTTATCACCACATTCTCGCGGAAGATGTTCTCGTCGCCGATGACGAGTGAGGTGTCGTCGCCCTTATAGTTGAAGTCCTGCGGCTCGGCACCGAGCACGGTGTTCTGGAACACCTTGTTGCCACGGCCCATGCGTGTGCCATTCATGATGCTCACATAGGGATAGATTACGCAGTCGTCGCCAATCACCACATCGTCTTCAATGTATGCAAACGGATAGACGGTGACGTTCTTTCCCAGCTTTGCTCCAGGAGCTATGTATGCTTTATCGCTAATCATAATTTTAATTTTTAAGAGTTATGGACAGAGAGTGGAAAAACGAAGAGACAAAAAGCTTACACTTTTATCTTACGAAAGCAAGAAGCAATTGAATACTTCACTCTTCGTTCTTCACTCTTCACTTTATTTAGTTTCTGCCTCCGCCAAGAGCGTAGTAGAGGTTCACGACGGCCTGCATCTTATTAAAGTCGTCTGCCACCTTAGAGAGTTGAGCGTTGAGCAGACTCTGCTGGGCGGTGATAACCTCAAGATAGGTAGTGCCCTGACCCTGCGAGAACAGCATCTTGGCATACTCTACATTCTTCTGAAGGCTCTCCACCTGCTTGGCTTCAAACTTGCTCTTCTCGTCCGAAGAGTTGTAGAGCACGAGTGCGTTGCTAACCTCGCTGCCTGCCGACAACACAGCGTTCTGCCAGGTGTTGTAAGCCTGCTCCTGCTGAGCCTTTGCCACCTTCAGTCCTGCGATGAGCTGACCGTGGGCGAAGATGGGCTGCGTGAGACTGCCGATGGCGTTCCACAACATCTTACCGGGGTTCACGATGCCACCACCAGGGCTGTTGGTGTAGGCGCCGCTGCCGCTGATAGTGATGCTCGGGTAGAAGCGTGAGCGTGCCTGGTTGGTGTTGTAGAAACACTGTGCAAGCGACATCTCGGCATAGTGTACGTCAGGACGGTTGCTCAAGAGCTGCACGCCGATACCAGTGCTAAACTCCGAAGGCAGCGACTGGTCTTCAATCTTGCCACGGCTGATGGTCTGTGCGGGCTGTCCGAGGACGAGCGAGAGAGAGTTCTCCACCTCACGAATCTGGCGCTTCAGGTCTGCCGACTGTGCCTGTACAGAGTAGTAGTTTGCCTCTGCACTCTGCACACTGGTCTCCTTTGCACGGCCAAGTTCCTTCTGGAGTTTCATCAGGTCCCATGTCTCTTTGGTCAGACCAGCCATGTTGTCGACAATCTCGAGCTGCTTGTCAAGCATCATGAGCGTGTAGTACATGTTTGCGATGTTTGAGATGAGACCTGTCTTCACCACGAGCTGATAGTCTTTCGTGGCGAGCAGGTTCATCTGTGCGCTACGCTTAGCGTTGAGCAGATTGCCGAAGAGGTCGATGCTCCAGCTTGCCTGTACGGGCAGCGAATAGGTCTTCGTAGCCTTGTTGCCGTCCCATGAGGTGATGACACCCTGCGGCGAGAACGTGAACGACGGCACAAACGCCAGTTTAGCAACCTTCAACTGCTCCTCCACCATCTTCACGTTGAGGGCGGCGTTGAGCATGTTGGTGTTGTGGGCAAGGCCCTGCTCTATGAGCGACTGTAGCTGCGAGTCGGTGAACACGCTGCGCCACGGCAGATTGCCGAAGCTTACGGTGTCGGCAACAGCCAGTGTGTCAGATGCCGATGCGGAGTCGCGCACCAGTCCCTTCACGTTGACGTCAGGACGCTCATACTTGTTATATATTCCGCAACTGCCCAACAGCAGGGTGGCAGAGGCGAAAATCATTATCTTGTTTAGTTTCATTGTTGCGATGTTTGGAAGTTATGGAGTCCGCAGACTCCGCCATGTCAACTTCTTAGTTCTTCTTTATTTTGATGACTTGTCTATCTGACTCTGCAGAGCACCTGCCACATAGGGGTTGGTGTACTGACGAATTTCGGTGTCGACACTTGCGTTGTCGTCCTCAAACTCGATAGGCTTAACCTTCTCCTGCAGTGTCTGGAAGATGTAGAACAGAGCCGGCACAATCATAATCTGACACAACATGCCGATGAGCATACCGCCGATAGCGGCAGCGCCGAGCGTCATGTTACCGTGATAACCTACACCCCAGGGCATAAGCATAGGCAACAGACCGATAATCATGGCGAGCGATGTCATGAGGATAGGACGCAGACGGGCGGCGGCACCGAGCACTGCCGACCACGAGATGGCCATACCTGTCTGACGGCGTTCGAGGGCGAACTGCACGATAAGGATGGCGTTCTTTGCCAACAGACCCATAAGCATAATCAACGCAATCTGCATGTATATGTCGTTGTTGTTGCCGAACATATTGGTGAAGAGGAACGCTCCTGCCAGACCGAACGGTATCGAAAGGATGACCGACAGAGGCAACAGGTAGCTCTCATACTGCGCGGCGAGAATGAGATATACGAACGTCAGACACAGCACGAAGATGATGCCGGTAGAGTTGCTCGACTCCTGCTCGTTACGAGTAAGACCTGAGAACTCGTAGCTGTAGCCCGTAGGCAGCGAGGTCTTTGCCACTTCTGCCATAGCGTTGAGGGCGTCGCCAGTAGAATAGCCGTCAGCAGCCGATGCGTTCACGTTGATAGATGTGAACAGGTTGAAGCGGTCGATCTCCTGCGGACCATACACACGGCTCAGCGTCACATACTCGTTGATGGGCGCCATAGCACCTGTAGAGGTGCGTACGAAGATGTTGTCAAGACTCTTCAGGTCGGCACGGTCTTTCGGGTCGGCCTGTATGTACACACGATAGAGCTTACCATAGGCGTTGAAGTTTGACGCATACATACCACCGTAGTAGCCCTGCATGGTTGAAAGCACTGTAGAGGGGTCAATACCGCTCTGCTTACACTTTGCCACATCAACGTCAATCTTGTACTGCGGATATTTCGTGTCGTACGAAGTCATGGCGTTTGTGATTTCCGGACGCTTGTTGAGTTCGGCAATGAACTTCTGTGTCACGTCGTAGAACTTGTTCACATCACCACCCGTGCGGTCCTGCATAGAGAAGGTCAGACCGTTGGTGGCAGAGAAGCCCTGCACCATAGGCGGCTGGAAAGCCAGAATCTGAGCACCCTTGATAGCTGCTGTCTGCTTGTAAATCATGCCGAGCACCATGGTAGAACCGAGGTTATGCACACCGATATACTTCAGCGGGCCCTCCATCTTCTGACGCTCCTCGAAGCTCTTGAGCTTGATGATGAACGTACCCTGGTTAGAGCCCTGACCAGCGATGAAGTTGTAACCGGTGATGCGCATACGGCTCTCGATGGCGGGGTTGGTAGCAAGCATGCGGTCCACCTGGTCCATAACCTCCTGTGTCTTCTTCATAGAGGTGCCCGGAGGGGTAGAGACGGTACAGAACACGGTGCCGGTATCCTCGTCAGGAACAAGACCTGTCTTGGTGGTAGCCATGAGTACTGCCATCACGGCGATGCCTACAACGACAGACGCAATGGCTATAACGGGGCGCTCAACGATGCGGCGCACGCCGTTGCGGTAGCGGTCCTGCACCTTGCCATAGGCGGCGTTGAACGACGCATGGAAACGGTCTACCATCGACATCTTGCGCGTTGTGCCGTCCTCATTCTTCGGCTTCAGCAAGATGGCGCAGAGGGCCGGAGAGAGCGTGAGGGCATTAAGAGCCGAGATGATGATAGAGATGGCCATGGTAATACCGAACTCACGGTAGAACGTACCAGACGTTCCGCCCATGAACGACACCGGAATGAACACGGCAGCCATAACGAGTGTGATGGAGATGATGGCTCCAGAAATCTCGTTCATGGCGTCGATAGATGCCTGACGTGCCGACTTGTAGCCGAGATCGAGCTTGGCATGGACGGCCTCCACCACCACAATGGCGTCGTCGACCACAATGGCGATGGCAAGCACAAGTGCTGCAAGCGTCAGAAGGTTCAGCGAGAAGCCAAACACATAAAGGAAGAAGAACGTACCGATAAGCGACACAGGCACGGCAATAAGCGGAATAAGCGTAGAACGTGTGTCCTGAAGGAACACATAAACCACGATAAACACGAGCACAAACGCCTCAAACAAGGTCTTGACAAGGTCCTCGATAGAAGCGAACAGGAACTCGGTAACGTCCTGCATCACATCGAAGTGGAGACCCGGGGGCAGCGTCTTGGCCTGCTCGTCAAGGAGAGTCTTGATGTTCTTGGCAATCTCGGTTGCGTTAGAACCGGCTGTCTGGGTAACCATCATGGTCACAGACGACTTGCCGTTAAGCTCTGAAGCTACCGAATAAGAAAGGGCACCCATCTCAACACGAGCCACATCCTTAACACGGATAGTCTGGCCGTCCTGTGTCGACTTGATGATCATGTCACCAAACTCCTCAGGAGTCTTCAGACGTCCCTTATAACGGAACGTGTATTGGTAGGCGTTGTCGCTGTTCTCACCCACTGATCCAGGGGCTGCCTCTATGTTCTGCTGTGCAAGCACACCTGTGAGGTCGGTAGGAATAAGCCCATAGCTCTTCATCTTTACAGGGTCAATCCACAGACGCATGGTGTAGTCTTTCTGAGGGTGACACTGACACTCACCCACACCGCTCACACGCTTTATGGCCGGCACAACGTTAATGTTTGCATAGTTGGCAAGGAACTCGTCATCGTAACGGTCGTCATCGGCAGTAAGACCGAAGAGGATAACTGTCGACGACTGACGCTTCATAACCTGCACACCAGCCTTTGTAACCTCAGCCGGCAGCAAGGCCGAAGCCTGAGACACACGGTTCTGGACGTTCACCTGACACATGTCGGCATCCATACCTTGCTTAAAGAACACGGTGATAGAAGCCGAACCGTCGTTTGTGGCCGAAGAGGTCATGTAGGTCATGCCCTCCACACCGTTGATCTGCTCCTCCAGTGGTGCGAGCACAGAGTTGAGCACAGTCTCCGAGTTGGCACCCGTATAATCGGCATTCACCATGATGGTAGGCGGCGCAATGTTCGGGTACTGCTCAATAGGCAGCGACACCAAGCCGAGCACACCCAGAATAACCACCAAGATAGAGATCACGGTGGAGAGCACTGGGCGCTTGATAAATCTATCTAATTTCATTGTTCTATTATCAGTTAACAAGTTTTCGTGTTGACAGTCACACAGACAGACATCGCGCATGGCAGCAGATGGTCTGTGCCACTGGGCTTGTGTTCAAGCCCCCGCCTGTCGTCTAACGGTCAGTACAGATAACTCTTTTTATGTTTGAAATACGGTTTTGTCGCGTGGCTTACTTACCGAAAGCCTTCTTCAGTTTAGAGAGGTCGCCCTGTGCAGCACCCAGTTCCTCGGTCTGCTTGAGCTTCTCCTGGTACTGTGCTTCGGTGATGGGCTTTATCTCCATACCGTCCTGCAGGCTCGAAATGCCGTTCACAACGATGCGGTCGCCAATGTTCAAACCGCTGGTGATGATGTAGTTCTGTCCGTCGTCGTTAGGATTGATGGTCACAGCGGTGTACTTCACCTTGTTATCCTTGCCTACGACATAGACAAACTGCTTGTCCTGAACCTGTGCCACAGCGTCTTGGGGAACGATGACAGCATTGGTAGAAACGTGGGGCACGACGATAGAACCCGAAGCGCCACTCTTCAACAGACGGTCGGGGTTGGGGAAGTCAGCACGCATAGACACTGTGCCGGTGGTGGGGTTGATTACACCGCTCACCGTTGCCACGTGTCCGGGCTGGTTGTAGATGGTGCCGTCAGCAAGCTGCAGCTTCACTGCGGGGTAGTCTTTGATTGCTGCGTGCAGACCACCAGCTGTCTTGGTCATATCGAGCAGGTCTTTCTCTGTCATAGAGAAGTACACCTGCATGGTGCTAATGTTGCTCACGGTGGTGAGAGGCTGCTGCGACGAAGCGCTAACAAGGGCACCTACGCGGTAGGGCAGGTCGCCAATAACACCTGTTGCGGGGCTGGTGACGTAGCAGAAGTCAAGGTTTTGCTTTGCAGAAACATAAGCTGCCTCTGCCTGTGCGAGCTGTGCCTTTGCGCTCTCGTATGTGTTCTTAGACGACTGGAGGTCGAAAGCACCTATCACATTGTTCTTGAACAGTTTCTCGTTGTTCTCGTATGTAAGCTTGGCGGTGGCCATAGCAGCCTTTGCTGCTCTAACCGATGCCTTTGCCTGGCGCACGGCAGCCTCATAAGTCACGTTGTCGATGACAAACAGCAGCTGTCCTGCCTTCACTTCCTGACCTTCTTTCACACACAGCTTAGTGATGAAGCCCGACACTTTCGGACGAATCTCTACGTCCTGCACGCCCTTGATGGTAGCGGGATAAGTAGTCTGCAGGTTGGCGTCCTGACCCTGGATTGTGCGAACAGCATATTCGTTGTCACCAAAGTTAGGTTTTCCCTGCTTCTTACCTCCACCGCAGGAGACGAGCAATGCAGCAAAAGCCGCAATCAATAAAATCTTGTTACTTTTCATACCTATTACAATTTACTTTCTTTATTTATTTCAAATTTTGAATGTTTACTACCTTTTCTACATTATTTATAATACGCGCGAAGCAGCACACATCGCTGCAGCGATTGGCAACGGGCAGTAGCCGCTGTTCGCGCCTATAAGAAAACTCACACCGCCGTGTAAGTTTTCAACTGCAAAGATACCAACAATAAATAGAAAACGAACAAACCGCTAAACACATTTAACATATATTATTCTGTCATTAAACTTTTTTGAGCCATGTCAAACACTGTATAAGCAATCCATACGACACAATGACAGCACTGCAACCGTACAAAAATGTCTACAGCACAGCTACAAAACAATAAATAAATATACACATCTTGAATAATTATGCATAACAGCTTTTAAGCGCCGAGAAATCAAAATGTCAGAAAAAAGAAAGAAGAAAGAACATCCTGCTCAAATTTAACGGATTTTTCTTTCTTCTTTTGTTAACGTTTCTTAAAACCAAATTCTCGTTGTCAAAGAGCCTCTTTGACGACCTCAAAGGGCCGTAGTGGGCGCGTCATTAAGCCCGTTTGACAAGCCCGTTAAGGCGCTTTCATTTTGTCAAACGACACGTTTGGCGACACGGAGCGGCAGCAGAGCCGTTACCGTATAATTATGCACACGGCACAAAGCGCTTGTTTTCTTAGCACAGCCCCATGTCGTGGGCTTTCTGCATGAGCAGCTGCATGAGCGGCTCGCGCTCGTTCTCGACCTTGTTGTCGAGCACCGCGTCTTTCAGACACTGCTTCAGTGCGCCCACCTCGCGGCAGGGTTGCAGATGGAACATCTCCATTATCTCGTTGCCGTCGATGCACGGCTGCAACAGCCTCTTGTAGTCGCGCTCCTTGAGGTCGGCAAGTTTCTCGCGCACCATACGAAAGTTTTCAAGGAACTGCTGCTTGCGCATCTGGTTCTTGCTGGTGATGTCGGCCTCGCAAAGCGTCATGAGGTCGTCAATGTCGTCGCCCGCATCGTTCATCAGACGGCGCACGGCACTGTCTGTCACCTCCTCGTCGGCGATGGCGATGGGGCGCATGTGCAGGTCTACGAGCTTCTGCACATACTTCATCTTGGCGTCCATAGGCTCTTTCAAGCGGCGGAATATCTCTGGCACCATCTTCGCGCCGAGGTAGTTGTGGTTGTGGAAGGTCCAGCCTTGAGCCGGGTCCCAACGCTTGCTGCGTGTTTTTCCAACGTCGTGGAGCAACGCTGCCCAGCGCAACCAGAGGTTGTCGCTCTTGCGAGCCACGTTGTCGAGCACTTCAAGCGTGTGGTAGAAGTTGTTTTTGTGGGCGCGGCCGTTGCGTGTCTCCACAATGTCGAGGGCAGCAAGTTCGGGCAATATGAGGTTGAGCAGTCCCGAACGCTGCAGATCCACGAATCCTCTGCTGGGCTGCGGCGACAACATGATTTTGTTCAACTCGTCGCTGATGCGCTCGCCACTGATTATCTCCAGCCGGTGGGCGTTGCGCGACAGCGCCTCAAAGGTTTCGTCTTCGATGAAGAAGCGCAGCTGTGTGGCAAACCTTACGCAACGCATCATGCGCAGCGGGTCGTCAGAAAACGTGATGTCGGGGTCGAGGGGAGTACGTATTATGCCGTCTTCGAGGTCGTCGATGCCGCCGAACGGGTCGACGAGTTCGCCGAAATGGGCTTTGTTGAGCTGTATAGCCATGGCGTTGATGGTGAAGTCGCGGCGGTTCTGGTCGTCTTCTAAGGTGCCGTCTTCAACTATCGGTTTGCGCGAGTCGTGGCTGTAGCTTTCGCGGCGCGCGCCGACAAACTCCACTTCCATGTTCTTGTACTTGACCTGCGCCGTGCCGAAATTGCGAAACACGGAGATGTGGGCCTTGCGGCCAAGCTTGCGGCGAAGGGCGTCGGCAACCTTTATGCCGCTGCCCACCACCACCACGTCGATGTCGTTGGACGGGCGCTCAAGGAAGATGTCGCGCACATATCCGCCCACAACATAGCAGTCGAGGGACAGCTCGTCGGCAGCGTCGCCGATGAGATGGAATATGTCTTTGTCGAGTATTTGTGCCAGTTCGGCGTCAGAATATAGTTTCATGTTGTCTTTTGTTCTTGATATTCCTGCGTCTTTGGGGTTGCCACCATGCTACGCCGGCAGCGTCGTGGCGAGGACATAAGCCGCAGTACGGGGGTGCAAAGTTAGTCAAAATCGGGAAAACACGAAAATTTTCGTCCTCATAATTGGTCTTGCACGCCACCCCACGAGTGCCCACACCTTTTTAATAATCGTTCACACTACCACGCAAGTCGCGACGTTTCAAGCCAAAAGATATTAAAAAATAAGCCGCCCACCACCCTATTAGTCAAGAAATTTATAATTTTGTCGCTGCAATGAAACAAATCTTATCATTTGCCGCCATGGCAATATTGCTCGCCGGATGTGCCCAGACCGAAGATGAGAAGGCGGCGGCGAGCCTCGCAAAAATAGACAGTCTGTACGCGAAAGGCAAATACAGCGAAGCGCTCGACTCCATAACGTCGCTGCGCGCACACTACCCGGCTGCCATCAACGCACGCAAACACGCCCTGAAAGTGTGGCAAGACGCGTCGCTGAAGATGGCTCAGGCTGACGTGGCTGCTACCGATATGCTACTGCAACAGACGATACAGGAGCTGGAAAACGCCACTTCTCTCCTACAACGCAACATGCTGGCATATAAGCGCGACTCTCTACAGGCGCGCTATGAGGCCATGTGCGGCGTGGTGAGAATGATTCACATGCGGCAGAAACAAGACAAATAGCTAACAGATTTCTTGTACATCTCACAAGAAATGAGTAAATTTGCGCCCAGATATGAGCACAACAAAGACAGAAGAACAGTTCAGAAGCGTGATGGACGAGTGTCGCACGCTATTTGCTAAGAAACTGCATGACTACGGCGCATCATGGCGCATATTGCGCCCATCGTCGCTCACCGACCAACTGTTTATCAAGGCTAAACGTATAAGAAAGCTCGAGATAAAGAAAGAGTCGATGGTGGGCGATGGCATACGCCCTGAGTTCATCGCGCTCATCAACTACGGCATCGTGGGACTTATACAGCTGGAGCACGGCTTTGCCGACGTCGTGGACATGACGCCGGAAGAGGCACTTGCCCTCTACGACAACCATGCCGGCGAAGCACTGGAGCTGATGCTGAAGAAAAACCACGACTATGACGAGGCATGGCGTTCCATGCGCGTCAGCAGTTACACAGACTTCATACTCACAAAGATAGAGCGCGTCAAGGAGATAGAAAACCTCGGCGGCGCTACTCTCGTGTCCGAAGGCATAGGGTCTAACTACATGGACATCATCAACTATGCCGTGTTCGGAGCAATAAAGCTCAAAGAGACAGATTGAAACGCACGAAAACCATAGTGGCGAACCTGTGTCGGCTACTGCTTGCCGCCACGTTCATATTGTCGGGATTCGTCAAAGCCGTCGACCCTTTAGGCACGCAGTACAAGCTGCACGACTACCTTGAGGCGATGGGGATGGCGGGGATGGTGCCCGACTGGGCAACGCTGACAGCATCGGTGCTGCTCGCTGCCATAGAGTTCTCACTCGGCATACACATGCTGTTCGCCATACGCAGACGACTGATGACACGCATCGTGCTGGCTGTCATGGTGGTCATGACGCTGCTGACGGTGTGGATTGCCATCGCAAACCCAGTGAAAGACTGTGGCTGTTTTGGCGATGCCATCGTGCTGACGAACATGCAGACGCTCGGAAAGAACATCGTGCTGCTCGTCTGCGCTGTCGTCACCGCACGCTGGCATGCTCTCATGCCACGCCTGGTGTCAAGGAGTAACCAGTGGATAGTACGCAACTACTCGGCGCTGTTCGTACTCGCCGTGTCGCTGATAAGCCTCTACACTCTCCCCATCTTTGACTTCCGACCCTATCACACGGGAGCCGACATAAGACAAGGCATGGAGATTCCACCTGGAGCAAAGGAGCCTGAGTTTGTCACTACGTTCATCATGCAGAAAGACGGACAGACAAAGGAGTTCACGCTCGACAACTACCCCGACTCCACATGGCAGTTTGTAGACAGCAAGACGGTGCAGACGGCGGAGGGATATGTGCCGCCGATACACGACTTCTCTATACAACTCAACGCCACTGGCGACGACATAACAGACGAAGTGCTTAGCAACAGGGGCTACACCTTCCTGCTCATAGCACCTTATCTCGACCGCGCCGACGACTCAAACTTCGGTCAAATAGACCAGATATATGAATATGCGCAGGACCATAAGGTGCCGTTCTACTGCCTGACGTCAAGCGTTCAGAAGGACATAGACCACTGGACAGACATAACGGGGGCTGAATATCCGTTCTGTACGACCGATGCCACAACGCTGAAGACCATGATTCGCAGCAACCCTGGGCTTATGTTGATTAAAGACGGCAAGGTGGTAAGGAAGTGGAGTCACAACCGTTTGCCAGACACGGAGCTGATGACTGCCAGCCTCGACAAGCTGGAGATAGGACATACACCCGACAATGGCACAGCCACCAAGACACTGAAGATATTCCTTTGGTACGTGTTGCCACTGCTGTTGCTCACCATCACCGACCGCATGCTGGCATGGTCGCGCTGGATAAGGGAAAACGAGAATACACATATTATATATAAACTCTTTAAAAGAAAAAAGACAATGAGAAAGAAAATTGTAGCAGGCAACTGGAAAATGAACCTGAACCTGCAGGACGGCGTGGCTCTCGCCAAGGAAATCAACG
>JALEVZ010000002.1 GCA_022788105.1 Prevotella sp. | reverse complement strand
GTGCATGCCCGCCTTGGTGGGCACACCGTCGATGATGTAGAGAGGGTCGTTGTTGTTAAGAGTGCCGATACCGCGAATGCGCACGGTAGCAGCGCCAGAGGGTGAGCCGTCGGCAGAGATGTTCATGCCGGGCACGCGGCCCTGAAGGGCCTTCATGGGGTTGTTCTCATTCTGTTTCTGCAGGTCGTCGACGCTAACCACCGACACAGCGCCTGTGAGGTCGGCCTTGCGCTGTGTGGTATAGCCTGTCACCACCACCTCTTCTATGAGCTTGGCGTCCTCGCTCAGCGTGACATCCATCTGCGCTTTGGCGGGCGTGGTGACGGTGTTGAAGCCGATGTAGGAGATTACCAACTCGGCACCTTCCTTCACAGCGAGCGAGAAGTTGCCGTCGAGGTCGGTGACGGTAGCGTTTGTCGTACCTTTCTCGGTAACGGTGGCGCCGATTACCGTTTCACCGTCGGGCTGTCTAACGACGCCTTTCACCGTCAGCGACTGTGCGAACGCCACGGTGCAGACCATCGAAAGCATGGCTCCGAGAACGATTTTCTTAAGTTGTCTCATTCTTTTTTGCTTTTTAGGTTTTGTTTATTGCGTTTATAACTTCCTTCCCGATTTGTTTACGGTCCATCTTTATTCTGTACACCGACACGGCGGCGACAACGGTTAGCAAAAGATTGGTGCCGCAAAGATAGATATATGTCAAGCAGACGAACGTAAAAAATCGTTCATCACGCTATTTATTTGTTACCATGACACATTTGTGTAATAGGATGAACGGAATTTGTTATTGGGGAGGGGAAAACAAGACAAAAGCCCCACCCCCTCGCCGCGCAAAGAAAGGCCCTCCCCTCGCCGCGCAAAGAAAGACCCTCCCCCTCGCCGCGCAAAGAAAGCCCCTCCCCCTCGCCGCGCAAAGCGCGGCTCTCCCCTCCCCTTCTTGCTATGGCAAGCGACCAAAGGTCGAGCGATGGAGGGGAGTAGAATGCTTTGCTTATGGAGGCTTTATTGATTTGCTTATAGAGGCTTTATTGCTTTGCTTATAGAGGCTTTTATAGATAGGAGAGAGAGGTAGAAAAGGGAGAAGATAATAAAAGAAAAGGGGACGGAATCGCTCCGCCCCCAACTCTCAACATTCTTCTAATTGTCTGTTGCCTGGCCTCACGACCCAGCAGGATTACCTAATCAAATCGCAACCTTTACAATATTACTATCAATTAATGAATAAAAAACCAAAACTCATTTATCTGTGAATCTATTAACCAAAACTCTTGTCTTTACGTCTGGCACCAAGCCCGGCGGCGATGTGTCACGTCTGCACTGTCGTGACAGTCAGGAGGATGCGCCTCCTTGTTTCTGTTGCAAAGTTAAGACATGCTTACGACAGGCTATGTCACATATCGTTATTTTATGTTGCATATTTGTTACACGAAACAAAGTTGACATTTCAAGAACGGTTTTTGATGTTTTTCGAACGCTTTTAACGCTGATTGTCATGCTTTTTTCTTAATTTTGCAACGATAAAAACCTAAAAACAAGCAATGAAACACTTTTCTTTTACCACATATCACATGCTGACAGCCGTCTGTCACAGCACGAAACAGCTGCACAAGGTGCTGACATTCGTAGCAGTAGCGCTTGCCGTGACGGTGCTCGCGTCGTGTGACGGAAGCGGTAAGAAGCGTTTTGTAGTGGGCATGTCGCAGTGTTCGGAAGACACATGGCGCGACAAACTCAACAACGAACTACGCCTTGCAGCATCGTTCTACGACGTGGACCTGCGCATAAAGTCGGCATACGACGACGTGAAACTGCAGACAGAACAGATAGACAAGTTCGTAGACGAAGGCGTAGACCTGCTCATCGTGGCACCGGGACAGGTCACCATATCGCCGGCAATAGACCGAGCCTACGAGAAAGGCATACCGGTCATCGTGTTCGACCGACGCACACGCTCGGACAAATACACCGCATATATAGGCGCTGACAACCGCGAGATAGGCGAGTCAATGGGCAAGTTTCTGTCGTCGTCGCTCAACAATGGCGCACGCGTGCTGGAACTTTGCGGACTGTCGTCGTCGTCACCAGCCATCGAACGAAGCATGGGGTTTGACCAAGTGGCAACGCAAGACGACAACATAAGCATAGCTGAGAAGGCGCATGCCGACTGGACTGAAGACGGCGCCTACCGCGTGATGGACTCACTGCTGAGCCGTCCACACGCCGACTTCGACTGTGTGTTCGCTCATAACGACCGCATGGCAATGGGAGCACGTAAGGCAGCGAAGAAGCATGGGCTTAATGTAGACCGCATAAAGTTCTGCGGCATCGACGCCATGCCACAGCCTGGCGGAGGCTTGCCACTCGTTGCCGACGGCACACTCTATGCCTCCTACATCTATCCGACACGCGGCGACGAGGTGATGCGCCTCGCAATGCAGATACTGACGGGCAAACCCTATAAGCGCGAAAACCGATTGCCGTCGGCTCTCGTGACCAAAGACAACGCCCACGTGCTGCTCATGCAGAACGACGAGGCTGTAAGGCAGCAAGACAACCTATCTACACTGCGCAGCCGTGTAGACAAAACCACCGCCGACTTCAACCTGCAGCGCACCTTCCTGCTCATCATGCTCGCAGCACTGCTGCTGCTCGCCGCCGCTTGCGCATACGTCATAAGAGCCTACCGCTCCAAAGCGCGCATCAACCAACGGCTCAAAGACAGCATGGCACAGCAGCAACAAATGACCGAACACATAAAAGAGCTCACACAGACACAGCTGCAATTCTTCACCAACATAAGCCACGAACTGCGCACACCGCTCACGCTCATAGCGGGACCGGCAGACCAACTGCTCGAAGACCCTACCGTGACGGGAGCGCACCGACGCATGGTGCAGATGATAGAGCGCAACACCAAGATACTGATTCAGCTCGTCAGCGAGATTCTCGACTTCCGAAAGGTGCAGAACGACAAGGCAGAACTAAAGCTCAACAAGTTCTGCCTCGACAGCAAAATGCGCACATGGGCAGACGACTTCGGCGCCGTAGCACAACGCAAGGGCATCAGCATATCAATAGAAACGGACGGAACGGAGGGCGTAGAGATAATTGCCGACCACGACAAGATGGCACGAGTGTTCTTCAATCTCATGTCTAACGCAGTGAAATACACGCCGAAGGGCGGCGCCATAACCATAAAACTGAGCCACCACGACGCGCACTTCACCATGTCGATGCACAACACCGGACGCGGCATAGCACCAGAAGAGCTGCCGCACATATTCGAACGGTTCTACCAAACGAAAGGAAGCATCGGCGGAACGGGCATCGGACTGGCGCTCGTCAAGGCATACGTAGACCTGCACCACGGCGACCTGGGCGCCGAAAGCGACATAGAGAAAGGCACAACATTTACCGTTGTGCTGCCCGACACACAGCCAGGCTACGACCCCGCGACAGACAACAGCGACAAGACAGAGCACGAACCCGAGCTCGTCAGCGACGACTACACACCAGTCAACGTAATGGCGGCAGAACAGGCAGACCGCGTAACCAACGCCGAAGACTTCGACGCAGACCGCCCATTGGTGCTCATCATCGACGACAACAACGGTATGCGCGCCTATCTGCGCTCCATCCTCGCCGACAAATACAACGTGTCGGAAGCGGTGGACGGCCAGCAGGGACTGGAACGGGCACGCCGCGAGGTGCCGAAGCTGGTGATATGCGACGTCATGATGCCTGTGATGGACGGACTGGAGTTTACGCGTCAGCTGAAAGCAGACACCGCGACAAGCCACATTCCAGTCATACTGCTCACCGCACGGTCGCTACCCGAGCAGCGCGAAGAGGGCTACAGCACCGGCGCCGACTCTTATCTCGTGAAGCCATTCTCTGGCTCCATGCTCCTCGCACGTGTCGACAATCTGCTTAAATCGCGCGTCATGCTGCGCTCCATATTCTCTGGTGGCAAGACGGAAGAGGAGGCGGAAGAGCAGCTCGGCGCCCACGACAAGACGTTCATAACGCGCCTTCGCGACATCATACGCGCCGGAATGGGCGACAGCGACTTCTCTGTAGAACGCATCGGAGAAGAGATTGGACTGTCACGAGTGCAACTTTACCGCAAGGTGAAGGCCATAACGGATCTCACACCGGTGGAACTGCTGCGCAAAGCACGCCTCGAACGCGCCCGTCTGCTCATCGAACGCAGCGACAAGTCGGTGGCAGAAATCGCCTACGAGGTGGGATTCACCTCGCCCTCTTACTTCAACAAGTGCTTCAAAGACGAGTTCGGAATGAGTCCCGGCACTCTGAGGGAGGGTGGGAAATAGGTTGTTTGTCTTTAAAATACAGGTTTCGCAAGTTGAAAAACTTGCGAAACCTCATTAATAATTCATACCAAAGCACCACAGCGGAACCACATTTCCGAAGCCCGTCTCTATGCCGTCTTTTACGACATAGCCATCTTCGGCTTCGGCAATCTGCTTCTGTCCCTTGTTACGTCCACCTATTTCGAAGGTTCTGCCGTCAATAAGGAAGTCGGAAACAGGCGAATTAAACACGCTGTGGTTTACCCGCATCTGATTGAAAAAGAACGTCTCGCGCAAGTTCCCCTTATCGGGTTCTGACGTGGTGAGGGCAAACGCAAGATTGGTATTGTCAAGATAGACCTTCTCTACCTTGCCTAAGACGCGCACCCCTTTGGTCGGTTCGCGCAACAACGATATCAATCCCGCGCGCCCCATCAAATCGAAATAGTCGGGCAGTTTGTTGCGGTCCACCTTCACCGCAGTAGCGATGGTCGACATGTTAGGCTTGAAAGGCACACTGTCGGCAATGACCTGCATGAGTTCTTTAAGCTTTGTAGACACCGCTATAGAGTAGTTTGCGTATTGCGGGATGTCTGTTTCGAGCGTCATGCTGACTATCTGTCCAAGCCTCATCTCATAGCCGTAGTCGTTGAAAAAAGGATAGTAGCCGTGATGAATATACTCGTCAAACAATGCCAACGGATGCTCTATCTGCTGCGGCAACACCACTTCGTGGTCTACAATCTGCTGCAAGCTGTAGGCAGGGACGTCTGTACCGAACCTCATGTTCAAGAACTCACGAAACGAGAGGCCCTGCATCTGATAGACCAAGACACGGCGACTCAAATCGGCAGTGCCCTTATAGATGTCAAGCACCGACGAACCCGTGAACACTACCTGAAGCGAGGGCAAGTTGTCGTAAATCATTTTCAACTCTGTTGCCCACCCTTTGTACTTGTGAACTTCATCAATAAACAAGTGGCGACCGCCGTACTGCGAAAAGCGCATGGCAGTGTCGAACAGCGTGTGGTTAGCAAAATAAATCGACTCGGCACTCACATACAACGCGTCTTTGGTGCTAAGATGCAACTTGATGTATTGCAACAAAAGCGTTGTCTTGCCCACACCGCGAGGTCCGACAATAGCCGTCATGCGGTTTTCCCACGGTATAAGGTGGTACATATAGCGCAAGAAGCGTGTGTCAGTGCTCTTGATGGCAGAATCGGAAAGTTGTTTTAAGAGTTCCATATCGCGACCTTTTGGTTATAATATTATTCAAGTTTCGCATGCTTAAAGCATGCTGATAGTTCTTGCTTACGCAAGCGGCAAAGCCGAGCGAACAAGTTAACAAGCTGTTAGCTTTAAGACACAAACTCTTTATAAACTATAGAATAAGCTAAAGTAGCAGCTTGTCTACTTGTCTACTCGTTTACTGACAGCAAGTTGAAAACTTGCGAAACTTCAGTATTAATTCAACGTGTCTCTCTGCAAAGATAAGACATATTTGTAAATAAAATCAATTTTGCGGTAAAAAAACCGCAATTTTCGGGAGATTTTGCGGTAAAAACACTGCAAAATATGGCTAAAGGTGCCCTGAAAGGCATTTTTTCGAGAAACAGAGGGACGGTAAAGACACAAAAAACCACAGCCAGCGACACTGTCGCACGGCTGTGGTTTTTTGTTATTTTTATACGCTTTGCACGAGCTGCAACCGCTCTCTGCTACTCTTAGTTGAAGTAGTAGAGGAAGGTGGCGATGCCTGTGAGGGCTGGCTTGCGTGCGTCCTTAATCTCGATAGTGAACTTAATCTGCGCCTTAGTCACGCCGCGCAGGTTCTCGATGGAGTGGAGGTCTGCGACGAGGCGGATGCTCTGTCCCGAGAGAACAGCCTGTCCGAACTTCATCTTGTCCATGCCGTAGTTTACCATCATCTTGAGGTTGTTGACCTCGATAATCTGGTTCCACATGTAGGGGAGCATGGAGAGAGTGAGGTAGCCGTGTGCGATGGTAGACTTGAAAGGGCTCTCTACTGCTGCACGCTCGGTGTCGACATGAATCCACTGGTGGTCGAGCGTAGCGTCAGCAAACTGGTTTATGCGTTCCTGTGGCAGCTCCACCCACTCACTTGCGCCGAGGTTTTTGCCCAGATAAGAAGCAAACTCGTCGTAGTTGTTGATGATTAATTTTTCCATTTTCGTTTTATGTTATGTTGTTTTTAGCCTTACAGCGTGGTTGTTCGCTGCAAAGTTAGTCATATTTTTCGATATGTGAGCCTGCCGACTGCACATTTTACACATCAAGTGTGCAACGCTTGTCATTATTTTCGACGTTTTGCTGACACATTGCTACGTTTTTGCCGCTTTTTCTGACGCCAATTCTTAACATGTGTTAAAAGCTCGGCGACTTTCCCACTACGGCTTAATGACGACGCCAAAGGGCCGTAGTGAGGACGTCATTTGGCCCCTTTGACAAGCCCAAAAGGGCACTATCATTTTGTCAACTCGCCCTGTTGACAAAATCGTGGGGCGCGTGCCGCTTTCTGAGGTGGCAGTCCAGGCGTGCACCATGAGGTTGTGTGGTGACAAATCGGCGGCGCTGACGGCTTAAAAGGCTCTAACTCTTTAAAAGCTATAGATAGGCTTAGGTAGCAGCTGGTCTACTGGTCTACTGGTTTACTGACAGCAAGTCGAAGACTTGCGAAACTACAATCGTTAATATAAATCAATTTTGTTTCAGATGTTAAGCATACGACTTCCATGTGCTTACAGTATGATATGTAAATAAGGACGAATAGTTACGATTTAATATTTTCGCCCTTTTCGTAGAATAAAAGTATAAAAATTGCAGGCTGACTATAATGTCAATATGAAAGTAAATCGCTAATTTTGCAAACACTTTGATAGGAAAAGATAAGGAATTACTAATTAAATGCTACAAGAAAATGGGAATTGCAAGACACCAATCTCTGCCGCAGAGGGCAGGGACGCAGCCTCAAGGACTGTATGATGCCAGCCACGAGCACGACGCATGTGGCGTCGGCATGGTAGTGAACATTCACGGCAACAAGAGCCACAATCTGGTAGACAACGCGCTGAAGGTGCTCGAGAACATGCGCCATCGCGGCGCAGAGGGTGCCGACGGACGCACTGGCGACGGAGCAGGCATCATGCTTCAGATTCCGCATGAGTTCATTCTGCTACAGGGAATACCTGTGCCCGAAAAGGGAAAATATGGCACCGGACTGGTGTTTCTGCCCAAAGACCCTGTGCGCCAGCAGGCGATATTGAGCATAATGATTGAGGAAATAGAGCGCGAGGGACTGCAACTCATGCACCTGCGCAACGTGCCCACCAACCCGTCGTGTCTCGGCGAGGCTGCACTGAGCACCGAACCCGACATCAAACAGGTGTTTGTGACCGGCGTGACCGATGACAAACTCACGACCTTCGACCGCACATTATATATAATAAGGAAGAAGATTGAGCGCCGTGTCAGCGACCCCGACTTCTATATCTGTTCGCTTTCGAACAAAAACATCATCTATAAAGGCATGCTCTCCAGCATGCAGGTGAGGCAATATTTCCCCGATCTCACCAACAACTACTTCACTTCGGGTCTGGCTCTCGTCCACTCGCGATTCTCTACAAACACATTCCCCACATGGAGTCTCGCACAGCCGTTCCGCCTGCTGGCTCACAACGGCGAGATAAACACCATACGCGGCAACCGCTCATGGATGAAGGCGCGAGAGAGTGTGCTCTCAAGCGACGCGCTGGGCGACATACGCGACATCTCACCCATCATACAACCGGGCATGAGCGACTCTGCTTCGCTCGACAATGTGTTTGAGTTCTTCGTCATGAGCGGACTCTCTCTGCCCCACGCTATGGCGGTGATGGTGCCTGAAAGTTTCAACGACAAGAACCCGATACCCGAAGATCTGAAGGCCTTCTACGAGTACCACTCCATACTTATGGAGCCATGGGACGGCCCCGCAGCCCTGCTCTTCAGCGACGGACGCTTCGCTGGCGGTCTGCTCGACCGCAATGGTCTGCGCCCTGCACGCTACACCATCACTAAAAACGACACTATGGTAGTGGCGTCGGAGGTGGGTGTGATGGACTTCGACCCCACGGAGATAGCCGAGAAGGGTCGTCTACAGCCGGGCAAGATACTGCTCATCGACACGCAAGAGGGCAAAATCTACTACGATGGCGAGATTAAAGACCGCCTCGCTAAGGCTCATCCATACCGCCAGTGGCTCTCCACCAACCGCATACAGCTTGAGAAGCTGCACTCAGGACGTAAGGTTGACAACAGCCTGCCGGACCTGTTGCGCCACGAGATAGAGTTCGGCTTCGGCGAAGAAGACGTCGACGGCACCATCGTGCCTATGTCGACAAAGGGTCAGGAGCCCACGGCGGCAATGGGAAACGACACGCCTCTGGCTGTGCTCTCAGACCGTCCGCAGATCTTCTTCAACTACTTCCGCCAGCAATTTGCACAGGTCACCAACCCCGCCATTGACTCTATACGCGAAAATCTGGTCATGTCGCTAAGCGAATATATTGGTCGCGTGGGCACGGGAATACTTACTCCCGACGAGACAAACTGCAAAATGGTGCGCCTCCCGCACCCCATCCTGACCAATACTCAGCTCGACATACTCTGCAACATACGCTACAAAGGATTCAACACAGTGAAGTTGCCCATCGTGTTTGAGTGCAGCAAGGGCGAAGACGGACTGCGTGAGGCGCTCGACGAGCTGTGTAAGCAGGCAGAACGCAGCGTCGACGACGGCTACAACTACATCATCTTGACCGACCGCGACATCGACGCCGACCACGCTGCCATACCGTCGCTGCTCGCCGTGAGCGCCGTACACCACTACCTTATATCCGTTGGCAAGCGTGTGCAGACTGCACTCATCGTGGAGAGTGGTGAGATACGCGAGGTCATGCACGCCGCATTGCTCTTAGGTTACGGCGCATCGGCACTCTGTCCGTACCTCACTTACGCCATACTCGACGACCTCGTGAAGCGTGGAAAGATACAGGAAAACTACGAGACGGCAGAGGCAAACTACATCAAAGCGGTAAAGAAGGGTCTGTTTAAGATTATGGCTAAGATGGGCATATCGACCATACGCTCTTACCGCGGAGCCAAGATTTTTGAGAGCATAGGCCTCAGCGAGAGTCTGCTGAAGACCTATTTCGGCACCGACATATCCACCGTTGGAGGCATAGGACTGGCTACCATCGCCCGCGACGCTATCGCTCTGCACAACAAAGCCTTTGAGAAGGACGTGAACACAGACTTCCTTCCCAACAACGGACAGTTCCACTGGCGCCGCGACGGCATACGCCACGCCTGGAATCCGGAGACCATCGCCAAGCTGCAACTTGCCACTCGGACAGGCAGCTACGACAAGTTCAAGGAGTTTTCAAAGCTCGTCGACGAGAAGGATGAGCCTATCTTCCTGCGCGACTTCTTCGACTTCCGCCGCGCACCGATAAGCATCGACGAGGTGGAACCGGTGGAGAGCATCGTCAAACACTTCGTGACGGGCGCCATGTCGTTTGGTGCTCTGTCAAAGGAAGCACACGAAGCGCTGGCTCTCGCGATGAATAAGCTCGGCACACGAAGCAACACCGGCGAGGGCGGCGAAGACAACGAACGTTTCCATGCCACCGTCGACGGCATCTCACTGTCAAGCAAAACCAAGCAGGTGGCATCGGGACGATTTGGCGTAACGACCGAGTACTTGGTCAATGCAGAGGAGATTCAGATTAAGGTGGCACAGGGAGCGAAGCCTGGCGAAGGCGGTCAGCTGCCAGGATTTAAGGTGAACGAAATCATCGCCAAGACGCGCCACTCCATTCCCGGCATCTCGCTCATCTCACCACCACCCCACCACGACATCTACTCCATAGAAGATTTGGCACAGCTAATCTTCGACCTGAAGAACGTAAACCCCAAAGCTGCCATCAGCGTGAAGCTCGTGGCAGAGAGCGGAGTGGGCACCATCGCCGCCGGTGTGGCAAAAGCTAAGGGCGACCTTATAGTCATCTCTGGCGCTGAAGGCGGCACGGGCGCCTCGCCAGCATCGAGCATGCGTTTCGCCGGCATATCCCCGGAGATAGGCCTCAGCGAGACACAGCAGACGCTGGTAAAGAACGGTCTGCGCGGCCAAGTGCGTCTGCAGGTCGATGGTCAGCTAAAGACGGGCCGCGACGTGATAATGATGGCGCTGCTCGGAGCGGAGGAATTCTCTTTCGGAACGGCTCCCCTCATAGTGCTGGGATGTGTCATGATGCGCAAGTGCAACCTCAACACATGTCCTATGGGCGTAGCGACGCAAGACCCGAAGCTACGCGCTCACTTCCGCGGACGCTACGAATACGTGGTCAACTACTTCACATTCCTCGCTCAAGAGGTGCGCGAATACCTGGCACTGATGGGTGCCCGCACGCTCAACGAGATTGTGGGACACACCGAACTCATAGTGCCGCGCCACGAACAGAGCGGCACAAAGACTGCCACCCTTGACTTCCGACGTCTGCTATACAAGGAGCAGGGCGACACAACGCTATACCACACCAAAGAGCAGAAGCACGATCTCGACTACGTGCTCGACCAACAGCTCATACGAGGAGCACAGCGTGCCATCGCCGACAGGGAAGAAGTGAACCTCGACTTCGCCATAAAGAACACCGACCGCGCCGCTGGTGCGATGCTGAGCGGACTGATTGCTAGCAAGTACGGCAACGAGGGACTGCCCGACAAGACCGTGAACGTGAAGTTCAAAGGCTCTGCCGGTCAAAGCTTCGGCGCCTTCCTGACCCACGGTGTAGACTTCAAGCTCGAGGGAGAGTGCAACGACTACTTCGCCAAAGGACTGTCTGGCGGACGTGTAAGCATACTGCCACCAATACGTTCAAACTTCGCTGCCGAAGACAACATCATCGCGGGCAACACCGGACTCTACGGCGCCACAAGCGGAGAGCTGTATGTCAACGGTAAGGTGGGCGAGCGCTTCGGCGTGCGCAACTCCGGAGCCATCGCCGTGATAGAGGGCGCTGGCGACCACTGTTGCGAGTACATGACAGGCGGCCGCGTAGTGGTGCTCGGCGAGACAGGCCGCAACTTCGCCGCCGGCATGTCTGGAGGTGTGGCTTATGTGTGGGACAAGAACCACAATTTCGACTACTTCTGCAACATGGACATGGTGGAAATCAACCTCGTCGACGACACCGGCTACCGCAAAGAGCTGCACGAACTCATACGCCAGCACTACCTATACACCGGTTCAAAGCTCGCCCGCACCATGCTCGACGACTGGAATCGCTACGTCGAAGACTTCATACAGGTGGTGCCCATCGAGTATAAACGTGTGCTGCAGGAAGAGCAGGTAAAGAAACTGCAGCAAAAGATTGCAGACATGCAGAGAGACTATTGATGCGCAAAGCGCCAGCGGTGCTGCGGCCGTACACACCCATACACGACACCGCCACACCGCAACAACGGCGCCGGCAATTCAAAATTTAAAACTCAAGATTCAAAAATCAGAATTATGGGCAATCCAAAAGCATTTCTTACTATCCCACGCAAAGAGGCGGGATACAGACCAATACACGACCGCATCCACGACTTTGGCGAAGTGGAGCAGACACTCAACAGCAATGACCGTCGCCAACAGGCATCGCGCTGCATGGACTGCGGCGTGCCGTTCTGCCACTGGGCATGTCCGCTGGGCAACAAACCGCCAGAGTGGAACGACGCACTATACAAAGGCGACTGGGAGCTGGCATACCGTCTGCTCAACGCCACCAACGACTTTCCAGAGTTCACAGGACGCATCTGCCCGGCACTCTGTGAGAAAGCCTGCGTGCTAAACCTCATGGAACACGAGCCTACCACCAACCGCGAAGACGAGGCTGCCATCACCGAGCACGCCTTTGCCGAAGACTACATACGCATAAACCACCCCGAACGCAACGGCAAACGTGTCGCCGTGATAGGCGCCGGACCGGCAGGACTGGTCGCCGCCAACCGTCTGAACCTCAAGGGCTACAGCGTGACGGTGTACGACCGCAACGAAGCGGCAGGCGGACTGCTGCGCTACGGCATACCCAACTTCAAACTCAACAAGCAGGTCATAGACCGCCGACTGCATCTGCTCGAAGAAGAAGGCATAGTGTTTGAATATGGCACCGACATCGACGTGACACATCTGCCCGCCGGATTCGACGCCTACGTCATAGCCACCGGCACACCCACGGCACGCGACCTGAAAATACCTGGACGCGACTTGAAAGGCGTCTACCTCGCACTCGAGATGCTGTCGCAGCAAAATCGTGTGCTGGCAGGCATGGAATTTAAGAAAGACCAGCTCGTCAACGCCAAAGGCAAAGACGTACTCGTCATTGGAGGTGGCGACACCGGCAGCGACTGCATAGGCACCGCCCACCGTCAAGGCTGCAAGTCGGTGACACAAATCGAAATAATGCCGAAGCCACCCGTGGGTCCCGACGACCCGAAAAATCCCTGGCCCACCTGGCCGCGCACACTAAAGACCACGTCGAGCCACGAGGAGGGATGCACCCGCCGCTGGAACATCAACACGCTGGAGTTCGTCGGGAAAGACGGCAAACTGACTGGTGTGCGCGTGCAGGAGATAGACTGGAAACCAAACCCCGAGGGCGGTCGTCCGCTGATGGTGGAAAAGGGCAAACCCGAACTGATAAAGGCCGACATGGTGTTGCTGGCCATGGGCTTCCTCAAACCCGAACAACCACAGTTTGCCGACAACGTGTTTGTCGCTGGCGACGCCGCAAACGGCGCCTCATTAGTGGTGCGCGCCATGGCAAGCGGAAGGAAAACAGCTGCCGAAGTTGACAAATTCCTTAACAGATGACAATTCCCTGTCAGCATTGAACCAATCATTAAAAAAGGCAGCATGTATGGCGGATGCCCGTGTGGGTGTCCGCCTTTTTGTGTCAAAAAGATGAGGAAGAGAAACGAAACGGATGGGGTGAAAAAGCGAAAGGAATGAGTAGAAAAAGCGAGAAGGATGAGGGGAAAAAGTAAAAGAGGTGAGTTGACAAAATGAAAGCAGCCTTTTGGCAACATCATTAGGCCGTAATGACGACGCCACTACGGCCCTTTGACATCGTCAAACGGCCGTAGTGAGAACCGCACGAGACTTTTAACAGACGTTAAGAATTGACGTTAGTAAAAACAAGCAAATATGAGCAAAACGTCACAAAAATCGCCGCGACGCTTTCTTTCTGATTTTCAGCTTTTCACAACTCTCACGGTCGCAGCAACAACTGGCGCTACGACATCACAGCTCCACTTTCGAGCCACGGCTTCTCCACTATAGAGCCGCTACTCCTCCACTATCGAGCCATTACTCCTCCACCATCGAGCCACCACTTCTCCACTATCGAGCCACTACAGCTCCACCATCACAGTGAGCGCTGTGCCGTCGGTGCCGACATGCCAACGGCTGCGTTCGCCCGTTATCTTGTCGCCAATCCAGTAGCCCAGTTCAGTCGCGCCGATGCCTATGGCAGCACCAGCAGCCACGTCGTACCAGTGGTGTCGGTTACGGCATACGCGGTCTATCGCAGTGGCAGTAGCCACCGCATAGCCAGCCACACTAATCCAGGGTGACACATGGCGGTACTCCTTGTCGAGCACCGCAGCGCCAACAAACGCCACGGCGGTATGTCCCGAAGGAAACGAACGGCGGTCCGTGCCATCGGGTCGTGTCTCATTTATGGCGTGTTTCAGCACCCATGTGGTGCCGCAGGTCAGTCCCACGGAGAAGGCAGAGTTCACCACCAACCGTTTCCACGAGCTGCTGCTCTCCACTCCCGCCGCCTTCAACGTGTAGGCGGTCAGCATAGGTACGAAGCGCAGCACGTCGTCGGGTCCGTCGCCGTAGTAGCGTTTGTCCTGCGCACTGCACGTCAACGCCATGACAAAGAGAATCGCTGCCGTGAGCAAAGTTCTTCCCGGCAGATGGTGTATGGTGAATGTTGAGTGTTTCATTGTTTTTTGTTCTTCCCGATTGGGACGCGTTTTAGTTATTTCTATCCGCCAATTTGCGAAAGCATATCCGCCGATTTGCGAAGGTCTATCCGCCGATTTGCGAAAGCATATCCGCCGATTTGCAAAAAGCGCTGCAAAGTTATATCATTTTCTCCGTATAACGATGCTGTGGCAACGCATTTTAACTTCGCATCCGACAGAACCCATTGCTTATTAGTATTTTATAACAACTGCATCATCGCCCAATTTCCTCAACACCTACAATCTGTAACCAGCACATTACATCCCCATCCCTCTCCCCTCCCATCCCCATTCCTTTCGTCCCGTCTCCTTATCTCTTTTGTCCCATCCCCTTATCCCTTTTGCCCTATTTATCTTCCCTCCCTACACCTCCCCTCCCTCTCCCAAAGACATCAAAAGCAAAGCATTCTACTCCCCTCCATAAGGGGAGGGGAAGAGCAACCCATTGGGTTGCGAGGGGGAGGGGCTTCGTTTCCCCCCCTCTCTTTTCCTTTTTATTACTCTTCTTACGCCCCTCCATCGAAAATAACTAACCTTTCTTTTCGCTTACTCGGAATTTTGCACTACCTTTGCAGACAGAATAGTAAAAAATCCACATTTATTTAATAAAAGAGCAAAGAGATATGATTCTTTTCTTCAGGACTCCCCAGCAGAGCATCGTGGCAACAGCCGTTGACCACCAGCTCAATCAAGATGAAATCAAGGAATTGTGCTGGCTGTTTGGCAACGCACAGCTTGTCGAGGGCGAAAGCATCGACGGATTCTTCGTTGGACCGCGCCGTGAGATGATTACCCCATGGAGCACAAATGCCGTAGAGATTACACAGAACATGAATCTCCACGGCATTTCGCGTATTGAGGAATACTTCCCCGTAAGCTCCGCCGACGCTGACCACGACCCCATGCTGCAACGCATGTACGAGGGACTGGACCAGACCGTGTTCACCGTAAACCATGAGCCCGAGCCCATCAAGCACGTTGAAAACCTCGAGGAGTACAACGAGCAGGAAGGTCTGGCGCTGTCGCCTGAAGAGATGGAGTATCTTCACAACGTAGAGAAGCAGGTAGGCCGTCCGCTTACAGACAGCGAGATATTCGGTTTCGCACAGATCAACTCCGAGCACTGCCGTCACAAGATTTTCGGTGGCACGTTCATCATCGACGGACAGGAGATGGAGAGCTCGCTCTTCCAGATGATTAAGAAGACCACAAAGGAGAACCCGAACCAGATTCTCTCTGCATACAAAGACAATGTAGCCTTCTCACAGGGTCCCGTCGTGGAGCAGTTTGCACCGAAAGACCAGTCTACGAGCGACTACTTCCAGGTGAAAGACATCGAGAGTGTGATATCGCTGAAGGCAGAGACCCACAACTTCCCCACCACCGTAGAGCCGTTCAACGGCGCTGCTACAGGCACTGGTGGCGAGATTCGCGACCGTATGGGTGGCGGTGTAGGCTCATGGCCCATCGCCGGCACCGCTGTCTACATGACCGCCTACCCACGTCTCGACGACGCTAACGACGGCATCAGCGGCGACGTGAAGCGCGACTGGGAAGACATTCTGCCCGTGCGCAAGTGGCTATACCAGACCCCCGAGCAGATTCTTATAAAGGCATCTAACGGTGCCAGCGACTTCGGCAACAAGTTTGGACAGCCTCTTATCTGCGGCTCCGTGCTCACCTTCGAACACCAGGAGGGCGCCGAGAAATATGCTTACGACAAGGTCATCATGCTTGCAGGTGGCGTAGGCTACGGCACCAAGCGCGACTGTCTGAAGAAAGAGCCACAGAAGGGCAACAAGGTAGTGGTGGTCGGCGGCGACAACTACCGCATCGGACTCGGTGGCGGCTCCGTATCGTCGGTAGACACCGGTCGCTACAGCAACGGCATCGAGCTTAACGCTGTGCAGCGCGCCAACCCCGAGATGCAGAAACGCGCCTACAACCTCGTGCGCGCTCTGTGCGAAGAAGACGTCAACCCCGTAGTCAGCATCCACGACCACGGCTCTGCTGGCCACCTCAACTGTCTGTCTGAACTGGTAGAAGAGTGCGGAGGCGAGATAGACATGAGCAAGCTCCCCATCGGCGACAAGACTCTCTCAGCAAAAGAAATCATTGCCAACGAGAGCCAGGAACGTATGGGTCTGCTCATCGACGAGAAACATATCGAACACGTGCGCCGCATCGCCGAGCGCGAACGCGCACCGCTCTACGTCGTAGGCGAGACCACTGGCGACGCCCACTTCTCGTTCGTCCAGGCCGACGGAGTGAAGCCCTTCGACCTCGACGTGGCACAGATGTTCGGACATTCGCCCAAGACTGTCATGCGCGACGAGACCGTTGTGCGCACCTACGAAGACGTAGAATACTCGGCAGACAAGCTCGACGAATACGTGAGCCGTGTGCTCCAGCTCGAAGCAGTGGCTTGTAAGGACTGGCTCACCAACAAGGTAGACCGCTCCGTGACGGGCAAGATAGCACGTCAGCAGTGCCAGGGTCAGATACAGCTGCCGCTCAGCGACTGCGGTGTGGTGGCTCTCGACTACCGCGGCAAGAAAGGCATCGCCACCGCTCTCGGCCACGCTCCGCAGGCAGGACTGGCGTCGCCAGAGGCTGGCAGCGTGCTGTCGGTGGCAGAAGCACTTACCAACATCGTGTGGGCTCCTATGGCAGAAGGTCTTAAAAGCATCTCTCTCTCTGCCAACTGGATGTGGCCTTGCCGCTCGCAGAAGGGCGAAGACGCACGTCTCTACACCGCTGTGAAGGCTCTCAGCGACTTCTGCTGCGACCTCCATATCAACGTTCCGACAGGCAAAGACTCTCTGTCGCTCTCACAGCAGTACCCCAACGGCGAGAAGATTATCTCTCCGGGAACCGTCATTGTGAGCGCCGGCGGCGAGGTGAGCGACGTCAGAAAGGTGGTCTCTCCGGTCGTTGTCAACGACAAGAACTCCTCACTCTACCACATAGACTTCTCGTTTGACGAGCAGCGTTTGGGCGGTTCGGCATTCGCACAGAGCCTCGGCAAAGTGGGAAGCGACGTTCCTACCGTTCAAGATGCAGAGTACTTCGCCGACTGCTTCAACGCCGTGCAAGACATGATAGGCAAGGGTTGGATTATGGCAGGACACGACATCTCTGCCGGTGGACTCATCACCACACTGCTTGAGATGTGCTTCGCCAACACCGAAGGCGGTCTTCGCATCAACCTCCACGACATCGTGGGCGACGACATGGTAAAGGCTCTCATGGCAGAAAACCCCGGTGTGGTAATCCAGGTGAGCGACAAGCACAAGGAAGAGTTTAAGAAATACATGGAAGACGCTGCCATCAGCTATGCCAAGATAGGCTTCCCCGTGCCGTCGGAGCGCACCATCGTGGTGAAGAACGGCGACAACGAGCACACCTTCGACATCGACTCACTGCGCGACGAGTGGTACAAGACCTCGTGGCTGCTCGACAAGAAGCAGAGCTTCAACGGCTGTGCCGACGAGCGTTTTGCCAACTACAAGCGTCAGCCAATAGAGATGGCGTTCAACGACGACTTCCGTGGCACCCTCAAGAGCTACGGCATCAGCGCCGACCGTCGCACCCCGTCAGGCGTGAAGGCTGCCATCATACGTGAGAAGGGCACCAACGGCGAGCGCGAGATGGCTTATTCGCTCTACCTCGCAGGCTTCGACGTGAAGGATGTGATGATGACCGACCTCATCAGCGGCCGCGAAACCCTCGAAGACGTGAACATGATTGTGTTCTGTGGAGGCTTCTCCAACTCCGACGTGCTGGGCTCTGCAAAGGGTTGGGCAGGCGCATTCCTCTTCAACCCGAAGGCTAAAGAGGCGCTCGACAAGTTCTATGCACGTGAAGACACGCTGTCGCTCGGCATCTGTAACGGCTGCCAGCTGATGGTAGAACTGGGCCTCATCAACCCCGAACACAGCAACCGCGCTAAGATGCTCCACAACGATTCGCACAAGTTTGAGAGCACATTCCTCTCGCTGCAGATACCCGAAAACAACAGCGTCATGCTGTCGTCGCTCAGCGGCAACAAGCTCGGCATCTGGGTAGCACACGGCGAAGGCAAGTTCTCGCTGCCCGAGGCAGAGAGCGAATACAGCGTAGTGGCAAAATACAACTACACCGCTTATCCCGGCAACCCCAACGGTTCTGACTACAGCGTGGCAGGCATCTGCTCTAAGGACGGCCGCCATCTTGCCATGATGCCGCACCTCGAGCGCGCCATCTTCCCCTGGCAGAACGCATGGTACCCCGCCGACCGCCGCGCCGACGAAGTCACTCCGTGGATTGAAGCCTTCGTTAACGCCCGCAAGTGGGTTGAGGCGAAGACCAAGTAATGTAAAGGTTTCCTTCTAAAAGGCAACATAACAATAGTTGAAAGGAGTCGGAGGCCTGCAAGCACAGGTCCCGACTCCTTTTTTAAATAAAGGGAGATTTTAATGGACAAATTCTACCTCACGGCCTTCAAGTCGTTCTTCAAGATAGGCATGTTCACCCTCGGTGGTGGCTACGCCATGATTCCAATCATAGAGCACGAGGTCGTAGACAAGCAAAAATGGATAGAGCGCGACGACTTCATCGACATCGTTGCGGTGGCTCAAAGTTGCCCTGGCGTGATGGCAATAAACATGAGCACGTTCGTAGGATACCGTCTACGTCGCACGAAGGGTGCGTTCTGCATGACGCTTGCCACAGCCCTGCCGTCGTTTCTGATAATACTCGCCATCGCCATGTTCTTCAAACAGTTTGAAGACAACGCCGTGGTAGAGAGCATATTCCGCGGCATACGTCCCGCCGTGGTAGCCCTCATCGCCGCCCCCACGTTCTCGTTGGCAAAAAGTGCGCACATCACCCTCGCCAACTGCTGGATTCCAGTAGGCAGCGCCCTGCTCATCTGGGCGGTGCATGTCAACCCCATCATCATCATCATTGCCGCCGCCGTGGGAGGCTATCTCTACGGCATGCTGCTCAAACCGTCGGAGTAAGAGCGCGTCACACCCCGTCGCCGACACCACAACACACAACACATAGCTTCTGCAAATGATATATCTACAGCTATTTATCACGTTTTTTCAGATCGGACTCTTCGGCTTTGGAGGAGGCTACGGCATGCTGTCGCTCATACAGACAGAGACCGTCGTCAACCACCACTGGCTCACCTCGCCAGAGTTCACCAACATAGTAGCCATCAGCCAGATGACGCCCGGACCCATCGGCATAAACTCGGCGACCTACTGCGGATATGCCGCCGTACACAATGCCGGCTACACCGGCATGATGGCGGTGCTCGGCAGCGCCACTGCCACCATAGCCCTGGTGTTGCCGTCGTTTGTACTTATGATTCTCATCAGCCGCATGTTTATGAAATACATGGACACCCCGCTGGTGCAGTCGATGTTTCTCGGTCTGCGCCCAGCAGTGGTAGGACTGCTTGCCGCCGCCGCGCTCATGCTGATGAACGAGGAGAACTTCTCGCTGCCATCGGTCAACCCGTGGCAGTTCTGGATAAGCACGGCGCTGTTCGTCGCAACGTTTTACGGCACGAAAGTGCTGAAAATAAACCCCATACGCATGATATGCTGGGCAGGATTTGCCGGACTCATGCTGCTCTACTAAGAGCCGCGAGGCAGCCGACAACGCCCCCAAAAACCGCCACGAAGCACACTTTTGCGCGAAATGTCTTCACAGTCTCGACATTTATGCCTAACTTTGTGCCACACATACCGTCTGACCGGCAACGGCGCCACCGCCCCATCAGCCCTTGCCACAGACCCTTTCCACGAAAGAACCAAACAGAAAAATAAAACAATAAGGATATGGGAAAAGTAATTCTTACTGGTGACCGCCCCACCGGAAAACTGCACTTGGGCCACTACATCGGCTCGCTGCGCCGCCGTGTGCTGCTGCAGGAAGAGGGCGACTTCGACCGCATGTTCGTGTTTATGGCCGACGTACAGGCCCTCACCGACAATGCCGACAACCCCGAAAAGATTCGTCAGAACATCATAGAGGTAGCGCTCGACTACCTCGCTGCAGGCCTTGACCCGCAGAAGTGTACACTCTTCATTCAGAGCATGATTCCTGAGCTCGCCGAGCTGACCACCTATCTGATGAACCTCATCACCGTGTCGCGCGTGCAGCGCAACCCCACCGTGAAGACAGAAATCAAGATGCGCAACTTCGAGGCAAACATTCCGCTCGGCTTCTTCTGCTACCCCGTGAGCCAAGCTGCCGACATCACGCTGTTCAAAGCCACCACTGTGCCCGCTGGCGAAGACCAAGAGCCCATGATAGAGGTGGCACGCGAGCTCGCACGACGCTTCAACCAAGTCTATGGCGACGTGCTCGTAGAGCCGAACATCCTGCTGCCCGAGAACGCCACCGCACGCCGTCTGCCCGGCACCGACGGCAAGGAGAAGATGAGCAAGAGCCTCGGCAACTGCATCTACCTCAGCGACTCTGCCGACGATGTGTGGCAGAAGGTGCGCTCAATGTACACCGACCCCAACCACCTCAACGTCAGCGACCCTGGCCAGGTGGAGGGCAACGCCGTGTTCACCTACCTCGACGCCTTCTCTACCGACGCCGACTTCGCCAACTTCTGGCCCGAATACCAGAACCTCGACGAAATGAAGGACCACTATCGCCGTGGCGGACTGGGCGACATGAAGTGCAAGAAGTTCCTCAATACCGTCATCAACAACATGCTTGAGCCTATGCGTCAGCGCCGTCACGAGCTGGAGCAGGACATCCCCGAAATCTTCAACATACTGAAGAAAGGCTCTGAGCAGGCACGCGCAGTGGCAGCACAGACCATGGACGAGGTGCGCCACGCCATGCAGATAGACTACTTCGACGACGCAGAGCTTATCAACCAGCTCAGCGAGAAGTTCAAAGCGAAATAAGCACACGCGCCACGCGCCGCCGTCAGGCACACGTCGCGCGACAGCATCCCCACCACCACAATCGCCGCACATGACCACCGAGCCGTGTGCGGCGATTTCGTTTCTAACATCCACGGGGCACAATTGACAAAATGAAAGCACCCATTTGAGTCTGCCACTACGGCCCTTTGACGCCCTCATTACGGCCCTTTGACACGCTCACTACGGCCCTTTGGCAGCATCGTGGGGCTTTTAACACACGTTAAGAATTGGCGTCACGTTTTGCCACAGAAATCTACCATAATGTCAGCAAAATCGCCGTTGCGCTTACACCCTGCTTCCGTCGTCTTTTTTTTCGCCGCCGACCCATTTTCTTATCGGCAATAACGCGCTATTGTGTAGAATTATTATTATTTTTGCATTGTGACTACTCACTGTCACTCTACTATTGAGAATCGAAACAATAAACATAACCCATTATTTTATGAACGCAACTCTCAACATAAGAACTATTGTTGCCGCTGCTTCAGCACTGGCACTGATGAGTTTCAGCGACGGCAAGACACGAGGACCAGGCAAATATCCCGGCAATCCCGCCGAAGACTACGCGCCATCGCTGGTGCCTGCCGGCAACGACTACCGCAACGTGGCGCTCAACCGCATGGTGCGCACATCGTCGCAGCACGACTTCAACCTCACGCCGCAACTCCTCACCGACGGCATCGTGACGACAGCCAATCCGCCACACCTCGTAGCCACGACCAACAGCGGCACACTGTCAAGTCGCAAGCGCGAATGTGCCATCGACGGCAACGAGTACACCAACGTCAACGTTATAGGCAATAAGGCGTGGCTCGACTTCAAGTGGCACAACATGAGCGTGAAGGCAAGCCGCGTGAAGATATTCTGCACCGTGGCCTACCACCCCGACCAGGCAAAGGGCGGCTACGCTGTGACCATAGCGTCGCAGCAGCGCACACTGGCACAGCAGAAGAGCGACGCGCTGCCCGGCAAGGAGTCGAAGCAGCTGGTGAGCAGCGACCCCAACAAGCAGACAGGCAGCGGCGACCTGCCACTGCGCATCGTAGAGTTGGACATGCCGTTGGGCAACGGTGGCGCCACGGAGCTGAGCCATCTGCGCTTCAACTTTGACATGGCGGGAGCAGCATACTGGACCATAACGGAGATAAAATTCTTCAATGGCAACGACACCGTGACCGACCTGCTGCCCGCACGCGACTTCGGCAGCGCATGGATGAGCGACAACGGCGGACAGCAGTGGGCATACGTCGACCTCGGCAGCACCGCCGACATCGACAACGTGAAGCTCTGCTGGATAGAGAAAGCTGTGAAGGGCCGCGTAGACGTGGCAACGGAGATGGGCGCATGGCACACCGTGGCACAGCTCCCCGGCGGAAAGGCGCTGACCGACAACATAACGTTTAAGACCACAAAGGCACGCTACGTGCGCGTGCTGATGACCCAGCCCACCGCCTCTGGACGCTACGTCATGAGCGAGATGGAGGTCATGGGACGTGGCGGACTCGTGGCAAAGAGCCACACCATTGGCGGCACCGACAGCCGCGGACGCTATCTGCTCGACGGCGGCAACTGGCAGCTGGCACGCGCCTCACAGGTCAGCGCCAGCGGCGAACAGATTGCGTCGCCAGGCTTCAAGACCGACGGCTGGATAGCAGCGACCGTTCCCGGCACCGTGCTCACAAGCTATGTCAACGTCGGCGCACTCCCCGACCCCTCCATTTCAGACAACTGGCACAACGCCTCGGAGTCGTTCTTTAACAGCAATTTCTGGTATCGCACCACCTTCCGCGTGCCACAAGACATGAAGGGACGACACATCTTCCTCAACTTCGACGGCATAAACTGGAAGGCAGACGTCTACCTCAACGGCAAGAAGATAGACCGCATAGAGGGCGCCTTCACACGCTCGAAGTGTGATGTGACCAGCCTGCTCAACCTCAACGGCGACAACACACTGGCGGTGGAGATAGTGAAAAACGCACACCCCGGCTCTGTGAAGGAGAAGAACCGCCAGAACACCGACTTCAACGGCGGCATATTGGGCTACGACAACCCGACGTTCCACGCCACGATAGGATGGGACTGGATAACCACTGTGCGCGGACGCGACATCGGAATATGGAACGATGTGGCACTGACCGCTGCTGGCAGCGTGAGCCTCTCCGACCCGCTCGTCAGCTCAGAGCTGGCACTCCCCGACACCACCGCCACCATGACGGCATCGGTAGTGGTGCGCAACAACGAGCAAGGCAACGTGACGGGAACGCTACGCGGATGGATTGGCGACATAAAGTTTGAGCGTAAGGTGACACTCGCGCCAGGACTGGAGCGACAGTTCACCTTCTCTCCTGACGAGTTTGCACAGCTCAAAAACCGCAACATGCGCCTGTGGTGGCCCAACGGATATGGTGAGCCTTACCTCTACGACGCCGGATTTGAGTTTGTGGCAGACGCAACGGCAGCACCACAGGGCACCGCAGCACAAGCCGCCGCGATACCCTCTGACCGCATAGACTACAAGGCGGGCATCAGACAGATGACCTACCGCGACATGGACACACGCCTCGCGATATATGTCAACGGCAGACGCCTCATACCGCTGGGCGGCAACTGGGGATTCAGCGAGCAGAATCTGCTCTACCGCGCACGCGAATACGACATCGCTGTGCGCTACCATCGCGACATGAACTTCAACATGATAAGAAACTGGGTGGGCATGACCGGCGACGAAGAGTTCTACGACGCATGCGACAAATACGGCATCATGGTGTGGCAGGACTTCTGGCTCGCCAACCCATGTGACGGACCCGACCCCAAGGACGAGAACATGTTCCTCGCCAACGCACGCGACTACACGCTGCGCATGAGACAGCATCCGTCTATAGGCATATACTGCGGACGCAACGAGGGCTACCCACCGGCATCTATCGACAAGGTGCTGAGAGAGTATGTCTCGACACTGAACCCAGGACTGGGATATATCTCCAGCTCTGCCGACGACGGCGTGAGCGGACACGGACCATACTGGGCATGCACACCGAAGTTCTACTTCGAGCACCAGACTGGCAAGCTGCACTCCGAGCGTGGCATGCCTAACATGATGACAGCAGAGGGTCTGTATCGCACGCTTACAGAGCGCGAGCTGTGGCCGCAGGGCGACACGTGGGGCGCACACGACTACTGCATGGAGGGCGCACAGCGCGGAGCGACATTCAACGCTATAATAGACCGCGCCTTCGGCATGCCTAACGACGCTGCCGCCTTTGCCGCACTGGCACAGTGGGAGAACTACGACGGCTACCGTGCGATGTACGAGTCGGGCGCGAAAGACCGTATGGGGCTGCTCATCTGGATGAGCCACTCCTGCTGGCCGAGCATGACCTGGTGCTGCTACGACTACTATTTCGAGCCGACGGCGGCGTTCTTCGGCTGCAAGAAGGCGTGTGAGCCGCTGCACATACAGTGGAACGCGTCGACGCGCAACCCCGAAGTGGTGAACCTCATGGCAGGAGAGCGTAAGCTGCTGACGGCGAAATGTCAGATTATGAACGCCTTCGGAAAGGTGGTGAAGGAAGCTACGGCAACGGTAAACTCGGCTGACGACTCTACCGTGGAGATTCCAGCACTACACGTCGACGACAACATCAGCGGACTGGCAGAGCCTGGCGACGACCGCAGATATGCCGGAACGGTTTACTTCGTGCGCCTGACGCTCACCGATGCAGCCAACAACGTGTTGTCAGAAAACACATATGTAGACTCCAACGACAAGGGCAACCTGAAGGAACTGCGCGATGTGCGCACCCTGGGAACCAACGATCTGAAGGTGGAGGTAGCTCCGTCACGCGTCCTCACCTCTCGCACGCTGACCATAACGAACACGTCTAACGTGCCCGCCATGATGCTGCGCCTCAATCTTGTGGACAGCAAGGGCGAACAGATTCTGCCCGTCAGCTACTCTGACAACTACTTCCACCTCATGCCGGGAGAGGCTCGCACGGTGGTCGTAGAGTGGAACGACGCCGACTGTCAGGCCCCAGGACTGCCCAAACTGATGCTCACTGGCTTCAACACCGTGGGCAGAGAGCTGGGTCTGGGCTCTGCAAACTAAAGAGCTGTAGGATGTTTTCGATTTGAGAATAGAATATAATCGAATCGGGGATAGATAATTATCGGTTTGAGGATAGATAATAATCGGTTTAAGAATAGAACATTATCGGTTTGAGAATAGAACATTATCGGTTTGAGAATAGAATATTATCGAACAGAAAAAGACTATAATTGAGCTTTAAAAAGGCTATAAACAAATAGACGGCCGGCCGCAAACAAACAGGCGGTCGGCCTTTATTAAATAAAAAAATAAAGACTGAGGGGGTTATCCCAAAGCCTTTATTAAATAAAGAATAAAGACTGAGGGGGTTATCCCAAAGCCTTTATTAAATAATCAGGAACTCACAAAAGAAAGGAAGAGAGGCAAGAAATGGAGAACAATATAATAAGATTTATAAAGAACTGGACACTACCCGTGGCTATCGCGACAGGCTCTTTGGTCTATCTGGTGTTCGCATACGTGCCGGCACTCGACAGCGCAGCCGTGTTTTTCACACCCGTCATGGAGCTACTGCTACCCCTGTTCATGTTCTTCACACTGTTTGTCGTGTTCTGCAAGGTGGACTTCCGCCAGCTGCAACCAGTGCGTTGGCACGTGTGGCTGAGCCTGTTTCAGGTGCTCACCGCCATAGTGCTGACATGGCTTGTGCTTGAGTTTGGGCTTACAGGAAAGAGTCTTGTGCTCGTCGAGGCGATGCTTGTGTGCGTGGTGGCGCCCTGCGCGTCTGCCGCCCCAGTAGTGACGCAGAAGTTAGGTGGCAACCTTGAGCAGATGACGACATACACCTTCCTCTCCAATTTCATCACAGCGCTGTTCGTGCCCATCTGCTTTCCGCTCATCGACAAGGCTGCCGACATCTCGTTTATGAGCGCTTTCACCACTATACTCTACCGTGTAGCGACGGTGTTGGTGGGTCCGATGGTGCTGGCATGGGCTGTGAAGCACTGGGCAAAACGCTTCCACCGCTGGATAACGGGCGTCAAAGACCTGTCCTACTACTCGTGGGCTATGTCGCTACTCATCGTCTCCGGCACCACAATCAAAAACATTGTGCATGCCGACACGTCAGCGAGCTTCCTCTGCGTGATAGCCGTGATGGGCCTGCTGCTGTGCATCATGCAGTTTGGTGCAGGCCGCTTTATCGGCCACTACTTCAGTGCGACGGTCAATGCAGGGCAGGGTCTGGGACAGAAAAACACCGCTTTCGGCATCTGGATAGCCTCGTCATATCTTAATCCGCTGTCAACGGTCGGACCGGGATGCTACATTCTGTGGCAAAACATAATCAACAGCGTGGAGATATGGATGTGTCGAAGAGAGGGACACGACTATTCGGCATAAGAAAAACTACCGCACATGTCTTTGTCCCTCGCTTCGTGTTCACAGCGATGCGTCGCAATGACTACATCTTACGGCAGCAGGCGAGCAGATAAACGCCACAGAGTGCCATCACACCGACGGCTCCAGCCTGTCCCACAGCGTCGCTGGCGTAGCCCATAACGACGGGGAACACGGTGCCACCAAACAGTCCCATAATCATCAGACCACTCACCTCGTTCTGCTTGTCGGGCATGGAGAGCAGCGCCTTAGACATGATGATGGAGAACACATTGCTGTTGCCGAGACCCATAAGACCTACAGCGACGTAGAGCATGGTCTGTGTCGTGCCCCACACCAGTCCACAGGCAGAGAGCAGTATGAGCACAATGCTAACAGCATAGAACGTGGAATGGCGCATGACACGCATAAGGAACGAACCAGAAAGACAGCCCACGGTGCGGCAGATGAAGTAAAGACTCGTCGCAAATGCGGCGTCGTTGAGTGACAGACCGAGGCGCTCCATCAGAATCTTGGGTGCGGTGGTGTTGGTGCCGACGTCTATTCCCACGCAGCACATGATGGCAACAAACGCCATGAGCACCGTGGGGTTGGCAAGAAGACGCAGACAGTCAACCACCGACGAGGTCTTGCCAGTGGCAGGCTGCTCCTCAATGGGTGTGCTCCACAGCAGCAATGTGGCGACGATGCTTATCACCATATAAATCGGGAAGAGCACCTTCCAGCCCAGTCCGAGCGACGGTATGCCACCCGTGGCACCCCACATGGCGATGTACGGAGCCATAAACGACGCTATAGCCTTGACAAACTGGCCAAAGGTGAGCGTGGAGGCGAGGTGCGGACCCGTTATTATGGTGGAGACAAGAGGATTGATGCTGGTCTGCATGAGGGCGTTGCCGATGCCGAGCAGTGCAAAGGACAGCAGTATAATGGGGAAACTTTCGCCGAAGAGAGGAATGGCAAGCGACAGCGCCGTGACAACGAGCGAGAGCAGAACCGTGTTTTTTCGTCCGATGCGGTTCATCAACATGCCCGTCGGAACGGAGAAGATGAGAAACCAGAAAAACACGAGCGAAGGACAGATGTTGGCCTGCACGTCAGTGAGCGCGAGGTCTTCTTTCACATAATTGGAGGCGATGCCCACGAGGTCGACGAATCCCATGACAAAGAAACTGAGCATCACGGGCACAGCGACAAGAGCGGTTGACTTGTTGTTCATAACTTTTTTGTTGTTTAGATTTTTATTACTGAAGTTTCGCAAGTTTTCAACTTGCTGTCAGTAAACAAGTGTACAAGTAAACGAGCTGCTACCCATACTCATCAAAGTGGTTATAAAGAGTTTGAGTTGTAAAAGCAAACAGCTCGTTAACTCGTCCACTTGTTAACTATTAGCATGCCAAAGGCATGCGAAACTTAAATTAACTACATATTGCCAGCACAGCCCGTTGCATGTCACGACGCAGTGCTGAGATAATAGGATTTGTGGGTGGCGCGCGCCCCAGCACGACTCGCTGCCTGCGACAGCAGAGGCTGGCGAAGAGGTCCGGCACAGGATAAGCCTGGCGTATCGAAGCTTTACGACAAGCACCTCTGAGCGTTACGCCATGCAAAAGTAATTCATTTCTCCCTATGCGCCAAATATAACGGCGCCGTTTTTGGCGTTTTTACATGTATTGATTGATATTTTTCTACACATACGCAAGACTTTCATGCCAGCAACATGTCGCATCGCAGGAATACACCCTACCATTCGGTTGGAAAACTACATGGCAAGAACGAAAAAACAAGGACTAAGAAAAGCCCAATCGGTAGCATAATGGTAAAAATCTTTTAAATAGATCAAGAAAACCCCATATTTTTGTTATTAAATGTTGAATTGTTTGCGCAAACAGCAAAAAGTTCGTATCTTTGCATCGTCAAAAGGTTAATAGATTGTTTAGGTTAGTAGTAATAGATTTAGGTTTTTAGTTATTAGGTTTAAGGTAAATTGATTTGTTTAACGGATGACAAGAGAAGGACGTGAGTCTTTCGACTGTTGAAAAGAAATTTTTAAGTTAAACATAAAAGAAAGCGCCGCAGCTCGTTGAGAGTAGCGGCGCTTTTTGGTTTACATCACTTCCGGGCCACGCGCAGCCATCGCAAAGCGCGAAAACTTCGACTAATGATAATTAATGGAGCATTGACGGACATTAATGTTAAATCGATTCGGGCACGAAGCATGAGCAAGCAGCGAGCGTAGGGGTTGAGGAATGTTATTGAATATGGACACAACGAAAAAGCGCCGCTACTCTCAACGAGCTGCGGCGCTTTCTTTTATGTTTAACTTTAAAAATTTCTTTTTCAACATATGAAAGACTCACGTCCTCCAGGTGTCATCTGTTAAACAAATCAATTTACCTTAAACCTAATAACTAAAAACCTAAATCTATTACTACTAACCTAAACAATCTATTAACCTTTTGACGATGCAAAGATACGAACTTTTTGCTGTTCGCGCAAACAATTCAACATTTAATAACACAAAAGGGGCTTTTTCTTGACTTATTTAAAGAATATTCGAAGTTTCAATGTCGTTGTCAACACTTTTTCTCCATTGCCTCATTCAGGTAACAAGTCGACTCCGACGGGAAGAACACGGGAGAGGGAACAGTTGGCGCTTGGAAACGGTGCGAACTACTCCCGCTTTTACGATAGAGCCAGAGTAAAGAAGATATTGGACGTGATGAAAAGACGATTGGACGTGGCGAAAAGACGATTGGAACGTGGCGAAAAGACAATTGCGCCCGTTTGACAAAATGATAGTGCCCAAATGGGCTTGTCACTACGGCCGAATGGCGTCGTCACTACGGCCCTTTGACGTCGTCATTTGGGCGTAGTGGGAAAGCCGCGGGGTGTTTAACAGATGTTAAGAATTGGCGTAAGAAATTACGACAGAATTGTAGCAAAATGTCAGAAAAACTGGCATGGAGGCTTACACGCTGAACAATGAGGACTCTGCGGATTATTCATGTGGATTAATCCGCTGAGCCAATAATCCATTGAACCAAAGGTGTGGGGCGAACGGTATATAACAAAAAAGGCGCCGCTACTCTCAACGAGCTGCGGCGCTTTTCCTATGTTTAACTTAAAATTATTTTTCGAAACTAATGAAAGACTCACGTCCTTCATCGTCACCTGTTAAACAATCGTTTCAATTTACCTTAAACCTAATAACTAAAAACCTAAATCTATTACTACTAACCTAAACAATCTATTAACCTTTTGACGATGCAAAGGTACGAAGAAAGCGCTGTTTGCGCAAACAATTCTACCACATTTTCTCTGCAAAGCCATTATTTTTGACGTACATCAACGCCGTAACGGTCTATAAACCAGCATTTAACCTTTGTTTACAATAGACAGGACTGCTCATAACTACGCCTTTTTGCCGTACAGACAACGTTACTTACACCGCGCCACTCGATTTTGTACAGCGCGGCTCTTACATAAAGCCACGACGGCTTCCATATCTTTAAGAGATTCATTCTCTATCTTTACGTTATTCCTTCTCTATCAACACGGTGGCGTAAGCCGATATGCCCTCCTCACGACCAGTAAACCCAAGTCGCTCGGTGGTGGTGGCTTTGATGGAGATATTGTCTTCATCGGTCCCCATGACCTGTGCCAGACAGACTTTCATGGCAGGCACATGAGGATTGATTTTGGGCCGTTCGGCGCAGACGGTAGCGTCTACGTTTCCGAGGCGATAGCCTTTTGTGGCGATGAGTTCAATGGTTTTGCGCAGCAATATCTTGCTATCCACGTTCAGCGTGTCGGCAGACGTGTCGGGGAAGTGGTAGCCAATGTCGCGCATGTTGGCAGCGCCGAGCAGCGCATCGCAGATGGCATGAATCAACACATCGGCGTCGCTGTGGCCGAGCAGACCCAGTGTGTGGTCTATCTTTATGCCACCCAGCCATAGGTCGCGGCCTTCTACGAGGCGGTGTACGTCATATCCGAATCCTACACGTATGTTCATTTCCTTTTGCTTAATGGTGTTTGCAATTTGTCTTTGTGCTTTTTTATCTGCGTCTGAAGAGGTCTTTTATGCCGTCCATGTCAAACGACAGCGTGAAGCGCAGCGTCTGGTCGAGCGGATTGCTCTTTGCTGTGGCGATGACATATCCCGCGTCAAGCGAGAAGACATTCATCTTAAAGCCGGCTCCCACGGTGAAGTATTTGCGGTTACCCTTGTTTGCTGACTCGTGGTGGTAGCCCGCACGCAGCGCAAACTTGTCGTGGTAGACATATTCGCCACCCACGCTCCACTGTATCTCCTGCAGCTCCTCCTTGAATCCGCCGGGTGCGTCGCCGAAGCTTTTGAATATGCCGCTTATCGACGACACGTCGTAATAGTCTTTCTGCACGCGCTCCTGGTAGTCTTCTGTCGATTCACCCTCGTCCTGTTTGGGGTATGTCGGCACGAGCAGTTTGTTGGCATCGGCGGCAATGGTGAAGCGGTTGTACTCGTCGATGGGAATCATGAGCGAGGCGCCGAGGCGCATATTGGTCGGTATAAACTCCGAGTTGTTGTCGCCACCGAACGATATTTTGCTACCGATATTGGAAATATTAAGACCCAATCCGAGCTGACACTCGCGCTGTCCGAGATTGATGTAGTTCTGATAATAGCACGACAGGTCGGCAGCAAACGCTGAACCGGGCGCCGTGTCAGACGTGTAGTCGTAGGTAAGGTCGGAGTATATCCATCGCACGGCGGCAGCGATAGAGAACGTTTCGCTAAGCATGAGCGAGTAAGCCACGTCTACCGACATCTCGTAAGGGTTGATGGTCATGGCATCGTCGGACATATCGAGGAACACTTCACCCAGCGAGAAGTAGCGCAACGACGCCGACACTGCCGAGTAGTCGCCTATGCGGTAGTAGCCAGCGAGGTATGCCAGGTCCATGTCGCTGACGAGTTGGCGCAGCCACGGGGTGTAGTTGAGCGCCACACCGGCACGTGAAATGGTGAACGGGTACTTCGCGGGGTTCCAATACTGCGACACCACGTCGGGGTCGGTAGCAACACCTACGTCGCCCATACCTGCCGAGCGCGCGTCTGGCGCGATGGTCTGTGAGGTGACAGAGGTGTTCACCGGGTTGAAGAAGTCTTCCTTCTGTGCTGCCGCTGGCAGTGCCACTGCCACGCAAACTGCCGCTATGAGGGTTTTGATGTATGTTCTCATTGTCTTGTTTTTACTATGTAGATATAACGCTTTGCACCTTTATTTATTGCCGATTATAACAAGTTTCTTAGCTTTCGACACCTTGCTGCTGCCGTCGCAGCTTATCCGTGCGCGGTAGAGATAGACTCCTGTCTGCAGGCGTCGCCCTCCGTCTGTCGTGAGATTCCACTCCACGGTGTAGGCGTTGTCGGTGCTCACGCCGCTCTCGGAGTGTCGCCACAGCTGTCGTCCGCTCATGTCGAAGATGTCGATGTCTACGTCTACGGTGCTGCCCGTGCGGTCGTGGCTTATGATGAACGTCGTGGAGGTTGTCGCGGGATTGTCGGTACAGCTCACGTTGAAGAGCGTTGGCCGCAACCCTTTCACCACGGTGAATGTCAATTCTGCCGTCGACGCGTTGTTCAGCACGTCCCATGCACGGAACAGGAGACGGTGCTCGCCCGGCTCAAGTTCGGGCAACGAGTAATAGGTCGAGCCAGAAGTGTATGTTCCGAAGTCGTAGCTGAAGTTGTCGTTCAGACTGTAGGTCTTGCCCATGTCGCCGTCGATGACAAGCTGCATGTCGTGTCCGATGCCGCTGCCAGAGGCGTTTATGCCGTCCTGGTCGTTGATGGTAGCCACGAAGAACGGTGTGGTGTTGACCTTTCCACCGTTTGTAAACGACGGTGAATTGAGGTAACAGTATATTGACGGACCTATGGAGTCGTTCTCGGCAAGCTCTGAGCCGTTGACGATGAACGACTCGCTGCTGCCGTGTGCCGACGTGTTGTGGTCGCTACTGATGGCGTAGATGTTTATCAGTCCGCTGCCTTCCTCGTAGTTTATGTCCTTAGGCACGGCAAATGTAAACTCAAACTTGCCTGCCCTCACGCTGTCGCTGCCGGCATAGATGGTGCGGGGGCGGTCGTAGAACTCGAACGCGTACTTGCTGCCGTCTTTGTCATGGGCGTCGTTTTGGCGACAGGTGATAAGCTCACGGGTGTCGCGCACCGTGGCGGTGGCAACGCCATTGAAGTTGTCGCCACCCTCAATGTGTCCCTCTACGGTAGCCACCGAGCCAGCTTTAAGACGTGGCAACGTCGCCGACCCAGTCTCCACACCGTTTATCTTGTCCACCACCACCTTCATGGTAGGCAGTGCCAGCGGCAGGGCGGGGTCGCCGAGCAGAGTGTATTGCAGCTTGTTCACCGTCAGGTCGCCACCGGTTTCAACCATCTCGTTCTTCGCGCGGCGCTGCGCCTCACCAATAGTGACGGGACGTCCGTTGTCGTCAAGGCTCAGCACATGGCGCATATAAGCCTGGTTTATGGTCTTGTTGTAGTTGGTAAACACCGTTCGTGTGGTGCCGAAAAACGCTACGGCGCCACCCTTGGGGTTTATCACCGCCGCCTCACCCAGCGTGACGGTATTGCCATCAAAGGGCAACACGTCGCACGATGCCGAGATCCACAGCGGCAGATTGGTGTTTGTGAACTCCTTGAAGTCAGACACTCGCAACACGTTTTCGTGCGACAGCTGCAACGACGAGCCGTGTCCGGCGTAGTTCATGACGAGTGCTCCCTGCTGCTGTTGCTGCTTGAGCAGTCGTGTCACCTCTGGGTAGATGTTTCCTGTTGCCGATGTTTCGCGTTTATATGCGTCCCACATCACCTTCTTTACGAGATATCCGGGGTAGAGTGCAGACGTCTTATCCGCCGTCTGGTTTTCGTCTCGCATGTGCAAGTTGTTGTTACCGTCGTCTCCCATAAACACCAATGTGTTGCGCCATGCGCCCGCATTTTTGTTGGAAGCGTATGCTATCACCTTGTCAACAATACCTTTCGCATCGCTCTCGGTGGTCACGGGGAATCGTCCCACCGCCACATCGAGTTTGTCTCTGCTTGTCGGCAGCAGGCCCTCGCCGTCGTCAAGATAGCAGAAGAAGCCGTCGTCGACATAACATTCGACCTCGCTGTATGAGTTTTCGCTCTCGTAACACAACAGGTAGTCGTCGAGTACGAACGAGCGACAGTCTGGTGTCAGCATGCGGTTGTCCCACACACCGTCGCCGAAGAGCACAAGATAGCCTGGCAGGTCGGCATCGCTCTCTGCCCTGTCGTACAGCATTTTCATGTAGCGACGGTAAGCGCTGGCGTCGGGAGTGCCGCTTGAGAACTCGTTGTATAGTTCGTCTGCCGGCACGATGTTGACTCTCATGCCGTCGTGTTGGCGGTGAAACTCAGCCAGACGGGTGGCTTGTGCCAGCAACTTCTGGCTTGTAGGTATGATTATAACCATGTCTGCCTGTGGGTCGGCATGGTGGTTTTGGTTAGTGATGTTGTAGACATATTCTGGCGATGGGAACTGCGTGTCTGCCAACGAAGGCACAGCGACAGGCTCATCCCACGTTATGTCGATGTAGTCGAGGCGCACGGGACCGCCTGCCACGGGCTTTATGGTGAACACATACTTGCCGTCCACCGCGTCGGAGAGCGTATATGTCGCCGACCTCTCATTAGCTTTGTTGTATGACACGGCGTCATCCTCGTTGCCCAGCAGCACGGTGATGGACCCCATCGACTCGCCATTGACCAACACCTCCACCGTAGAGGCGATGTTAGAGGTCACGACCACCGTCGCCCTGGCACGCGATGCGGCAGGATTGTCGGCAATGGTTATCTTCTGTGTCTCACCCACTGCTACCGACTTGCCGTCGACAAGGTTGCGTCCACCGTGGAACCAGGAGTAGCCGTCAGACTCATGTAACGAGTGGTAACGGTCTGGCGAATCGCTGAACAAGGCAACGAACTCCTCTTCACTGATAGAGGCTGGTGTGCCCTCGTTGTCTTGTGTAAGGAAATAGTAGCCGTAGTCGGAGTATGGATTGCGAACCCGACGTCGCTCACCCTTTGCCGTCCAATGCACTGGACCTTTGGCGTAGAGCAGACGACGGCCGCCTACTGTGCATGTCGCCACCTCTTTCAGGTCGTCGCTTTCGGCAAGTTCTGAGCCTACAAGCTGTTCGTTTATGAGGTTGCCACCATAGCCATAGACCTTTACATGCGACGGGTCGGAGAAGCCAGCCTGACGAATCAACGCATCGGTTATCTGGTAGACGCCTGTCGACGGCACACGAATCTTCGCCCAACGACCTGTCGAAAGCACTGACGAAGCGGCATAACGCGATGCAGCAGAAGAGGTGTTGGCAGCGCCAGAGTGGCTATTTCCATTGGCATCAAGGCTTCCATTATCTGCTCCAGAGCGCTTTATGGCGTTGGCATGGCTGCGCAGCGGAGTTGCGACATGGCGCGATTCCACCTTCAGCATGAAGCTCACAAGAATACGGTAGCGGCCGTCACGGTACACCAGCGGGCAGAAGCCAGCTTCAAGCACCCCACGTTTCCTGTCCATAGCGACATGGCTACTCACCACGGGCATGGCAGGCAGCGTGTCAACGCCGAGTGCTTTCATGGCGCTTATGTCCGATGGTGTCATGTCGATGAACTCAGGATAGAGCAGCGACACCGTGTAAAGAGAGTCGGCAAAGTTGCCGTCAAGCGGCATGGAGCATGTAAATTCCGGCAGTGTCTGCCCTATCGCCACCTCGTCGGCGGTAAGGTTATAGAACCTCTGCACCTGCGCCTTCAGTGGTGAAAGCACAGTGGCAAGCATCGCTACTATGTAAAGTAATCTTGTCACGCTACGGTCGTTGTTTGTTGTGTTGCTGATAATCGCTTTTGTTTAAGCACTTTCTTATTGTGCCATATCTGTCTCTTGCAGACAATAAATCCATCACTTGCATACAATAAATTCATCTCTTGCAGACAATAAATTCATCTCTTGCAGACAATAAATTCATCTCTTGCAGACAATAAATCCATCACTTGCAGACAATAAATCCATCACTTGCAGACAATAAATCCATCACTTGCAGCTGAAATCGAGCACCTTACGGTCTTCGATATAACCCTCAAGATGGTCGTCGATGTGTACGGGGCCGACGCCGACGGGTGTTCCAGTAAACAGGATGTCGCCCGTCTTGAGGGTGAAGAAGCGACTGATGTAGGCAATGAGGCTGTCGATAGAGAACAGCATGTCAGAGGTTCGACCCTCCTGCACGGTGTTGCCATTGATGTCGAGATGGAAGTGTAGCGCCTGCACATCGCGGAATTTGTCCACGCTGACCCACTCTCCCAGTGCTGCCGAGCCGTCAAATCCCTTGCACAGGTCCCACGGTTCGCCGTTTGCGCGCAACTTCTGCTGCAACTCACGGGCGGTGAAATCTATTCCGACGGTCACCGCATCGTAGTAGCGATGTGCAAAGCGTTCGGGTATGGTCTTGCCGAGTCGCGATATGCGCACTGCCACTTCCGCCTCGTAGTCGATACGTCCCATGAAGTCAGGGATAAAGAACGGCTTCTTGTCTTTGAGCAGTGCCGAGTCGGCTTTTGTAAAAATCACCGGTGTCTCCGGTTTATATAACGTTCCGTCCAGCTCTTTATTGTGCTGGATGTAGTTCATTCCTACGGCAAATATCTTCATGTTTGCAATTTTATTGTTATTGGGCGGCTGTTGCCCCGCACTTTCATGTTACGCTGCATCAACCTTTTCCGCGTCTACGAAAGCAGAGCAGCGCCAATGCGATAGCAGGGTTGCGCCAATGCCAAAGCAAGACTGCATTAAAGCCAAAGCAGGGCAGCGCCAATGCGAAAGCAGGGCTGCATTAAAGCCAAAGCAGGGCTGCATTAAAGCGAAAGCAGGGCAGCGTCAATGCGAAAGCAGTGTAGCGTTAAAACGAAAGAAGAGCTATAAAGAGCTTTTCCGACTCTTTATAACTCTTCAGTTTTGTCTATTGTTGCGGTCTGGAAGTCCAGTCCCTGATTACTCTGCAGCGAGAGTGAAGCGCTTGTAAGCTACAATCTTCAGCTCCTTGTCCTGCTTCTTCAGGTAGTCGGCAACGCTCTCCTTGTCGCCATCGCCGAACTGGAACTCCTGAGCCACGAGGCAGCTCTCCTTCAAGAACTTGCCTACACGACCCTTAGCGATGTTCTGAATCATGTTCTCGTTGAGGTTTGCAGCCTTCTCGGCAGACACTGTAGCCTTGATCTCACGGAACTTAGCAACGTCTTCAGCAGTAATCCATCCCTTGCCCTGGTTAGACTCGATGTGGTCTTCAGAGTCGAAGTGGTTGGGGTTGAGGCCAGCCTTCTTTACAGCTACCTCTACTGCCTTCTCGATCTGCTCTTCTTTGGTCTTCTCTACAGCTACCTTGTACTCCTCCTCCTTCACTGACTCAGGAACAGACTCCTCGTCAAGAGCGATGGGCTTCATAGCTGCAACCTGCATGGCAACCTTGTGTCCAACCTCAGCGTTAGCCTTGTTGAGCTGTACCATGGTGCAGAGAGTGTGCTTGTTCATGTGGTCGTAAACCTCGATATTCTCACCCTCGAGCACGTTGTAGCCGTCAAGCTCCATCTTCTCGCCAGTGATGCCAGAGCGCTGTGTAACAGCAGCCTGAACGTCGCCCTCGCCGAGCTTCAGAGCCTTAACCTCGTCAAGAGTCTGAGCCTTAGCAGCGATAGCAGCATCGAGGATGTCGCTTGTCAGCTTGATGAAGTCAGCACCGTTAGCCACGAAGTCGGTCTCGCACTTCAGCGCGATGATGGCAGCAAAGCCGTCTACACACTTCACGAGCACGCAACCGTTAGATGTCTCGCGGTCAGAACGCTTTGCAGCGATAGCGAGTCCACGCTCACGGAGCAGTTCTTTTGCCTTATCGAAATCACCTTCTGCCTCTGTGAGGGCCTTCTTTACGTCTGCAAGTCCGGCGCCAGTCATGGCACGAAGTTTCTTGATGTCTTCAATTGAAACAGCCATAGTTGTTGTTGTTATTATGGTGCGGACGCGGAGTCCGCACCATGTGTTTGGTTATAAAATTTTATTATGTACTTGTTGTCTTAGCACTTGCATTACTCTGCTGCGGGAGCCTCCTCAGCCTCAGCCTTAGGAGCCTCTTCCTTGCGAGCCTTGCGTACGCGCTTCTTGTCGGCAGCAGCCTCGTTCTGCTCAGCGGCAGCCTTCTCGTCAGCCTTCTCTACCTTGCGCTCCTCCACGCCCTCAGCGATAGCTGCGCAGCATGCAGAAAGTATAGCGTCTACAGAATCCTTAGCGTCGTCGTTAGCGGGGATTACGTAGTCGATGTCTTTGGGGTTAGAGTTGGTGTCAACGATAGCGAAAACGGGGATACCCAGACGGTTAGCCTCCTTCACTGCGATGTTCTCCTTCATCACGTCCACTACGAAGAGGGCGCTGGGGAGGCGAGTCAGGTCAGCGATAGAGCCGAGGTTCTTCTCGAGCTTTGCGCGCTGGCGTGTCACCTGGAGGAGCTCACGCTTAGAGAGGTTAGAGAATGTTCCGTCGTTCATCAGCTTGTCGATGTTCGCCATTTTCTTCACAGCCTTGCGGATAGTGGGGAAGTTGGTGAGCATACCGCCCGGCCAACGCTCGATAACGTAAGGCATGTTTACGCTTGCTGCCTTCTCGGCAACAACGTCCTTAGCTTGTTTTTTAGTAGCGACGAACAGGATCTTCTTGCCCTGCTTTGCAATCTGCTTCAGAGCCTCTGCAGCCTCGTCAATCTTGGCTACGGTCTTGTTAAGATCGATGATATGGATGCCGTTGCGCTCCATGAAGATGTAAGGAGCCATTGCGGGATTCCACTTGCGACGGAGGTGGCCAAAGTGGCAACCTGCCTGGAGTAACTGGTCAAAATTTGTTCTTGACATTTTGTTTTGCTTTTAACTTGTTGTTTACTTTCCTTTTAGTTTTTCTCGAACCAGCCTACGGGTAACCCAATCTGTGTGTTGATTGTTGTTTTGTGTTGTATTGTTACAGTCTGGGGTCTCGCAGGTTTGGATGCTAAACTGCTTGGACTACTTGCCACGTGGACATAAGGGTTGCGGTCCGTCGGACCGACATGTCGGCACTCATGCGGCACATAAGCCACACTGTCGCAGACGCCTCATGGCGGACAAGCGGTGTCCAAATATTAACGCTTGCTGAACTGGAAGCGGCGACGAGCCTTGGGCCGACCGGGTTTCTTACGCTCAACGGCACGTGAGTCGCGAGTGAGGAATCCGTGGTCTTTCAGGGCTTTCTTGTCCTCGGCGTTGATCTTAACCAGCGCACGTGCGATGGCGAGACGCAGAGCCTGGCTCTGACCGGTGAAACCGCCACCGTCGAGGTTTGCCTTGATGTCGTACTTCTCTGTTGCCTCAAGAGCCAGCAGGGGCTGCTTTACAACGTACTGCAGGATTGCAGAAGGGAAATACTTAGAGAGTTCTACCTTATTAATAGTGATCTTGCCGGTGCCTTCTGTAACATATACACGAGCTACAGCGCTTTTGCGGCGACCTATTGCATTAATCATTTCCATCTTTCTACCTTATTATTTATACTGGTTAATATCAATTGCCTTGGGCTTCTGTGCCTCGTGCTTGTGCTCTGTACCCTCATATACGTAGAGGTTGTCCATCAGGCTACGGCCTAAAGGACCCTTGGGGAGCATACCCTTAACGGCGTGACGGATGATCTTGTCGATACCGCCCTCGCGCTTGCGCAGCTCTGCGGGAGTGTTGAAGCGCTGTCCGCCGGGATAACCGGTATAACGTGTGTAGACCTTGTCTGTCTCTTTCTTGCCAGAGAAGACAACCTTGTCGGCGTTGATGATGATAACATTGTCACCACAGTCTACGTGGGGAGTGAATGTGGGCTTGTACTTTCCGCGAAGCAGCTTGGCTACTTTAGAGCAGAGGCGGCCTACAATCTGGTCGCTGGCGTCTACCACGACCCACTCTTTCTTGGCTGTTTCCTTGTTTACGGAAATAGTCTTGTAACTTAAAGTGTTCATTTTAAAATTTAAATTTTACTACTAAAAAACATT
>JALEVZ010000118.1 GCA_022788105.1 Prevotella sp. | reverse complement strand
TTAATGACCACAAAGAGTTGGAACGGCCCCAGTTGATAGCCTGGTCGAGCGAGCCAACCACTACATTGACGCCTCCTTCGTGGAGCTCGTCTACGATTTTCTCAAGGCTTTCGTTGTCCTTGAACTCATCGTAAGGGATACTCTTGATAACAGGTTTTCTTACTTCCATTCCAATGCTCCTTTCCGCCAAGCGTATGCAAGGCCAAATACCAATACCAGCATGAAGAATCCGACGCTCGCAAGCGCCATAGCTCCAAACTGCTTGACAACCACTGCCCAGGGGTAGAGGAAAAGTGTCTCAATGTCGAACATCAGGAAAAGGATGGCAAAGAGATAGTAGCCCACGTGTACCGGAATCCAAGAGGTTCCTCGCGTAGGGATACCACACTCAAAAGGCTGACCTTTAACAGGATTGTACGAACGGGGACCTACGAGTTTTGCAACCACGTATGCACCTACCACCAATACAACAGCCGTCAAAATGACTGTGATTAATAAGATGAAATCCATAAAATATTAAAACAATTATTATTGTCTCGAGTAGAATTTTTCTTAAAAATATCCAAATTGCAATTTTCAGTTTGCAAAGTTAGCAATAATTATTAAAATACGCCAACTTTATTTCAACAGATTTCACACAAAATGCCATTGATTTTGCCTTTACAAAAAAAGCGTAATGAAATATGCCCACAAAAGAGAAATTAAAAAATAATAATGCGTAATTTTGCAGTAAATTGAACAAAACAGCAATCACAGCAAATATGAACCACGAAGAAGCCACATACAGACTGAAGATGAAAGGTGTCACAGCAACATCGAATAGAATTTTGGTACTGAAGGAGCTTGCTAAAGCCCAGTTCCCCATGAGTCTGTCGGCATTGGAAAGCAAGATGCCCAACATGGACAAATCAAGCATATTTCGCGTACTGTCACTCTTCCTTGAACACGACGTGGTTCACTCGTTTGAAGACGGACGCGGCATACTCAATTACGAATTGTGCGCCGACAGCGGCACATGTCACCACACCGACGGTCACATACACTTTTACTGCGAATCGTGCCAGCGCTCTTTTTGCCTTGAAGACATCCAGATTCCACACTTTGCATTACCTGATGGCTTCATCCCCACCTCCACATCTTTCGTTATAAAAGGCGAATGTCCGGAATGTGGCAAGAAGCGCCGTTAAACCACGACATCTCCCAAACACACAACGGGCGTGCGAACTCATCTTGATGTTCACACGCCCGTCGGCATATTCTTAGCCTACGCCACAGTCCGCAACCATATGCGCCACAAGACGTAGGGGTTCGAAGTTTTTAAAAGTCCATTTACTTCTTCATCTCAGTAATAAAGAATTTGGCAATCTGACGCATCAAATGATTGCGCGTATTTCCGCCGAATATGCTATGGTTTCTGTTAGTATAGTACAGCTCACGGAAGTCCTTATCTGCCTGTACCAAAGCCTCTGCATATTCAAAGGTGTTTTGCGGATGCACGTTGTCGTCAGCCAGTCCATGACAGATAAGCAACGCTCCGTGCAACTTCGGTGCACGCACAATCGGGTTCACGTTGTAGCCGTCAGGATTTTCCTTAGGAGTACGCATGTAGCGCTCTGTATAGATGGAGTCATAATACTTCCAGCTTGTCGGAGGCGCTACTGCCACACCAGCCTTAAACACGCCACGACCTTCACTCATACTCATAAGCGTATTGAATCCGCCATAGCTCCATCCCCAAATACCGATATTGTCTTTGTCTACATAAGGCAACGACGCCATATATATAGCCGTCTCTACCTGGTCCTTTGATTCAAGCTCACCGATCTTAAGGTAAGTACACTTCTCAAATTCAGAACCACGGCCACCTGTGCCACGACCATCGACACATGCCACAATAAAGCCTTGCTGCGCGAAATAGAAGTCAAAGGCACCACCCTGACCCATCATGCCCGAACTCCAAGAGTTCTTCACCTGCTGACTGCCAGGACCGCTATACTGGAAAAGGATGACTGGATATTTGCGTGACGCGTCAAAGTCGGCAGGCTTGACCATCCATCCGTCAAGTTTCACTCCCTCCGAAGTGGTAAACGTAAACGTCTCCTTCTTCGTCCATCCATACTGTGCAATGGTCTCACGCAACTTCTTATTATCCTCAGGAGTTGACAACACCTTGCCTGCTGCATCGCGCACGGTGAACACATACGGAGTGTCGTAGTCGCTCCACGTGTTTATGAAATAAGAGTAGTCGCCAGCAAACACCGCCGAGTTCCATCCTTCCTGATTAGTCAAGCGCGCCGTCTTGCCGTTTTTGTGGCTGACAAGCACCTGACGGTCGTGCGGATTGATTGAAGCCGCCTGATAAAACACGTCACCATTAGCCTCGTTATAGCCATAATTCTCCGTTATGTCGTATGTGCCGTCGCCTATCGTGCGAAGCAGCTGACCATTCATATTGTAAAGATAGAGATTCATATAGCCACTGCGGTCGCTTGGCATCAATATCGTGTTCTTGCCAATCTTAAGACCACTCAACACTTCTTCCTTGACATACTTGTCCGACTTCTCCTTCACAACAAGGCTTGCCACAGTTGTTCGCGGATTAACAGAATAGATATTAAGTTCGTCCTGATGGCGGTTAAGCGTCAGCACAAGCAGACGCGACGCGTCAGACGTAGCCTTGATTCTCGGTATGTAGCCGTCAGCATCGAGTGGCACCTGCAACTTCATGGCCTTATGACTCTTGATGTCATAGCTCCACACCGACACTTTTGAGTTGGCCTGTCCTGCCTTAGGGTACTTGTATGAATAAAGTCCAGGATAATCGGCATATTCCGTAAGAGCTGGCTTCTCGCCCTGGAACATCTGCAAAGAATAGGTCTTCACATCCGTTTCGTCATACTTCACCCAGCAAATCATCGTGCCGTCAGCAGTGAAGGTGAGAGCACTTGACAAGCCAAACTCCTCCTCATTCACCCAGTCGGGCACACCGTTTATCACCTTGTTGAACTCACCGTCTTTTGTCACCTGACTCTCAGCGTTGTCGTAAAGCAACTTCACGAGGAAGATGTTGTTGTTTCGCACAAAAGAGACCTGCATGCCGTCAGGCGACCATGTCGGCACCTGCTGCGGACCGTTGACAGACAGCGGCTCAAGTTTGCGGCTGGCAATCGTATATATATAGTACTGTGCTTTGAACGAACGACGGTAAATGGGTTCGGTCTTTGTCTGTATGAGCATGCGCAATCCATCTGGCGACATCACATATCCGTCAAACGAACTCACCTTGCTGCCCATGGTATTGGCCACGTCAAACAGCACACGTGTCTGCTTGCCGGTCTTGAACGAATACTCCACAATCTGCTTGCCGTCGCTACTTATACGTGCATAAAGCGATGTACCTGGAATCGGTCTGATTCCGCTAACATATCGTGCGGCAAACTTGCCGCCAGCAATGTCACTGATGGCTATTTTTTCAGATGCAGAAACTGCTACTGCTGCCATAAACAATGTAAAAAATAAAAAGAACTTTTTCATTAGCACCTTTTTTATGAAGTAAAACATATGCAAAGGTAGTTTTTTTTCCGTACTTTTGCAAAAAGTTATACTGAAAAATACAGCGACACAACATTTTGCATCCGCTGTTCTCACTATTCCACAGCAAACACATTATTGAACAATATTAAGACAACATCTACCAAACATATTACAACAATGGGCAAAGACACTGAATTTGAAGGAAACAAGCCATACAACGACTATGGAAGCTGGATAAGGACACAATTCCCCTTCCGTGTGCAAAAAATATCTGTAGACGCAGGCTTTTCATGCCCCAACAGAGACGGCCACGTCTCACACGGAGGCTGCTCGTTTTGCGACAACCGCTCCTTCAGCCCACAATATTGCGAAAAAGGCAAAGCCATCGCCCAACAGATAAAAGACGGCAAAGACTTTTTCGCAAAGAAATATCCGTCGATGAAGTATATAGCTTATTTCCAAGCATTTACAAATACTTACGGAGACATCGACACTCTGAAACGCAGGTATGAAGAAGCCCTCTCACAAGAAGACATCGTAGGACTGGTCATCGGCACCCGCCCCGATGCCGTTGACGATGCCACGCTCAACTACTTAGAACAGCTCAACAGACAGACTTTTCTCATTGTGGAATATGGCATAGAGTCTGCCAACGACGCAACATTGCGACGCATAAACCGCGGTCACGACTTCGAATGTAGCCGACGTGCCATAAGCAAAACACATGGAAGGGGCATACTGACAGGAGGGCACATCATCATTGGTCTGCCAGGAGAAGACGAGAATGAGAGCCTGCGCCAGGCGCCGACAATCTCAGCACTTGACCTCGACGTGCTCAAAATTCACCAGATGCAAATTATCCGTGGCACACGGTTGGCAACAGAATATGCGTCGACGCCATTCCGCCTTTACACCCCTGAAGAGTACATCAAGCTCGTTTCACAATATGTCGAACTGCTGCGCAAAGACATTATAATAGAGAGATTCGTCAGCCAGTCACCAGCCGACCTGCTCGTTGCGCCCAAATGGAAATTAAAAAATCATGAGTTTACGGACAAACTGGTAAACTACATGAAAAAGACAGGATGCTATCAAGGAAAAAGAGCGAGCGAAACCAATCTGTTGTAAATCCAATGTACACACAACTCTGCGCACATGCCTGAATCACGACACCCTACCCTTTTCGTTCTGTCTACAATGTCGTAGACGGACGGAGAAGTTCAGCTATCGGCATGCGTGGATTCTTGTTCATAAACGCCGCAACCTTTGCCGTGAACTTAGTGTCGTAGACATCCTTGCCCATAAGCCTGTTTACAACCCACATGACCTTACCCATGTGCTCGTCACGCTTTTCTTGAAAAGCAAGGTCATGCTCTTTCAACGGGAAAAGGCTCAATACATAAAAGCTCATGGCGTCTGGCACAATGTAAGCGCGCTCCATCACCTTACGCTGCTGCTCGCTATAATATTTTCTGTACAACGTATAGTCTGCTCCGAGGTACTTGTCGAGAGAAATGCCTATAGAACTATCACCTATCACAATGCTCTGGTCAAGAGCTCCTATCTGCGAATATACCGACGGAATTTTCACTCCTGGCACAAGCTTTTTCAGACGTTCAAACGCCGTCTTGAACTGCTTGTCTATGTCAGACATGTTAGCATATTGCAACTCGACTTCTGCTATAATCGACTGCAACACAGTGTCTTGATAAAAATGTAGGAACTTGCTGTTGATTTCAGGGTCGTTGACCTCGCCAATGCGCAACACATCTTCTACCAACGTACGCGTTTCCTTGGGATAGTCAATGTTCATTTGCTGAAGAGCGGAAAAATCACCAGTGGTGAGATAGCGGCTTTCCAAACGATCGTAACGACGGACCGACACAGTGCGTCCCTCGTCACTTCCATCGTCATTTGGTTTGAGCTTTATTTCACAAGCCGAGAGAAGCGCCACCAATACCAATATAATGAAATTTAGCTTTTGCATCTATAGTTTGAAATCTCTATACACGGCAAAAATACTAAAAAACATTTAAATGTCCAAACATTTAGCGCAAAAAGTTTAAACAATGTCAAAATTAAAGCACTTTAACTTTATTTTTTTTGAAAATTCAGTTGTATTAATGTTTCATCAAAGCACTGAACGTCTTCTTCCCCTTCAGATAATATCTTTCAAGAATAGGATAAGGGAACATCTCAGCTACGTCAGCGACACGTCTGCTTGCCTGTATGTGCTGACGATCTGACTCAAAGTCACTCTTCCAGCGTTTGAAATCGTTACGCGCACGTATGACAGCGCTAAACTCTCCAAGTTTGCCCGTAAATAGCATCTGCAGCGCAGCCACATAGTCGAGCACACGACGCACCCGCATCACCCTTGCAAGACTCTGTTCGTCAAGATTCTTGTAAAGCATGGTGAGATTGTTTCTGAAATTGAGATATGTCTTCATCGGATTGCTCTTAGGCAGAGTGCCACCACCGACATGATAGACCACGCTCTGGGGAACACATGCTATCCTTCTGTCCATCAAGCGCAAACGCCAGCAGAGGTCTATCTCTTCGCAGTGTGCAAAGAAACGAGCGTCCAATCCGCCTGCGTTCCAGTAGTCGGTGCTTCTTATCATCATGCAAGCCCCCGTTGCCCAAAACACATCCGCCGTCTTGTCATACTGTCCCTTGTCCTTTTCCACGGTAGAAAAGAGACGACCACGACAAAACGGGTAGCCATATTTGTCAATATAGCCACCGGAAGCACCAGCATATTCAAATTCGTCACGCAAATAATATGACCGTAATTTGGGTTGGCAAGCACAATAGTCTGGATGCTCGTCAAGGAAAGCCACAAGAGGTTCGAGCCAGCGCTCACCCACCTCCACATCGCTATTGAGTAGCAAATAGTAGTCGGCATCTACCTGACGCAACGCCAGATTGTAGCCCTCCGCAAAACCATAGTTGCTGTCGAGCTTTATAAGACGCACGCCAGGAAATTCCTTTTCCATGAGCTCAATAGAGTCGTCGGTCGAAGCGTTGTCTGCAACAACGACCGTTGCCCCGTCCGAATGGCTGAGCACGGAAGGCAGAAAACGGCGCAACATGTTGCGCCCATTCCAGTTAAGTATGACAATAGCTACTTTCATCTTTCACTTGTGATTACCATTACCCATTACAGCAACTCCGCCATCAAGGCATTGCGCTTTGCGTTGAAGTCGCCTAACCTTACGTTTACGACACTGTTGTCAAGGCTTGCGTCAGAAAGCGCAGGCGGAAGTTCCACACGAACATAGTTGCGTGTAAATCCGTGCATAGCCTTACCGCGCGCGGCCTTTTCAAGAAGTACCTCCGCCGTCTGGCCGGAATAGGTTTTATAAAACGCATGCAGTTTGTTGTCACTCAACTCCAAGAGACGTTTGCTACGCGCCTTCTTCTCCTTTTCGTCTACAATATAAGGTATGCGCAGGGCAGCGGTGCCGGGACGCTCGCTGTAAGGGAACACATGCAACTGGGTCACGTCCAGACCATCGAGGAACTCGTAACACTCCTCAAACAGTTCCGGTTTCTCGCCACGACAACCCACCATCACATCGACACCGATAAAGGCGTCGGGCATTTTCTCCTTTACCAGAGCCACCTTGTATGCAAACAACGCCTTGTCATAACGGCGGTGCATGAGTTTCAGCACCTCGTCAGAGCCGCTCTGCAATGGTATGTGGAAATGCGGCATGAATGCACGGCTATGGGCACAATAGTCTATCAGCTCATCTGTGAGCAAGTCGGGCTCCATGCTGCTTATACGATAGCGTCTGATTCCCTCCACGCCGTCGAGCGCTTTCACCAGGTCAAGGAAACTCTCCTTTGTGGTCTTACCAAAATCGCCAATGTTAACGCCAGTGATGACAATCTCCTTACCACCCTCCGCAGCGACCTGCTCTGCTTGCTCCACAAGCTCGCTTATGGAGGCATTGCGCGAGAATCCACGGGCGTAAGGTATGGTACAATATGTACAGAAATAGTCGCATCCGTCTTGCACCTTAAGGAAATAGCGCGTGCGGTTTCCCTTTGAACAAGACTTTGCAAACGACTTTATGTCCTTTGTCTTGACCGAAAAATGTCGGTGCAAACTTTTGTCGGCAGCACTACCGCCTTCGCACAAATCGTCGCCACACTCTTTTCCAAGTGCTATTTTGTCCATCCAGGCATCATTCAGAAACTGTATAAGATTGGCTTTCTCATTCGAACCTAACACGAGGTCTACCCCATCGATGTCGCTCACACGTTGCGGCTCAAGCTGTGCGTAGCAGCCTGTCACAACAACGAGCGCACCAGGATTGCTTCTAACCATACGGTTTATGGCCTGACGACACTTGTGGTCAGCCACGTCTGTGACGGAACAGGTGTTTATCAGACATATGTCTGCCTTCTCACCATCGCCGACAGTTCTCACGCCAAGTTCCTGAAGCATTTGTCCGAAAGTGGATGTTTCCGAGAAATTCAACTTGCAACCCAAGGTGTAATAGGCTGCAGTCTTGCCCTGAAATACAGAAGTATCTATCATGTTCTTGTCTTTTCCTTTTAAGTTGTGTCGTAAGCCGCGCAAGCCGCAGGCTGTGGTCTGAATGTTTCCAACAGTCCTATCGTCGGACTTCCACCACACCATCTACCACTACATTTTGCCACCTTATTATATAATAGGGATTTAAAACAAGAAACAGAAGATGTAGACATAAACGGCATACGAGCGATAACAGTCTACAAAGTTACTGTAAAAAGGGCGTAATTCAAAAAAAATGCATGTTTTATTTGTCGCTGTGCGCCCAAACACCTTGTCATAAAAGCAAAAAATAGAGCTTGTACCCGAAAAAGTTTTCGGCAGCGCCGCCATGTTAACATTTATTATACATTCATAACTAATTGATTTTTAATCACTTCCATAGAATCATCATTTTTTTGCAAAAAAAGTCATAAAAAAAAAGGAAAAAGATGAACGTCGTATTGAAAAAATACTTACCTTTGCAACGTTTTAATAAACAAATGATTGTTTTACAGATTTAAAAAAGCAAAGAAAATGAAGAAATTAGTTTTGATGTTCGTAGCTATCGCAGCTATCTCATTCGCATCTTGTGGTAACAAAACTGCTGCTCCCGCAGCTAACAACGACTCAGACTCTATCGCTCTGAACGACACAGCTGCTCAGGATACTGCAGCTCAGGATACCGCAGCTGCTCAGGCTGAGTAATCTTAGCATAGCTCGAATTAAAATTGAGAGATTGACCGCTGGATTCATTTCCAGCGGTTTTTTTGTTTATATAGCTATAAGCAACGGGACCACCCTATCTGCGTGACACATTGTCACGAATTCGTGACTTTTGCTTACACAAAAATCCGACTTTCGACAGAAATCGCCTTGTTTTCCCATTAGGCCCACTTGACAAGCCCAAAGGGACCTAATGAGGCCCTCAAAGAGCCCCTTTGACAAGCTCAAAAGGGCACTATCATTTTGTCACTCGACCCTACTGCAACTTCCGCCGTTTCTTGCATCGCAAACCAACAAATCGGCTCACACATTTTGACAGGACAACATCGCGACACCAATATACAACATAAAAAAAAAGACGGGCATGGAAACATACATTTCCATGCCCGTTGTTTTTACTGCCGTACACATGTACGATCAGTCCGTGTGTTACTTAGAGAAATATCTCTTGTACAGTCCCATGAAGCCAGCGCAGTGACGAGCCTCGTCCTTTGCCATCTCATGAACAGTGTCGTGGGTAGCATCCATGCCAGCAGCCTTTGCGTTCTTTGCGATGCGGAACTTGTCCTCACAGGCTCCACGCTCTGCTGCGATGCGAGCCTCGAGGTTGCTCTTTGTGTCTTTCAACACATCGCCGAGCAGTTCTGCAAACTTGCTGGCGTGCTCTGCCTCCTCAAACGCATAACGCTTGAAAGCCTCTGCAATTTCGGGATAGCCCTCACGGTCGGCCTGTCTGCTCATTGCCAGATACATACCAACCTCACCACACTCACCATTGAAGTGTGTCTCGAGGTCTTTAATCATTTCGGCATTGGCATCCTCAGTGCGTGCTGCGCCAAGAGTGTGAACTGTAGCGAAAGCAGCCTCTTCTCCAACGTTTTCCATTTCCTTGAACTTACTCTTCGGAGCGTTGCAAACCGGACACTTCTCAGGAGCTTCAGCTCCCTCATAGATGTAACCACAAACGGTACAGATAAATTTCTTTTTCATAATGCTTTTGTATAAATAATGTTTTATAATGTTTTTAAATTCACTTTCTGTGTCAGATGAAACAAGGGTATTGCTACTCCTGTTCAAGACATTTCACGCACACTCCACGATAATACAACTGTGCTTCATCCATCCTATTTCCGTCAATGTCGCTCACTTCTACTGCCGAGGGAGCTGGCACATCGAACAAATCGATTACGCGACCGCATTTTTTACAGAAGAAGTGTACGTGCGGACGGATGTCACCGTCGTAGCATACGCGATGGTCGTCTATTGTCAACATCTGCGCTGCCCCATGCTCGGAAAACAACCGAAGCGTGTTATAAAGCGTGGTGCGACTTAACGATGGTATCTTCTGCACCAGATGTCTATGGACTTCTTCAACTGTAGGGTGTGTAGCATTATCAAGAAGATAGTTCATTATTGCCAGCCTCTGCATTGAAGGGCGCACCCCGCAGGCAACCAATCTATGATAAGCAGCATTTTCGTACATATCTTGTTGTCTTTTCGTTTTTAATGCATTGCAAAGATAAGCATTATTTTTTTAACGCGAAAGAAAATATTGTAAAAATTACAATATCTCCCTGCATTATTTTTACTAAAGTATAATCCCCCTGCGACCTAAACAAGTCACAGAGGGACGTTTATTATCTGATAACCATACAGATAGGCTTATTTTTTCGCTGCCGGCTCCGTATATTTATCGCCAGAGATATTTTTCATCTCTCTTGCATATTCCTTAGAATATCCTGGACGAGCAACCGTGGCACCTATGCCTGTATCGGTGCGCTCAAACTTACCGTTCTTCTCCGGCTTTATTGTCATGTCGTTATATTTAACGATGAGATAGATTGCAAGTTTGTTCCAGCAGTCAAGCATCTGCTGCGCCTTCTCGATAGAATAGTCGTTGAGATATTTCACTACGGCATCGTGACCGTCTGTCTTCAACATCTCAAGAGCCTTTGCCTCCACCTCTGACTGGTTGGCAATGTAACTGTTGTCGAGGCTGTCGCGAACAGCCTGCAACGACGGGAACATCTGGCTATAACGCGGATATACCATGTTGCTCACCCAGTTGCAAACCCAGAACGCATTCTTGTTAGAGAACGTCACTGCGTCGGCTCCTGGCGTGTTATAGCACTCGGGCTGACGGGTGTTTGAACAATATATAGGCGTGAACGCTACCATGTTGGAGTCGTCATTGCCAAACCACAGCACTCCACCTATCTCACGAGGCAGCCACGAACGCAACTGTGCGACAAAGGTGAAAGCGGTCTGCTGGGTGCTTATCGGACGCTCACTGAAATATGTTTTACCATCAAGCTCATACTTCAAAGGAGTCGGCTGATAAGGCATGTTCCATATACCACCAGCAATTTTGCGGTTGCTGATGTCAAGGGCAGTACCCTCATAGTGGTCGCGCATGCACATCTCTACGTCCTGCAGTTTCAGCTTGCGGTTTGGAACAATCCACAAGGGCATGTCCTCTGCGTCAGGGTCTGTGCCCAAAGCCCAAGGAAGATATTTGTCGAAGTTGTTGTCGAAATGACGGAAGAAGCTCCACACACGTGCATCACAGAAACGTCTTCCTCCAAAATCAGGACGGGCATAGGTGTTCTTCCAAGAGAAGTCCTCGTCTTTTCCGTCATACCACCCCATCTTTCTCGCATACTTTATAACGTTCTTTGAGCAGATGACGTTCTGCTTGTCTTTCATATTGAACTTGCCAATGCGACTCTGGTTGGCATGTGCGCAGATGGCATTGTCGGGAATACGCAATGCTACCCACACTGCACTCTTCGAGCCAGGGCCCATGCCCATCATCTCCATTATCCATGCTTCGTTGGGGTCGCAGATGGTGAAGGTCTCACCTTCGGAGCAATATCCATAACGCTCCACCAAAGATGTCATTACGGAAATGGCCTCACGAGCGGTCTTGCTACGCTGAAGCGCAACATGCATCAGCGAACCGTAATCGAGCACACCCGTCGGGTCTACCATCTCTTCACGACCACCGTATGTAGTCTCGGCTATCGCCACCTGAAACTCGTTTATGTTACCAATGACGTTGTAGGTCACTGGTGCCTCTGCGATTTCTCCATGATAGACCTTTGTGTCGCCATCAAAAATCTTACGAATCGTGCCGTTGGCATGTCTGCCTGCAGGATAATGGCACAAATTACAAAACATTCCGTAGTCGTCGGCGCTGTAGGTACACATCACCGAACCGTCGGCACTCGCATTCTTGCCGACAATAAGATTTGTGCAGGCAGAAGCAGCTGCAACCACACAAACAGCAAATAATACTGCAATTGTTCTTTTCATGACTTTTATTTCGTTTACGTAAATGGGCCTAACAAGACTTTCACAACTCGTTAGACCCATCGCACATTGTTATGTTTTCAATAAAATCGTTACGTTGAAACTCAGCAGACTCTACCGCTTAGCATGCCTTAAACGACATGTCAAGACCCTTGACAGAGTGTGTGAGAGCACCAACAGACACGAAGTCAACGCCGCACTCGGCATAGTCGCGTATGGTATCGAAGGTGATGCCGCCGCTCGACTCGATTTCATACTGTCCGTTCACTATCTCAACGGCCTTCTTCGTATCTTCTACAGAGAAGTTGTCAAGCATGATGCGGTTTATTCCTCCACACTCCATCGCCTGACGAAGTTCGTCGAAGTTGCGTACCTCTATCTCTATCTTCAAGTCCAGGTTCTTTGCCTTGAGATAGTCATGACAGCGATTGATGGCATTGGCGATGCCACCTGCAAAGTCGACATGGTTGTCCTTGAGGAGAATCATATCGAAGAGTCCGATGCGATGGTTCACACCTCCACCTATCTTCACAGCCTGCTTCTCGAGCATACGCATGCCCGGAGTGGTCTTACGGGTGTCGAGCACACGTGTCTTGGTGCCCTTCAGACGCTCAACATACTTGGCTGTCATTGTGGCGATGCCGCTCATTCGCTGCATGATGTTGAGCATAAGACGCTCTGTCTGAAGCAACGAACGCACCTTGCCTGTCACAACCATAGCTATGTCGCCCTTCTTTACATGGGCACCATCGTTGATGAACACTTCCACCTGCATGGTCGAATCAAAACGCGCAAACACACGTTTTGCAACCTCTACACCTGCGAGTATGCCGTCTTCCTTTATCAAAAGGTGAGACTTGCCCATCGCATCTTCGGGAATACAACACAAGGTTGTATGATCTCCATCACCTATATCCTCTGCAAAGGCGAGGTCTATAAGTTTGTCTTCAAGTTCGTTTACGCTATACATATCTCTAACTTTTAATTTGTTGTATTATCGTAGTGTTAAATTTTTCTCATCCAAAACGTTTCCTTCTATATATGCTCTACGCTCTGAACCAGTGCCGACGACGTCTGCCATACCTCCTAACCATACAGTAAATGGCTCTTCCTGTCTTAGCGGATGTATGTCAATGATGGTGTCTCCTTCAAGCACAATGACCTGAGGGACGCCACCAGACTCTACATTCTTTATTCTGTTTACTGCCACTCTCAACATAGTATAGGGCCTTATTTTTTCGTCGGATGCGCCTTCAAAGGCTTTAGTTTCATTATGGGCATCGCGTCACGACCCTTGTTTGTAATATCCTTTTGTGGCCCTGTGACGCGTGCTCCAACGTAAGATCCTGGTTTTGGTTGGAGTTCACCGTTCATAGGTTGAACCTTTGCCGGACTGAGTCCCTTTACGCCTGTCGGATGCACTTGGCGCGACGCGCCATTTGAAGAGGACTGTGAGACTCCACCATTAGGCTTTGGTGTTTTTGCGGTGTCACCACGTTGGCTTTGTGACATGGCGCCAGACTTTGTGTCGGCAGCAGATGCCGCCTTGTCCTCTGTATTGTCTTGCACATGCATCTTCAACATCTTCACGTTGTAGACCACTGCCATGCGCAATGTTGTGGAAGAGCCGCCATTGGGGTCGTTGCTCATAATGAAATAGCCTTTCAGCCTTTTTATGCCGACCTTCTTGTCGTCTTCAATCTGAAGATGATAATGCGACGACGACGACATCTGAGTGTTTTTCGTGACAACGCTGTCGTTTGCATAGGTCACCGCTACTACGGCAGTAGCACTTCTGACTCCATCCTGGAATAGGAATTGTGCGTCAAAATCGAGTATTATACGGTCGCCTTTATGGAAAGAGGTGTCTGCCTTTTCCTCAAACGTGTATATATTCTTCATGGCATAAGGCATGAGGACAAAGCTTCTGTCACCTTTCCAAATGTTAGAAGTGTCTGCCCCAGCGACATTCATTCCATACTGCTCCAACGTAGCATTAGAACCGCCCTGTGCTGTAAGTTCGTCGCTCAGTTTGTCGCCTATCTTCTCATACACCTTATATAATTGTCTGGTGTGACGGGTATAATATACCATCGAAGAGTCAAACTCCGCTTCGTCGACGCCATATTTCTTGAAGATGGTCTCACGGAATGCGAACAACTTTATGGAGTCGCCACCCTGCATGTTGAATATCTGCTCTGCCAAATGGTATTCATACAGGATGTCGGCCATCTTACCAGGCTGTATGTATCGGCCCGGTACCGAAGGTTTGCATGAAACCATTGTCATGGCAAATGCAAACACTATGCTCATAAACAAGAAAAGCTTCCTTACTTCAGCTATCATTACTGACTATATTTCTCTTGTTAAACTTCTTTTTCAAACCATCCGATGCAAACGCTCCGCTGAAACAAGGTACGTAGCGCAAGACTGTCACCGGTTCATGACTTTATTCGGGGTCGCTTTGTTCGTTGTTTGCGGCACCTTCAGACTTCTTTCTATATCCCATCACCTCGCCTATCCTCTCGAGTTCGTTTCTAAAGAACAGGAAAATGAGTGCTACACTCACGCAGATGCACGAATCGGCGAAATTGAATATCGGAGAGAAGAAGACGAAATCTTCTCCACCTTTCATCGGCACCCAATCTGGATAGTGCGACACTATTATCGGGAAATAGAACATGTCAACGACCTTTCCATATAGAAAAGACGAATATCCCGTCCCGAAAGGCACCAGATGAGAGACATTACTGAATGTTGACTGGTCGAATATCAGTCCATAGAACATTGAGTCAAAAATGTTACCAGCAGCACCTGCCAGTACCATTGCAACACACACGACATAAGCGCGCTTATGGGGTTGTCTTACAAGACGCCACAAATAATAGCCGATAGCTGCAATAGCAACAATTCTAAACAGGCTAAGCACCAGCTTGTTGAACAGCGTCATGCCATAAGCCATGCCGTTGTTTTCAATAAACAAGATTTGGAACCAGTCTGTAATATGTATCGAGTCACCAAGACACATATGGGTTTTGACCAGCACTTTTATAGTCTGGTCTACAACAAGCAATAAAGCGATGATGACAATAGCTAATATGCCATCAC
>JALEVZ010000090.1 GCA_022788105.1 Prevotella sp. | reverse complement strand
CAGTATTGTCCATTGCGACGCAGCGAACGGTGTCTTCACCAATATGCTGCTGCACCTCAATGATAAGCTCCTGTCCGTTAGGACGCTTCAGCTTCAGAGCTTCGTGGATTTTAGGCAACACCTCTTCAGGATTCTTGCCGGCTGTATCGAAGTAAACGTCGATAACCGGACCAATAATCTGCGAGATGCGCCCGTTGATTTGTGACATAGTATATTTGATTTTGATTTTAAATTCTGATGCAAATATAACAACTATATTTTATACGAAAGAATATTTAATCTTTATTGTACTTTTTCTTTCCAAATATGCCATTTTTGTAGTGTAAATCGACCACTTTTAGATGCTCAGTTCGTCGAGCACCTTGATGAGCTTGCGGTCGAACGGCTTGTCACTACGAATGGCTTCGCTCAGGGGTACGTACACTATCTCGTTGTTGCGCACACCAATCATCACGTTGCGCTGCCCCTGCTGAATGGCCTCAATGGCACCTACACCTGTACGTGACGCCAGTATTCGGTCATGAGCGCTCGGACGTCCGCCGCGCTGCAGGTGTCCAAGTATTGACACACGCACATCATACTGTGGGAACTCGTTCTTTACACGTTCAGCATAGTACATGGCTCCACACTTCGGGCTTTCAGACACAATCACGATGCAACTCTTCTTCGACTTACGTATGCCGCGCTCCATGAAGCGTGCCAACTGGTCCACATCGGTAGAGTCTTCTGGTATGATAGCAGCCTCTGCACCGCTGGCGATAGCACTGTTCTGTGCAAGGAACCCAGCGTCACGCCCCATCACCTCAATAAAGAAGATGCGCTCGTGACTCTGCGCCGTGTCGCGAATACGGTCAACACACTCAACGATTGTGTTCATCGTAGTGTCGTAACCGATTGTAGAGTCGGTGCCATAGAGGTCATTGTCGATAGTGCCAGGCAGTCCGATACAGCAGATGTCATAAAGCTTAGCAAACTCCATGGCGCCTGTAAGCGAACCGTTTCCGCCGATTACGACAAGCGCGTCGATGCCATGCTCCTTTATCTTCGCGTAAGCCTTCTCCTTACCTTCTTCTGTCATGAACTCATGTGAGCGAGCAGTTTTCAGTATTGTGCCGCCCGACATGATTATGCCGCTGACGTTTTCAGTAGTAAAATCTTCTATTTCGCCGTTGATAAGTCCGTCATAACCACGGTATATGCCTTTAATATTGAACCCGTTGCAGATGCCAGCACGTGTCACGGCACGTATTGCAGCATTCATGCCAGGAGCATCACCGCCAGAGGTGAGCACACCGATTGTCTTTATCCTTGCCATAAGTCTATATAAATTGTATTTTTAATAAATTCTTTTCTACAGCACTGCCCACAACACCGCGAGACCACAGAGAGCCCCGACGAGACATTTCCAGCCTACGTTGCGGAAGTACCACCCCACCCTTACACGCTCCATCTTGACGAAAGCGAGTCCACTGGCAGAGCCGATGCACAGAATGTTGCCGCCTACAGCAGCAGCAAACGCCACAATCTTCCAATACGCTCCATTCTGCACGAGCGCCGCGTCAAAGCCGCCCGTCACTGTCTGCGAAGCTATGCCGTCGACAACATCGGGCACCGATATCATGGTAAGTGCCGACAAGAAGCTGTCGAGCACAGTGCTTAAAAGTCCTGTAAGCGCTCCCACCGTCCACACGCCACCAATCAATTCATGGAATACTGACAGTAGACGGTCCAGCATGCCCGTCTCACGCACCACGCCAAGTGCCAGCATCGAACCCATAACGAACAACATCATCTGCAAGACGCCATATTGCAGCACACGTGGCACACGTCGGTGAATCATCTCATCGGTGATAAGCCTGCGGTTCACCACCTCGTTGACAATCCACAAAACCGACAGCACGCACAGCGCACCGAGGAACGGACTGAGCTTTGTTATGTTATGGAATGTCGGTATAAACCACAGTCCGCCAATGCCTACCACGAGCATCATCACGCGCTGCCACACGTTAAGGTTTGTGTCGTCGCCGCGATAGGGCAACACGACACGCTCCACCGACACCGTCTCTGGCAGACTACGACCTATCCACCATGTAGGCAGCACCCACGCCACGAGGCACGGGAGCAGAAGCGACATAGAGTAGTTGGTTGCAGTCACGGCACCATTGTTCCACAGCACCAGCCCCACAGGGTCGCCGATGACCGTCAGCACGCCTCCGCAGTTGGCAGCGAGCACGATGGCACTGCCGTAGACGAGCCTTGTCCTACGGTTCGACACGAGTTGCCTCATCATCGTAAGCATCATCACAGTGGTGGTAAGGTTGTCGAGGTTAGCCGATATTGCAAATGTCACTATTGCCAGCGACCACAGCATGCGTCTGCTGCTGCGTGTCCGCATAAACCGTAGTGCAAAATCAAAACATCCGTTGTTTTGCAGAATCTCCACAATAGACATGGTAGCAAGGAGGAACGACACTATCTCCGATGCTTTGCCAACGTATTTAAGGAACACGTTTTGGGCAATAAACTGCTTCACGGCAACACTCGATGCCGTCGTGCCATGCAAGAAGTTAAAGTACTCTCCAGGGTGTTGGCTCATCACAAAATCGGTTCCATAGCAGATATACAATACCCACCCCACAGTGCCGATAAATATCGCCACTGCCGCCTTGTTCATGTTAGTAAGCCTCTCCGTCGCAATGAGCAGATAGCCGACCAATACAATGGAAACGATAATATATGCCATGCCTTAAGAAAAAATGCAGTGGCAAAGGTAAACAATAAAAATCCAACAAACAAATTTTGTGTCTGAAAAATGACGTCAGTTTAACGCAATTTTCACATTTCGTAGAATCATTGTGACAGCAGTCGATGTGTCAGAAGTGCCAAACCGTCACATCACATTACAGTCGTGACCACCCCACCGGCGCAGCGTGAAATAGCAATACACCTGTAGACAGAACAGCCACCACGACCATTGCAGCGGCCAATGGCCAAGTCTCGTGCGCTCTTTCCTTGCTACGCGCCATGTCTCTATTGACGCCCAATGGTGGCGCACCACCTTAGCGGCAGCCTTTAGCTCCGCCCGTGAGAAGCGATGGCGATTGCGATAGAGGAAGAAACACGTGTCCATGACGATGAGCCAACGCTCCGTCTCATACACATTCAGCACACTGTCAGGCATCGCGAGCTCCAGCAGCTTACGTTTCATGCTCTCCGTCGCCATTAGATAGTCGAGACGCGACAGGTCCACCGACAGCGTCACCGACCCACTATGACGCCAGTAGTAGTAGACGCCACGGCAGAACGCCACACGTCGACTGTTGAGATAGTGCAGCCGAGTAGTGTTGTCGTCACTGTATGTGCGGCAGGTCTCATCATAAGGGAAGCGTCGGTGCAACTCCGTGCGCACAGCATAGACGCCATGTATGCCCCATGTCAGGCTTAGCTCAAACGCCCGTCTGCCGTCCACTGCGTGTCCGAGATCCTTGTCATTGCCCCACCCCATAGGTTCGTGTTTGTCACCTTCGTCGGCAAGCACTGCCACGGTGTCAAACACCACCGAGTCGGTCTGCGCGTCGGCTTCAAACACACGCCTACACTGCTCCAGCGCATCCGTTCCGAGCCAATCGTCACTATCGACAAAGGCGGTGTAGCGTCCGCGCGCCCTTTGCAGTCCAGCGTTACGCGCATGTGCTGGTCCCGAATTTTTATCCAGCGCCACAATCTCCACTCTACTGTCTGCCTGCGCATAACGTCGCAACACGTCCAGCGAGCCGTCCGTGGAGCAGTCGTCTATACAAACCACCTGCAAGCTGCGTTCGGTCTGTCCAAGCAGCGAGTCGAGACAACGCGACAGCGTTGCCGATGCGTTATACACCGCCACCAGCACCGTAAACACGGGAGCACCGTCAGCCTCTGCTTCCATTGAGAAACCAGCCGTCGGCGCATCGTTTCCACCTGTCATACACATCTTCTCCATATCTGTTTTATCTGTCATGGACACCTGTTCTTTTACAATATATCGTTTACTTTTACACCCTTACTTCAATCTTCCGTCTCTTCTTTGCCGTCGTTGCCTTTGCGCCGCCACGTCCACAGCTCCGTCTTTTTAGCTATTATATATAAGGAGATGCCTGCGCTCACAGTCACCACAGCAGCTCCCGCCACCCAATAAGCAAGTCCGCCGCCCACTAACGTGACAGCATAACCTATCAATATGAGCGGCAACTGCATGCCCACATAGCGCAGCAGCGACGCCGACACCTGATAGCCATAGTGCCAACGAGTGTAGACAAACGAGACAACAGTCTCTACAAACGCTGCAGCACACAGTCCCACACCAGTGCCATACAGCCCCCAGAAGTGGTAACCGCCAAGCACAAACGCCACCATGCACAGGTCATTGACACACTCCAACAAACAGTAAGACTTGGAGTCGCCATTTGCCAATGGCAGATACTCTACAGGCAGATACAGAGCGCGGAACAGCATAGAGACCGACGCAACCTGCATCATGCCCAGCACAGGCATAAACTTACCGCTGAACAGCAGCGGAAGAAGCATAGGCAAGAGAAACATGAACGTGAGCAGAATAGGTGCGATAAGCAACACCGACACCTCCGCCTGGCGGTTCACCGTGCCGCTGACAGCCGACCGTTTCATACACACTGCCGACAGACGAGGGAAGTAGTCGGTCTCCATAGCGGTAAATATCATGCCCACATAGGTCACAGCAAGCAGATAACCCGCGTTGTAGAGTCCCACCGCCGTCTCCGTACCGACCCTCGCGAGCCACGACCGCACCACAAACTCGGCACCGCTACCCATCACGCCGGCGAGCACAAACGCCACGCCGAGCTTCACCACGCCCATGCCACTGGCAAGCACCTCACGCCTCCACGACACGCGTAGCGGATAGTGACGAAACGAACACGCCACCGTGACAGCCGTCTGCAACACGCCGATGAGCAGCAGCGACGGTGCGACAGCAGCCATGCCGAAAGCCCAGAACAGCGGTACGGACGCCAGCAGCGCCAACACCACGTTGTAGGTAGACAGACGTGCCAGTTCGCCGAGGTGACGTGTAGCTTTCAATATGGCAGTCTCGCCACCACTTATCGCCATCAGTCCGACGAGCGGCGAGAGCAGTAGCAGCTCCGCCACATGGCTGTTGGCTGACCCTGAAAACGCCATCGTGCCAAACAGCGGACACATCACAGCAAAGAGCAGCGAGCCCACAACAGCGGTGAGCGCACACCACGAGCGCAACGTACACACCAACTGCTCAGTGCGCTTCGCATCACCCTGGCTGTAGGCATCGGCTATCTCGCGCACGGCGCTGACGCCAAGTCCGAGGTTGGTGGAGTCAGACACCAGCTTGACCGACGACGAAAACAGCGCCGACAGTCCCATGCCTTGCGGCCCGAGCAGCAGTGCCACCAGCTTGTTGCGCACAAGTCCTACAAGGACATTAAGCCCCTGTATGCCGCCAAACAGTCCGGTGTATTTCAATATCTGGCTATAGTGATTTTTCTTGGCATTTCCCATATCATTCTTATAACGCCTGCAAACGTCTTTTATTGCCTGCGACGCTACTATTCTCTACACAAAGTCTAATATTCGTTAACAGAATTTCACAGCCTATTAAGTTTTCCACCTTTGGTCAACACGACAAAAAACCGTAACTTTGCACTACCACACCCCGCCCATAAAACTATCTACACCCCGCCCTTACACAAACTCAATAGACAAACAACATGGCAACAAGATATAACCGCAGACCCCTACTTCTCCTGGCAGCACTGGTCATCATAGCACTGGCAATAGTCACTTTGGTGCTGCGCTGTACGTGCAGCAACACCGAAGCCTCCATAGAGAAGGCAGAACGGCAAGCCCCTCACATCAACGACTCTATAAGCAATCGGAAAAACGAATGTGAAATCAGCGGCGAGTTCGACTCCCTTATGACACGCTACCTGAAGCGATGGGAGATAAACGGAGCACAACTTGCCATCTCGTGTGGCGACTCTCTCGTCTACGCCCGTGGCTACGGCTGGGCAGACAAGGAGCGCGAAGTGGCGATGGAGCCAAACATGGTCATGCGCATGGCGTCGGTCTCAAAGCTCGTCACCGCCATCGGTGTAATGAAACTGCGCGAAATGGGCAAGGTGAAACTCTCCGACCGCGTGTTCGGACCCACCGGAATACTCAACGACACCGCCTACACCAACAGGATAAAAGACAAGCGCTACTTCGACATAACGGTGGAACATCTGCTCCGCCACAGAGCAGGATTCAACAACTACGCTGGCGATCCGATGTTCTCCACGCGCTACATCATGATGCAAAACCATCTTGACAAAGCGCCAGACAACCACTCACTGCTGCGCATACTGCTCAAACGCCGTCTCGGCTTCACCCCTGGCACCTCGTCGTGCTACTCCAATCTTGGCTACACGCTGCTCTCCATGATTATAGCGAAGCGCTCCGGCATGCGCTATGAAGAGTTTATGCAGCGCCACGTGCTGCACCCCGCCGGATGTTTCGACTTCCACATAGCAGGCAACTACTACAGCGACCGTCGCCCCAACGAGACAAAATACTACATGCACCTGGGATCGACGCCGGTCTATGAATTCAACAACAGCGGCAGACAAGTAGAGAAATGCTACGGCGAAAACGACATACCGCGTCTGCAAGGAGCCGGTGCCTGGTGTGCCTCGGCAGCCGAGCTGTGCCGCCTGATTGCCGCCGTAGACATGCTGCCAGGCAAGAAAGACATACTGAAACGCGAGAGTGTGAGGCTCATGACGACCGAAGCTGCCGACCACGGCTTCTCTCTGGGCTGGAACTTCACGCCCAACGGACGCCCGTGGACACGCACTGGCTCGCTGTCGGGCACCAGTGCCCTCGTCATACGCTACCCCGACGGCCAGTGCTGGGTGCTGATTACGAACACCAGCACGTGGAAGGGCCACGGCTTCTCACACGACACGATAGCCCTGTTCGAGCGGTTGAGAAAGAAATTCACCCCACGTTTGCCGCGCCGCGACATGTTCGTGTAGCGTCGGGACATGGGTGTCGCGCACGTCAGCAACACCCTGCCACCAACAGGCAAAGTCCCATGACGGCAACGCACAAAACCAATAAAGACAAAACAAAAAGACTATAACATCAAAAACAAACAACAAAAAACCCCGGCGCCACACTGCGCTACGGCCACGAGACCATGGTGCTGCCGCTCGTGTCGCTCATCAACGTCAACGGTGCTGGCGAACAGATTGCCGACCTCAGCCAGCTCGACCAGAAGGGATGGATAAACTACCACTACTTCCCGATGGGTGCCAACCTGCAGATGGTGTTCTACCACAACGCCAAGAAGGCAGACGACATACTGGTGAAGGTCCTGCTCAACGAAGACGAGGCAACCATACCCGTCAAGACCGACTGCGCACCCTACTACCACTGGAAGGACGTGCGTCCCTATCTCATGCAGCGCATCGAAGGTTTCAAGCCCTACGAGAAGAAATAAGACCGCTATAACGAGGTCTACAACATGACAGACAAGTCCCCGAAGGGAGCGCCACGGAGCCGCCACACGGCCCGTCAAGATTTACGCTCCGCTTCGGGGATTTTCGTATAAACACCATTTGTCAGCCATCAGGCGCTTTTGCTGACACTTTGCTACATTTTCGCCACAAAATCTGACGCCAATTCTTAACAAGAGTTAAAACCACATTGACGTTCTCATTAGGCCCATTTGACCGCGCCAAAGGGCCGTAGTGGTGTCGTCAAAGGGCCGTAGTGACAAGCCCGAAAAGGCACTATCATTTTGTCAAACGGCCACAATCGCAAAAACAGTATAATTCCATTGTGACTCAACTATTAAATCAGTTAATTTAAATAAAAAACAAACCATACACTCACCGCTGCCCCCATTTTTTTGTAACTTTGCAGTATGAACACATTCAAAATCAAAATACTTGCACTCGTTACATCATTATTATTTATTTTGTCAGCGCCATCACACGCACAGGAAGGACTATACGTCCAGTGCGAAGACACATGCTCACACATCCACGGCATAGACCTCAGCCACTATCAAGGCGACGTGTTCTGGGAGACGATAGGCGACAATTCAAAGATGGCATACGTCTACCTCAAGGCGACAGAGGGCGGCGACCATATCGACAAGATGTACCAGCTGAACATAAACCTCGCCCACAAATATGGATTGAAGGTCGGATCGTACCACTTTTTCCGCCCCAAGACACAGCTCGACAAGCAGCTTGCCAACTTCATGGAGCAGTGCAGGCCGGGCGACCAGGATTTGCTGCCCATGATAGACATCGAGACAAAGGGCGGACTTAGCACCGAGGCGTTCTGCGACTCGCTGCTCAAATTTCTTGACATGGTGGAGACGGCATACAAACAGAAGCCGCTACTCTACACAGGCACCAACTTCTACAACCGCTATCTCGTAGGAAAGATAAACAACTACCCCCTCATGATAGCACAATACACCGAACAAGAACCTGTACTCTGCGACGACCGCGACATCACTATGTGGCAGTACACCGGCAAAGGACACATCAACGGCATCAACGGATATGTTGACAAGAGCCGCTTCATGGGTAGACACGGATTGAGAGAAATACGTTTCCGACACTAAGGAGACGACAAATAGACTGAACACAACAAACAAAACAACATAACATTATGGCTATTATAAGATGTCCGGAATGTGGACACTCTGTCAGCGACATGGCGCCGGTATGTCCTTCATGCGGCGTAGAAATCGCGGGACGCATAATCACGTGCCCGCAATGTGGAACAGCATATTTCAAAAACCAACCTGAATGTCCGGCATGCCACCACCTGACGGCAGCATCGCAGCAGCAGGCACAGGCCACCACACCTCCCCCTGCACCTACCGCCGAGCAGCAGCAGGCACTACAGCAAGCCACCGCCCAGCACGAAGAGGAGTTGCTGCGCGAGCGCGAAGCAGAAGCACGAAAGAAGAGCAACCGACGCATCGTCATCGTGTCGTTTGTCATTGCAGTCATCGCTATGGGCGTGTGCTACGCCTTCTACAGCAGCGCACGCAACAGCAAAGAGAGCGAAGCCTACGAATATGCGATGGGAAGCAAAGACCCGATGGTGCTGCAAAGCTATCTCGACACATACAAAGACGCTCCAGAAGCACACCTCGACTCCATACAGGCACATCTCGACCTCTTGAGACAACTGGACCGCGACTGGACCGACGCCTGCATAACCGGCACGCGCAACGCCCTCGAGCAGTACATAGAGCGCCACCCCGACTCGCCATACAAGCAGCAGGCAATGCACAAGCTCGACTCCATAGACTGGACCACAGCACAGGGTGCCAACACGGTGGAAGCCTTTGAGACATATCTCGAGCAGCATCCTACTGGCGACTACGCCGACATGGCAAACGACAACATAAAGAGTCTGAACGCCAACACCGTGCAACCAGAAGAACAGCTCATGGTGTCGACAGCGTTTCGCGACTTCTTCACCAGCCTCAACAACAAGGACGAGGACATGCTCACCAGCTCCGTGGCACAACTTCTCACCTCGTTTCTCGGCAAACCCAACGCCACACGCTCTGACGTGGTGACGTTCATGCACAAGATATACAAACCCACCGTGGAGTCTATGAGATGGACCTCCTCCGAAGACTACAACATCAGCAAGAAGGAGATAGGCGACCAGCAGTACGAATACACGGTGAGCTTCGCTGCCACACAGGCTGTCCACAACACCGACGGCACCACTACCAACAACAAATACAAAATTGTGGCGAAGCTGAACCCCGACGGTCAGATTTCGGATCTGAAGATGACCAAGATTGTAGAGTAAACAAAGATAAATGATTTCGATAGACAACCTTAAAGTAGAGTTTGGCGTGAAGCCGCTGTTCGACAATGTGAGCTTTGTCATAAACGACAAAGACCGCATAGCTCTTGTGGGCAAGAACGGAGCGGGCAAATCTACCATGCTCAAGATAATATGTGGACTGCAAAAGCCGACATCGGGCAACGTAGCCATACCAAACGACACCACCATAGGCTATCTGCCACAGGTCATGAATCTGCAAGACGACACCACCGTGCGCGAAGAGACACAGAAAGCGTTTGCAGACATAAGCCACATGAAAGAGCGTGTAGACAGACTCAACGCCGAGCTGGCAGAGCGCACCGACTACGAGAGCGAGAGCTACATGGAGCTGGTGCAGAAGTTCACTGCCGAACATGAACGCTACATGATGATGGGCGCAGAAAACTATGAGGCAGAGATAGAACGCACGCTGACGGGTCTCGGCTTCGTGCGTTCCGACTTCGACCGACCGACGTCTGAGTTCAGTGGAGGATGGCGCATGCGTATAGAACTGGCAAAGATTCTGTTGCGCCGCCCCGACGTGCTGTTGCTCGACGAGCCTACCAACCACCTCGACATTGAGAGCATACAGTGGCTGGAGCGCTTTCTACAACAGAGCGCAAAGGCTGTTGTGCTCGTAAGCCACGACCGCGCGTTCATCAACAACGTGACAAACCGCACACTGGAGATAACCTGCGGCCACGTCACCGACTACAAAGTGAAATATGACGAGTATGTGACGCTGCGCGCCGAACGCCGCGAGCAGCAGATACGTGCCTACGAAAACCAGCAGAAAGAGATTGCCGACATAAAGGATTTTATCGAGCGGTTCCGCTACAAGCCTACTAAGGCAGTGCAGGTGCAGAGCCGCATAAAGCAGTTAGAGAAGATAGTGCCAATCGAAATAGACGAGATTGACAACTCGGCGCTGCACCTTAAATTCCCGCCATGTCTGCGAAGCGGCGACTATCCGGTCATCTGCGAAGACGTGGAGAAGAAGTATGGCGACCACACCGTGTTCTCAGGAGTGAATCTTACCATCAAGCGCGGCGAGAAAGTGGCGTTTGTAGGAAAGAACGGTGAGGGTAAGTCCACGCTCGTGAAGTGCATAATGGACGAGATACCGTTTACCGGCAACCTGAAGGTGGGACACAACGTGCAGATAGGTTACTTCGCACAGAATCAGGCACAGATGCTCGATGGTGAGCTGACGGTGTTTGAGACCATCGACAATGTGGCACGTGGCGAGGTGCGTCTGAAGATAAACGACATACTCGGTGCGTTCATGTTCGGCGGCGAAGCCTCTGACAAGAAGGTGAAAGTGCTGAGTGGCGGCGAGCGCAGCCGACTCGCCATGATTAGACTACTGCTTGAGCCAGTGAATATGCTCATTCTCGACGAGCCAACCAACCACCTCGACATGCCGTCGAAAGACGTGCTGAAGGAAGCCATCAAAGCCTTTGACGGTACCGCCATCGTGGTGAGCCACGACCGCGAATTCCTCGACGGGCTGGTGACAAAGGTGTATGAGTTTGGCGGAGGAAAGGTCACCGAGCACCTCGGCGGCATCTACGACTATCTGCGTGCGCACAACGCCACGTCGATAGACGAGCACCTCGGCACACTGGCGCAGCAGACCTCACAACCCAACAGCACAGACAAGACGGCACTGGCAGCCGACGACGCTGCGTCGTCGAGCAAGGCGAGCTACGCCGAGCGTAAGGAGCTGCAGAAGAAAATAAGGAAGGCAGAGCGTGCCGTCAGCGAGTCGGAAGACAAGATTTCGAAGATGGAGACGCGCCTGAAAGAACTTGACACGCTGCTCTGCGACCCTGACCACGCCTCTGACATGACACTCATAAATGAATATACAGAGACAAAAAACGCACTCGACAAAGAGGAAGAAAAATGGGCAGAGCTGTCGGAAGAGCTTGAAACGCTCATGCAACAGCTCGACTAACAAACACCGTCTATAAAGCGGAGCGTGCGATATACGACAATCGGGGATTCACCATACATTTAGTTATGATGAATCCCCGATTTTATTAGTATAGCACAGACATCACCTTACGGTAGCTCTGTACTCCGAAGGGGTGACGCCCTGCACCTTCTGGAAAGCGTTGATGAACGACTGACGGGAGGCGAAGCCCACCATGCCAGCGAGGTCTTGAAGGCTGACATCGTCGAAACGGGCGTCTGCCATGCGCGTCATGGCTTCTTCCACACGCAACTTATTAAGAAACGTTGCGAAGTTGCAGTGGAAGCGGCGGTTCATGGTGATGGAGAAATAGCGGGTGTTGGTGCCCAGACGCTTGACCAGTTCGCGTGCGGAAATGTTTTTGTCAAGATAGCCTTTTTCTACAACCACCATCTGAAAGATGCGTCCTGCCAACTCCTCTGCCTTTGCAGGATTGAGTTTTGACAGGTATGAGGGAACGGTCTTTGGCAGCTCCTCACGGCGCCGCGCCATGGGACGGCCACGAAACTTGGTGCGCCGCGGCTTGTCACCATTCTCGTCCGATTCTACCGAAGAGTCGTCGACAGCCTCTTCTTTTTCCCCCACGACATCGTCTGCCGCCGCTTCTTCCATTGAAGAAACGGTTTGCTTGGAAGCCGTCACCTCGTCACCGACAGCCACTGATAGCTCGTCAAACAGCAACGGCAGCTGCTGTTCCATGACCGACGTCTTATCCGCCGCAGCCTGAGACGCATCTGTTTCTGCTGGCTCTGTAGCCGACTGCTCCACAGGGCCGGACTCGTCTGCAAAGAAATCGAATGGTAACGACTGTTCCGTCATCTTGTGCTTGTCTTCTTTCATGACAATCGTTATTTTTGTGGGGTTAGCTTTTTGGTTTCAAGAACTCATGACACGCAAGAGCGCTGACAGCAGGGGTTACAGGCTGTCACACTCTTTCAGCCACTGCGCCGACACGGCGTCGGAAG
>JALEVZ010000124.1 GCA_022788105.1 Prevotella sp. | reverse complement strand
CTCCTCGGGTGTGACCACGCCCACCGCCCACGCCACGGCGTCGCGTATGATGTCGTCGCGCAGTGCGTAGCGCCGCTTTTCGGTGAGCTGTTTGGAGTCGTTGAGCAGCGGATTGTCGTAGTCGGGGGGCAGTATGACGGCGGCGGCATATACGCTTCCGGCAAGGCATCCGCGCCCTGCTTCGTCGCATCCGGCCTCTGTCTTGCCGTCGAAATAGTGGGATTGAAGCATTGGTTTAGTCTTATTTAACGAAAGTTTTAGGATATGGTAATGTTATTTCCAGCTATATGGCTAAGTTTGCAGCGTCAATAAGATTGACAACGAAACTGATTTATCCACCCTAACAAGTAAAAATATGGAAAAGAACATTACTCTCACAGACAGCCGACGCAGCTCGGCAGCCGTGCTGACAGCTAACATGGTGAAACTCGTGCGCCGTCCGGCAGAGTGGCTGTGCGCCTACTACTCACGGGTGCTCGAACGCGAAGTGAGCATGAGACAGACGTGGTTGCTGGTCAATGCGCAGTTGGCATTCGCGGCTTCGTTCTTTCCAGTGGAGGCGCCCGTGATGTTCAGAGTCGCTGCGTTGGCGTGGCTGGCGTCGGCGCTACTGAAGTGTCGCCGCGAGTTGTGAGCTGTTTGACGTCGCCTTTACTGTCTGATAGTATGGGCTTTACTGCCTGATGGCATGGGCTTAAGCGCTGTTTGACGCTGTCTGCTGGCGCGTGTCAGAACATGGCTGACACACGTCGCACGCCTTCAACGAGTGCGTCGATTTCCTCTTTCGTGTTGTATAGAGCGAAGGAGGCACGCACTACACCTTGCACTCCGAGCCTGTCCATGACGGGTTGGGCGCAGTGATGACCCGTGCGCACGGCTATGCCGAGGCGGTCGAGCAGTGTGCCCATGTCGAGATGGTGGATGTCTCCCACGAGAAACGACACCACGGCGTCTTTGCCCTCGGTAGTGCCGAAGAGGTGCATGGAGGGTATGGTCTGCAGCTGTTGCATGCAGTAGTCGGTGAGTTCGCGCTCATGGGCAGCGATATTGTCCATGCCCAGTCGCGTCACATAGTCGAGAGCGGTGGCAAGTCCGTGTGTGGCGACGTAGTCGGGGGTGCCTGCCTCAAACTTGAACGGCAGCTTCTCAAACACTGTGCGCTCAAAGCTCACGCTCTCAATCATCTCACCTCCGCCCTGGTATGGGGGCAGACGGTCGAGCCATTCTTCCTTACCGTAGAGCACACCGATGCCTGTCGGCCCGTAAATTTTGTGTCCGCTGAAGGCGAAGAAGTCGCAGTCCATAGCCTGTACGTCTACAGCGAAGTGGGGAGTAGACTGTGCTCCGTCCACCATCACTGGCACACCGTGGGCGTGGGCGATGCTCACTATCTCGTCGATGGGGTTTACCGTGCCGAGCGTGTTGCTCACATGTGCCACGCTGACGAACTTCGTCTTCTCCGAAAACAGATTCTTGTATGCCTCCATGTCGAGCTTGCCGGCGTCGCTCATGGGTATAACCTTCAGGGCGATGCCACGCTTTGCTGCCTGCAACTGCCACGGCACGATGTTGGAGTGGTGCTCCATGACGCTGACAATGACCTCGTCGCCCTCGCTCATAAACGCCTCGCAGAACGACGACACGACGAGGTTGATGCTCTCTGTGGTGCCGCGTGTGAAGATGATCTCTTCTGTCTTGGGCGCGTTGATGAACCGTCTCACGGTCTCGCGCGCCGCTTCGTGGAGGTCGGTGGCACGTTGTGAGAGGTAGTGTACGCCGCGATGGACGTTGGCATTGGCGTTGAGGTACTCGTCACGCATGGCGTCAAGCACGCACAACGGCTTCTGCGTGGTGGCTGCATTGTCAAGATAGACGAGCGGCTTGTCGTATATTGTGCGTGAGAGTATAGGGAAATCGTCTCTCACCTTTTGTATGTTGTACATATCGTTTTTCAATTTTCCCCTAATAAGCCTTGACTATAGGATTTTTCACTTTTCGTTTTTCAATTTTCCCCTAATAAACTTTGTCTATAGGATTTTTCACTTTTCGCTTTTCAATTTTCCCCTAATAAGCCTTGACTATAGGATTTTTCACTTTTCGTTTTTCACTTTTCTTATAAAGCGTCAGCTTTTTATTTGCACATTTTGCAGCCCTCACACTTGCTCAGTTCGCCGCGGAAGCGCTTCTCTACGAGGTAGTGTAGGCGGTCGCGCAGGGGCTCGAGTTGAATCTTGTCCACCACTTCGTTGATGAAGGCGAACTCGAGTAGCAGCTTCGCCTCTTTCTCGCTGATGCCGCGTTGGCGCATGTAGAAGAGGGCAGCGTCGTTGAGTTGTCCCACGGTGGAGCCGTGCGAGCACTTCACATCGTCGGCGTAGATCTCGAGCATGGGCTGTGTGTACATGCGCGCTGTCTTCGTTGCGCAGAGGTTTTGGTTCACTTCCTCGCTGACAGTCTTCTGTGCTCCGTGGCGCACGAGCACCCTTCCGGCAAACGCACCGGTAGAGTTGCCGTCGAGCACGTACTTGTATAGCTCGTGGCTTGTGCAGTGTGAGACCTGGTGGTCGATAAGAGTGTTGTTGTCGACATGCTGTGTCTTGTCAGCAATGACGCAGCCGTTGCACCAGCACTCGGCACCCTCGCCGGCGAGTTGCACGTCGAGTCGGTTGCGCGTCACACCGTTGTGGAGCGTTATGACGTTGTGGTTGAAGCGCGAGTCGCGCTGCTGCTGCACGTACACATTGCTGACACGGGTGTTGCGTATGTGTGTCTCCTCCATGCAGTAGAGGTCGAGTGAGGCGTTCGCTCCGACGTAGGCTTCTATCACCTGTGTTGTGAGGAAGCGGCGGTCGTCGGCAGCATGGTCGCAGAACAGGAACTTGGCGCTTGCTCCTTCCTCCATGACGATGAGTACACGGCGGTTTACCATGAGGTCGACGCTGGAGCGGAGGATGTTTATTACCTGCACGGTCTTGTCCACTACGACGTTCTTTTTCACGTAGACGAGCAGGCCGTCTTGTGCAAGCATGGTGTTGAGGGCTGTCACGGCGTCGTCGGCTGTGTTGGCGAGACGGGCGTAGTGGCGCTCTACAAACTCAGGGTTGGCGTTGGCATAGTCGGCGAGTGACGTCACGACGACGCCCTCGGGCAGATTCTCTTTGGGTTGCAGCGCCTGCCGAAACTGGTCGTTCACGATGAAGTATAGCGACGTGCTGAGGTTTGGAACGTCGCAGCGGAACGCCTTGTAAGGGTCTACTGGCACCTCAAGACGGTTGATGTTCAAGCCGTAGTTGGGCTCAAACAGCTCGTCGATGGATGTGTATTTGTATCTCTCCACCTTGCGTGTGGGGAATCCCTGACGCTGGAAGTCGGCAAAGGCGGTGTCGCGCACGGCGTTCATGGCGTCGGCGCTGTGGTCGCAAATCTGCTGCCTGCACTCGTGGTAGAGGTCTATATACTGTTTCTCGCTGTTCATTTTCATGTGTTATAAGTTATCTCCCACTTCAGCCTTTATCCAGTCGTAGCCGCGCTGTTCAATCTCTTTGGCGAGTTCGGGGCCTGCTGTCTTGACGATGCGTCCTTTGTAGAGCACGTGTACCACGTCGGGTTTTATCATGTCGAGGAGGCGTTCATAGTGGGTGATGACGATGAACGACGACTCTGGGGTGTGCATCTTGTTCACGCCGTCGGCAACGATGCGCATGGCGTCGACGTCGAGTCCAGAGTCTGTCTCGTCGAGGATGGCGAGTTTAGGCTCAAGCATTGCCATCTGGAATATCTCGTTGCGCTTCTTCTCTCCGCCAGAGAAGCCCTCGTTTACGGAGCGGCGTGTGAACTTAGAGTCAAGTTCCACGACCTTGCGTTTCTCGTTCATGAGCTTCATAAACTCGGCTGCTTTCAGCTCGGGCAGACCCTGATATTTGCGCTTCTCGTTGACAGCGGCTTTGAGGAAGTTGGTCATCGACACGCCCGGAATCTCTACTGGGTACTGGAACGAGAGGAACAAGCCCTCGTGTGCGCGGTCTTCGGGCTTCATCTCGAGGATGTTTTTGCCGTTAAACCACGCCTCGCCCTCGGTCACCTCATAGAGTGGGTTGCCCGTGAGCACAGCGCTGAGTGTAGACTTGCCCGATCCGTTCGGGCCCATGATGGCGTGTATCTCGCCATCGTTGATGGTGAGGTTTATGCCTCGCAGTATCTCCTTGCCAGCGATGGTGGCGTGGAGGTTCTTGACTTCTAACATATTTAGAGTTTTTGTTTTCGTTGAATTTTAGTATGAGTCGAGCACCCGTTTGAGGTTCTCGCGTTTGCGCTCTTTCTTTGTCTGCTTAGACGGGTAGTCGTTGGGGTCGTACAGTCCGAGTGTCTCGTAGATGAATTTGACAATCGTGTTTCTGTCGTCGGAGTTGAAGTGGAACGGGAACGTGAGCTTCAGTCCTATCTGTATGTTGTGGCGGTGCATGTTAGAGCGCGTGGCAAAAGCCGTCGTCTGCCCGCCCGGTGTGGTGTAGATGTGTGTCTTTCCGTCAATGGCGAGCGAGAAACCGTATTGAAACTCCAGCGCGAGTGACGAGAAAATGTAGCAGTCCATGCCCACGGTCGGGGCTACGCTGAGCCGCGGATAGCTCATGGTGTAGGCGCGGGTGTAGCTCTGTCCGCCTCCCGTGACCCCTACTTCGTGGCTCTCGTGTTGTGTGCCTACGTTGGTGTAGGTCATCAAGGCGGCGTAGGGCTGTATGGCGCATGCCGTAGACAGCGGATAGAAACGTGCGCCGAGCGCTATGTTGCGCATCGTGGCGTCGACGTCGCTGCTGTACCATTCGAGTGCCTCGGCGTTGTAACCGCCCACGATGGAGAAGTGGGGATTGGGTAGATAATACTCCACCATCAGACTGCCCAGTGGCGCTGCAAACGAGGTGGCATTGCCGTCGTGCGGCGACCCCTGCTTCGTGCCCGCGATGGTGGGGCATGAGAGGTTCATGCCTGCTATCACCGCCCAGCGGCGCGACACGTCGTCGTCTGCGAAGACTGTTGCGACACAGGCTGTGAGAGCTGCTGTGATAATTAGTTTTCTTCCCAACATTAGCTTTATATACTTTCATCAAAACGAAGCAAATTGTAAACTTTGGATATTTTTATCCACTCCTATTTTACACTTATGCAAATTAGAGATATCTACAGTTGCACCATATTCAATGAAATGTGACATAAATTTATCAATTTCTCTTCCCCAGTATATCAAGCAACAAGCCATTGGTGCTCCTTTTCCCGTGTCATGCCCATTCTCAAGAAAACGAAGTCTTGTATCATACAAGAAACATATTGCATCAGCTTGACCAAAGATAAATTTCTTCCAATGCCCCGTATTTGGTGCAACTGGAATCAAAGCAATTACATCTGAATCATATTTTTTATGAGATTCCATACATTTTGCCAACCAATCTTTAATAGTAGTTCCTCTATTACGATCAACTCCATATGGTGGATTGACATATATGGTCTTGCTGTTCCATTCCTCTTTCAGTCCATCTTTTTCAGGTAACATGAATTCTATGTCTGCATTGACAATTGAATATTCATTAGAACATGGGTCTAACCCTATATGTCCTCCCCAAAAACTTTTCACCGCATTGATATATTTTGGTGGTGTCCCCCAAGACTGGCTTAATGTGTTAACATGTCTACCTGCAGTCATACACTTCCTCCCATTTTTTATGTGCCATATTAAGCAATGCTGTCTTTAAATTGTGTAGCGAGCAATGCTCTGGAGTTATTACATTAAACCATCCTTCTATTTTCTCTATATTCTTTGAGAAATATCCACATAATGCATCATGTGCATCCTTTTCTATTTTTGTTTTTGTAAAAACATTTGTCTTTTTCCCTTCTTTATAGCTGGAAATGAAAGCCTCTTTTACTACTTGGTGTTTGGAATTAGGATTAAGAAGCAAAGAAGTCACAAATTCAGAAAGACCAGCATCGGTTAAGAACAGAAGCCAATCATATGAATTTGCAAGGACTTTCATCTCCTTATTTTTATTTTCAGCCGTAAACCAATTACCATGATTGCTAACAACACCTATTGACAATGTAAACTTTTTTAATGGTTTATCATTATTTACTATTTCATTTAAAAGTTTATCGTATGGTTTAATAAGTGTCACACCATCCTCGCATATCAGTCCATAGCGTTGACCATCAAGCCAAACTTTTTGCAAAGAAGATGTCATCTGAGCAACATAGGCTCCTTGTTTAGCTTTCTCTATTGTTTGTGGTCCTTTCTTACAACCTTCTTCAACACCAACACGTTTACACTCCACCATTGCAAAAGGGGAATGGTATTGCTTTGCAACATGTATATACTGTCCATCTTTATTTCTACACAAATTGGCAACCAACAAAACCTTATCATTTTCTGCCAACAGGCACGAATTCCTTAAGACATTATTTGTATCTATAAGTTTATTCGACTTTTTCAGAGAAAACGATTCTTTTGCATCTTCTCCCAATACCTTTATTATCTTTGACGTAGTAAGAGGATAGTTATCTTCAAACTTTATCTTTGACAAGTTTAAAAGCGGATGTAAAGTAAACTCTACATTGTGGCATATTTCTTCATCTCCGAACTCCGGCAGTCCTCTTTCTATGGAAATATAGTCACACAATCCCCACTCCCTAAGCAAATAGTAGGTTATGATTTCTACCATTGTGCCCAAGGCTCTGCCTGCAGCTTTCTTTGCATCTTTTGTATGTGAGAATACATCATTCTTTAATACATTTTGCAATGAATCTATAGATTGATAACTCATATTAATAGTTTTAGCAATTATCCCACTAATTATCCCACTGTTCCTTCCAGCGACACGCTGAGCAGCTTCTGTGCCTCTACGGCAAACTCCATAGGCAGCTTGTTGAGCACATCCTTTGCGTAGCCGTTGACGATGAGCCCTACCGCCTGTTCGGTAGGTATGCCGCGCTGGTTGCAGTAGAACAGCTGGTCTTCTGAAATCTTTGACGTCGTGGCCTCGTGTTCTATCACTGCTGTGTCGTTGTGTATGTCCATGTATGGGAAGGTGTGTGCTCCGCAGTCGGAGCCGAGCAGCAGTGAGTCGCACGACGAGTAGTTGCGGGCGTTGTCGGCGTTGCTTGTGGCGCGTACCAGTCCGCGGTAGGAGTTCTGGCTGTGGCCTGCCGAGATGCCTTTGGAAATGATGGTAGACTTGGTGTTTTTGCCCATGTGAATCATCTTCGTGCCGGTGTCAGCCTCCTGATAGTTGTTGGTCACTGCCACGGAGTAGAACTCGGCTTGTGAGCCGTCGCCGCGCAAGACGCATGACGGATATTTCCATGTGATGGCAGAACCGGTCTCTACCTGTGTCCACGACAGCTTGGAGTTGGTGCCGCGTAGGTCGCCGCGCTTGGTCACGAGGTTCAGCACGCCACCTTTGCCGTGCTCGTCGCCAGGGTACCAGTTCTGTACGGTGGAGTATTTTACTTCCGCGTCGTCGTTTACCACAATCTCTACGATGGCGGCATGGAGCTGATTTTCGTCACGCATCGGGGCGGTGCAACCCTCGAGATAGCTCACGTAGGCGCCGTCGTCGGCAACGATGAGTGTGCGCTCAAACTGTCCGGTGTTGCGGGCGTTGATGCGGAAATAGGAGCTTAACTCCATGGGGCAGCGCACGCCTTTGGGTATGTAGACGAACGAGCCGTCTGAGAACACGGCGCTGTTGAGTGCTGCGTAGAAGTTGTCGCGGTAGGGCACGACGGTGCCAAGATACTGCTTCACGAGGTCGGGGTGGCTCTTTATGGCGTCGCCGATGGAGCAGAAGATGATGCCTTTCTCGGCGAGGTGCTGCTTGAAGGTGGTCTTCACAGACACGGAGTCCATAATGGCGTCGACGGCGACACCGCTCAGTGCGAGGCGCTCTTCGAGTGGTATGCCGAGCTTGTCAAACGTTTTCATCAGCTCGGGGTCTATCTCCTTCTTCTCGT
>JALEVZ010000029.1 GCA_022788105.1 Prevotella sp. | reverse complement strand
GCAGAGCCTTTGCCACATCCTGCTCAGGACGTCCGCCGAGGGTCTTGCTGATGTCTACGTTGGTTACCGAACCGGTGAGGTTCACTTTCTTTTGCTGGCCGTAACCCACAACAACGATCTCGTCAAGCTGAGCGTTGTCGTTCTGCATGACAACCTTCATGCCTTCCTGTGCCTTTGTCTCTACAGTCTTGTAGCCCACATAGGTGATGCGCAGCTTGGCGTTTGCCGATGAGTTAAGCTGGAAATTACCGTCAAGGTCGCTGACGGTTCCTCGGGTCGTACCTATTTCGACAACTGTAGCGCCCACGATGGGTTCGCCTTCAGCGTCGACAATTTGACCCTTGATGATTGTGCTACTCTGAGTAACACTCATGACCTGGTTTGGTGATGCAGCCATTGCTGTGCCGCATGTCATGCCAGATGCCAAAAGGATAGCTCCGATTAAAGCCCATTGTCTATTCATAAGCTTTCTTTTTAAAGGTTAGACTTATAAGTTTTATAATTACTTTGCGAATTTATATATATTTTTGATAACGAACAAATATTTTGTTGGGAATTTAGAGGGAAAGTGTAAAAAAAGGTAATATTACCCCTGTCTTTATCGGGCTTTGTTAATATTTATTAGCAAATGGGGTGCTAAGGGATGGCGTTTATAGCCTATGGGCAGGAGGAAAGCTACAGAACGAAAAACCGCTTGCTGTCGCGCCCGTCCCGAAATAGAACGGATGGCGACTGCAAGCGGTTGGCTTGGGGTGTCAGGTTTTTATGGGTATGGAGTGTGTTGTATAGTATTACTCCTTTATGTTCGGCTCTTCGAGTCCGAGACCTTTTTTCTTGTCTACGACTTTAAGGAACAGTCCGATGACAAGGGCTGCCACGCCGAGGCATGCGAGCATGACGAGTGGAGCGGTGTAGTTGAGCTGTGTGGGGTCGGTCACTCTCTCGTTGGTGGCGGTGAGCACCTTGCCGATGAGCAAGGGGAAGAGCCACAGTCCGATGTTCTGAATCCAGAAGATGAGTGCGTATGCCGAGCCGATGACCTTTGCGTCGACGAGCTTCGGCACGCTGGGCCACAGCGAGGCGGGCACGAGTGAGAACGAGGAGCCGAGCACGAGAATGGTCATGTAGGCAATGATGACGCCACCAATCTCGTTGCCCTTGACGGCGGGCAGCACGAAGGCGAAGGTGAGGTGACACAAGATGAGGAGCAGCGAGCCGAGCACGAGCATCGACGCTGCCTTGCCCTTATGGTCGACGTAGTTGCCGAGCACGGGTGTGATGCCTACTGCGAGGAGTGGGAACACGGCAAAGATGGACTCTGCCGACTGGCGCATGTAACCCATGTAGCAGTAGGTGACGAGTGCTATGACCGACACGGCGAGCATGGAGTATTTGATAGCAGGCTTCTTCATGAAGTTGAACATGAAGGCTGTTGCTGCCACGACGAGCATGATGGCATACTGCACGATGGTCACTGATGGTGATGCCCAGAATGAGTCGGCGGGCACCTCTGTGAATGTGAGGTTGCACTGCAACATGTTGACAGCGTATTTCTGGAAGGGGAAGATGGCAGAGTAGTAGAGCACGCAGAGCAGTGACACGAGCCAGAAGCCGCTGGAGGTGAGAATCTGTCCGAGGTCGCTAATCTTGAACGGGTCGTCTTTCTCTTCTGTCTCGCCAGTCTGCGAGTCGAGCTTTTTGTCCATGAAGAAGTAGACGATGAGCATGATGAGAGCGATGCAGAGGAGCACCACGCCGAAAGCCACTGAGCGTGACACGCTCACCTCTCCTCCGAGCTTGGCGAAGAAGGGTGAGAAGATCATACATGTGGCAACGCCAAGACGGGCGAGCGCCATCTCCGATCCCATGGCGAGTGCCATCTCACGACCCTTGAACCACTTCACGACGCCGCGCGACACGGTGATGCCGCCCATCTCGGCGCCACAGCCGAAGATCATGAAGCCCAGTGCTGCAACCTTTGCAGAGGCGGGCATGCCCTCATAGAATGGTGACACACCGAGCTGTTCGAACACGGGTATGTGGTTGAGGTTGGCGGTGAACCAAGCCTCCACGCCGCTGCCGATGAATGTCTCGCTGATGGCATACCACTTGATGCATGCGCCGGTGAGCATCACGGCTCCTGAGAGCAGTGCTGTGAAGCGTACGCCCATCTTGTCGAGTATGATGCCCGCAAAGATGAGGAAGAACACGAACACGTTAAGGAACGTCTCTGCTCCCTGCATTGTGCCGAATGCGTCAGAGTCCCAGCCGCGCTGCGACTGCATAAGGTCTTTGATTGGCGACAGGATGTCCATGAATATGTAGGCACAGAACATCGCAAGCGCCAAGAGTAATAGGGCAGTCCAACGAAGGGCTGCGGAGTCACGAAGTGTTTGCATATTTTTAATTGTTTTTTATATTGTTATGTCTCTCTTTTCTTAATTTTCTCACTAAGTCTTTTTTCTACTTCAACCACTTAGCCAACCACTCAAAGAACGTGCGCTGCCACAGCACGCCGTTTTGTGGCTTCAGCACCCAGTGGTTTTCGTCGGGGAAGATGAGCAGCTCAGCGGGTATGCCACGCATGCGTGCGGCGTTGAATGCTCCGAAGCCCTGGTTGGCGTGTATGCGGTAGTCCTTCTCGCCGTGTATGCAGAGGATGGGCGTGTCCCACTTGTCGACGAAGCGGTGAGGAGAGTTCTCGTATGTGCGCTTGGCGTTGTTTGTCTGGTCGCGGTTCCAGTAGGCATCCTCATACTCCCAGTTAGAGAACCATGCCTCCTCTGTGTCGGTGTACATAGACTCGAGGTTGAAGGCACCATCGTGTGAGATGAACGCCTTGAAACGTTTGTTGTGATGTCCGGCGAGGTAGTAGACGGAGAATCCGCCGAAGCTTGCGCCCACACATCCCAGTCTGTCCTTGTCAACGAACGGCAGGTTGTTGGCAGCATCGTCGATGGCTGTGAGATAGTCGTCCATGCACTGTCCGGTCCAGTCGCCACTGATTTGTTCGTTCCACTCTGAGCCGAAGCCCGGCAGTCCGCGACGGTTAGGTGCTATGACCACATAGTCGTTGGCCGCCATAATCTGCATGTTCCAACGGTAGCTCCAGAACTGGCTCACGGGGCTTTGTGGGCCACCCTCGCAGAACAGCAGTGTGGGGTATTTTTTGTTCTCGTCGAAGTGTGGCGGCAGGATGACCCAATACTGCATCTGCTTGCCGTCGGTGGTCTTCACCCAGCGCTCCTGCACCTTGCCGAAGGCGAGTTTGTCATAGAACAGCTTGTTCTCGAAGGTTAGCTGCTTCACCTTTGTCTTCTTTACATCCTTGCCGGGAGTTACCACATACAGCTCGTCGCCTTGCTGGAAGCTATGGCGAGATGCCAGCAGCTTGTTGCCGTTGTTGAGGAGCTGCACAGAGCCGAAGTCGGCCCAGTCGTCGGTAAGCTGCTTCACCTCACCTCTCAGGTTTGTCTGGTAGAGGTTCTCGCAGGCGTGCCACACACCTATAAAATATAAGGTACGCGAGTCGTT
>JALEVZ010000110.1 GCA_022788105.1 Prevotella sp. | reverse complement strand
AACCGCGACGCCGAAATCACTGTAGACGCAAAGTGGGGTGCCAACTCACGCGCCGTACAGGACTACGACGTCATCACCGATCCCGCCGAATATTATGAGGCTGCATACGCTGCAACCTATAACAAAGCCTACTATGGTGAGGGCCTCTCGGCATCGGCTGCCAACATCGCTGCCAACAACACCATGCTCAAGGGTCTGGCTTACAACATCTACACCCTGCCCGAGGGCCAGCAGCTCATCGGTATGGACGGTAAGATCAATCCCGCAGCCACACTCGGCCGCACATACGAGAATAACGGTGAGAAATATTACCTCACTGGCGACGACTGGAACAAGGCTGCCTACAAGACAGCGATGCGCCAGGAGTATAACATCAGCGCAAAGGGCTCTTACGACCGTGGCTCGTTCTATGCCTCTGCAGGCTACCTCAACGACGAGGGTATCATCGACAATTCAAGCTACGAGCGCATCAGCGCACGCGCCAAGGCCGACTATCAGGCAAAGAAGTGGTTGAAGCTCGGCGTCAACGCACAGTATGTTCACTCTGACACCAAGTCGAGCCCTAACCTCGACGAGAATATGGGTTCTGCCAACATCATGTATTTTGCTTCACGCATCGCTCCCATCTACCCCATCTACATCCGTAAGATGGGCGACGACGGCAAGCCCTACATCGCTACCGACAAGTATGGTCACCAGTGTTACGACTACGGTGTGCCCGCCGGCTACGGCATGACACGTCCGTTCATGGCAACAGGTAACCCCCTCGGCGCCAACAAGTACAACACCAACGACCTCGGTGTGAACCAGCTCAACGGCACATTCATCGCCGACATCAGCTTCACCGACTGGTTGAAGCTCAACATCACGAGCAACGTAAACTACAACACTGCCGAGCAAAGCAGCTATACCAACTCGTTTGAGGGTCCTGGCTCTGGCGACAACGGCCGTCTGCAGAAAGGCAACACCAACACCCTGCGCACCAACAACACGCAGACGCTGACCTTCATGAAGAGCTTCGGCAAGCACAATGTTGACGCTCTCGTGGGTCATGAATATTACAAGCAGCAGGTCAAGTATCTCTATTCAGCAGCCAAGGGCGAGTTCTCACCCTACCTGCAGGAGATCTACGCATACGCCAACAAGTATGACGGTTCGTCTTATACTAACAACTACAACGTAGAGGGCTTCTTCGGCCGCGCACAGTATAACTACGACGGCCGCTACTTCGCTTCGCTCTCTTATCGTCGCGATGCCTCTTCTTACTTTGCCAAGGATCACCGTTGGGGCGACTTCTGGTCTGTAGGTGGAGCATGGATCATCAGCAAGGAGCAGTGGTTCAACGCTCCCTTCGTCGACGAGTTGAAGCTCAAGGCTTCTATAGGTCAGCAGGGCAACGACAACATCGGCGCCTTTGCCTACACCGACCTCTACACTCTCACCCCCAACGCCTCTAACAACGGCATGTCACCGTCGTTTGGTCGTATGGGTAACGAGAACATTACATGGGAGACAACGACCAACTTCAATGCTGGCGTGGAGTTCTCTCTCTTTAAGAGCCGCCTCACAGGTTCTATCGACTTCTACACCAAGAAGACCTCAGACCTGCTGTTCTGGCTGTCTATACCTGAGGGTCAGGGTACCCGTGGCTACTACGGCAACCTCGGTGACATACGCAACACCGGTATAGAGCTGGTGCTCTCGGCTGCTGTAATACGCACTAAGGACATCGACTGGAACATCACCGCCAACCTCTCGCACAACGCAACCAAGATTCTGAAGCTGCCCGCAAGCAAGATTCAGGACAACGGCGGATTCCGCGAGGCTATGGAGCCGCTGCGCATCCTGCCTATGTGGTACCGCGAGGGCGGTCCTCTTTACAACGCCATGCTGCCCGACTATGCCGGTGTCAACGAGAAGGGTGAGGCCCTCTACTGGGTCGATGCCAACATCGCCGAGGGCAAGGAGTCGCAGATCGCTGCTCACGAGCACTCTTACACCACCACCGACTATAGCAAGGCCAGCTACTATGAGCAGGGCTCTCTGCTGCCCAAGGTGTTCGGCGGTCTGTCTACCAACTTCCGCTACAAGAGCTTCGATGTGTCCATGACCTTCGACTACCAGATTGGCGGCAAGGTTTACGACAACCAGTATGCTCAGCTCATGCAGATGCCTATCACATCGGGTGAGAACTGGGGACAGACCATCCACAAAGACTGGGCAAAGGCATGGAGCGCCAACAACACGTCAAGCAACATTCCGCGTTGGCAGAATGGTGACAATTATGCCACCTCTAGGTCAAGCCGCTTCCTCACCAACGCCGGCTATTTCAACTTCCAGTCGTTCTCTGTAGGCTACACCCTGCCGAAGGGACTCATTCCTGAGGTTAGCAAGATCCGCGTCTATGTGATGGGTGAGAACCTGGCCTTCTGGTCAGCACGCAAGGGTCTTGACCCACGCTTCTCATTCCTTGGCTCAGGTTATGTAGGCACCTACTCACCCATCCGCAACATCTCGGGTGGCATACAGGTAAGCTTCTAATGTATAGCTGTTGACGAGCGGCAAGCAACGCTTCTTGTTACTTGTCTGCTCGTTACAGAAAGCAAGTATTTCTTGTCTTGCAAAACAATAAAAACAAAAAAAACGAATTCACGATATGAACAAAAATATATTAGCTTTGGCTGCCGCCGCTCTGGTGGTCTCTACCTCGATGACAAGCTGTATTGAGGAGTATGAGCCGTCAAAAGGCTATGCATCTGGCGATCAGGTAGCACAGGCACCGACAGCCTATGAGTCGCTTGTGAGCGGTCTCACATCAACTCTTACCGGAACATTTATCTATAGTGATGAATACGATGCCGACGACTTCGGCTATCCTTCCATGATGATCAAGCGCGACATGATGGGTCAGGACATCGCACCGACAGACGCATCGGGAAGCGAGTGGTTCGCCACTCAATATACTGCCAGCGTGGCCCTCGGCCCGCAGTATGGAGCCTGCCAGATGCCTTGGACCTACTACTATGGTTGGATAAAGAGCTGCAACAACGTGCTCAAGAGCTACGGCGGCGAGAACGTGTCAGAGAACCATTACACAGGTGTGGGCATGGCTTATGCTCTCCGCGCAATGTATTATCTTGACCTCGTGCGCACTTACGGTGCCGAGACCTACGCCAAGAACAAGCAGGCCGAGACCGTGCCTATGGTCACGGAGGTCGACGCAGCCGACATCACGAAGAACCCGCGTATGACCAATGAGGCTGCCTTCGCCTTCATCCTCTCCGACCTTGACCAGGCAGAGAAATATCTCGCCGACTATCAGCGTTCTGACAAGACCACTCCCGACCTCAGCGTGGTGTATGGTCTGAAGGCTCGCGCCTACCTCACCATGGAGGATTGGCCAAACGCCGAGAAGTATGCCAAGCTCGCCATGGCTGGCTACAGCGTGATGACGGGCGCACAGTACACCGACTACGAGACGGGCTTCAACACACCTAACGACGCGTGGATGTTCTGCGTGCAGTATAAGGCAACCGACGACAACATCAAGCTTAACGACGGCGACTCGTCATGGGGCTCAAAGATGATTACCGAGAACGGCATGCTCGACGATCCTAAAAAAAGCTGCGGCTATGCTGCCAACTATGGCTATCCGCTCTTCATAGACCGTCACCTCTACGAGACAATACCTGCAACCGACTGCCGTAAGAAGTGTTTCGTTGACTTCTCTGCCGACGATGCTGCGTCAGAAGAGGAGCTTTACTCTATCCTCAGCGCCAACACACAGAACCCCGAGCTGCTCGCCATGAACAAGCCTAAGTTCGGTGGTCTGGAGGTTAAGTTCCGTTCAACAGGCGGCTCACAGGGCCGTTATGACAAGTATGTGGGCTTCTGCGTGGCTGTGCCTCTCATGCGTGTTGAGGAGATGAAGCTCATCGAGGCTGAGGCTGTAGGCATGCAGAGCGGCCGTCAGGCTGAGGGCATCTCTCTGCTCACCGCCTTCGCCAAGCAGCGCGATGCCAGCTACGAGTATGGCAAGCACAACGAGGCATACGGCAACACCGCTACCTCTGCCTTCCAGAACGAGATATGGTGGCAGCGCCGCGTAGAGTTCTGGGGCGAGGGTCTGTCGATGTATGACATCAAGCGCCTGCAGAAGGGCATCATCCGTAGCTATGAGGGCACCAACCACGTTGACGGTTACCAGTGGAACACCACCACAACGCCAAATTGGATGAACTGGTGCATCACCAACGGCGAGTGCAACTACAACACCGCTTGTACCAACAACCCGACACCGTCGGCACCTTCAGGCAACTCTCAGAAGTTTGTGTGGTAACACAACACGTAGCCAAGCGCACAGCCCCAGTGCCGACACTACTCGTCGGCAGGGCTGACGCACGGCGCGAGAACTAACAAATAGTCTAAACAACGCATAATAAAGACAACGATGAAAAAATATATTATAGGAATGATGGCAGCCGCTGCTGCGGTACTCATGACGTCGTGTTCGGCTGATGAGGGCACAGTGCCAGGCGGCGACTCAAAGGCTTATGTCATGACCAACACCTACAGCGTGGCTCCTCCGCTCGATGCCGACGCCGACTTCATGGTGCGTGTGTCAACAAACTCTGCTACACAGAGCGCGTATATACTGCTCGAGAAGCACGCCGACTTCTCTAAGCACGTAGCCGAGATGGGCAAAGACGCTTACAACGACTACGTGGTGAAGAACGGCGGAGTGGTGAAAGGCGTAGCTGGACGGTCAGAAGTAGACACCTTGTTCTACGGACTGAAGGGCGAATACATGGCCACCGTGGTGGCTGTCAACGCCAACGGTCAGGTACAGTCTGCCGACAGCGTGTCGTTCAACGGCATAACATGGAACAAGGTGTGTGACGGAAAATATAAATTCTGCTCTGTGATTGCAGGCATAATGGGCAAGGAGTCGGTTGACTGTGAGCTCGACGTCGATGCCAACAATCCTTCAAGCTACCGCATCAAAAACGTCTACGGACAGGGCTACAACGTGAAGTTTAAGAAAGCTAAGAGCGGAAGCACCGATGAGGAAGGCAATGCGTTCAACTACATCTTGGTGCCCAAGTTCTCGACAGGTCTCACTTACAAGACATACGGCACAGTCTACATGGCCGATGCCTACACCAACTACTCGGCAGACTATCCCGACAACGGCATCTACGCCGACAACAGCCTCTTTATCTGCACCGTTTACTCTGTAGCAGCAGGCAATATTTCGGAGTTGAAGTATGACAAGTTTGTGCCTAACAACTAAACGCGATAAGCAAGACAGGCGCAACGCGCCTGCCTTGCACCACAATGGCGCCAGCTCTCTTAACCGTAGCAGCGCCAGTTCTCTTAACCGTAGCAGCGGCTGCTCTCTATCGTAGCAGCGGCTGGGTTGCACTACAATGGTGCTATCGTGCCGCGTGAGGCACGTTTGCACGGCGTGTGGATAATCTCTCCATGATATATGGACAAAGCTCCCACGGCTCACGAATGGCGCTTATACGGCTCACGAATGACGTTTACATAGCATACATATTAAGTTTAAGTATAGAAGGATAACAATTATTATTCAGCACTCTGAATATTTCTTCTAAATAATGATTTGAGGGCGGGTTGCCAGTGATTGGCAGTCCGTTCTTTTTTTATGCCATCATGGGGCGGTCAGTCCTACATCGCCAGTGTTTAATTATGAACTAACAGCAACTAAGAAGTTATGAGGCAGGCGGACGTATTTCGCAAGAATGTGCTTGCTGGGGGAGTCTCGTATGCCGTCGCGCGGCGTTGCGGTGGTGTGTAAACAGAAACGGCTGTCCAGGTTGTCGGACAGCCGTTTGCATTAGTATGTTATGAAAAATTTGAGAGAACTTTGAAACTTCACAGTTTCGATTGTTGTTTTACTAAACACGATTTATTTACTAAATCTGATTTTTTATAGAAAGCATAGAAATTGTCTTATTCAGTGGGGGTGTGTCTTTCGTGTCGTCGGCGCTGGAGGTTTACTTCACCAGCTCGCTGTTGTCTACTAGCGAAGAGGTGTCCATGCTGCGCTGCAGGAGCGTGTCGATGGTTGCCGAGTCGTTGTAGGCTACTGATGTGCCGTGTACGGTGTGGTAGGGTGCGGGTGCTGTGCTGTCGGCCTCGCCGTTGAAAGAGAACTGTGCCGCGTTGCCGAGGGTCAGTATTATCGCCACGATGGCTGCTGCCTTGAACAGCGGGTAGAGGCGCTCTTTGAACGTGATGCGGTGGGCTTTCACCTTCACTCCGTCGCTCTCTTCTTCTCCCACGAGTGCGAGCATGCGGCTGTCGAAGTCGCTGCCCAGCGTGTCGGTCTTGGACTGTGTTGCCTCGTAGAGGAACAGGCAGCGGTACTGCTCCAGCTCCTCTGGTATGCTTGTCTGGCTGAAGAAGGCGCGCAGGATGTTTTCTTCCTCCACGGTGGTCTCCGCTTGCCAGTAGCGTTCCAGCAGTTGTGTTATGTATTTATAGTCCATATCCGTCTATTTGGGTGAATCGTTGTTTTATTGTCTGCCTGGCTCGGAAGATGTTTATCTTCACCTGTTCGTCTGTCATGTCGAGTGCTGCGGCTATCTCCTTGTAGGTTTTACCCTCGAAGTCGCGCAGCTGTATGCACATACGTTGGTTTACAGGCAGTGAGTCGATGATTTGTCTGACGAGCGCCACGCTGTCGCGTTGCTGTGTTTGCTCAAGCGGTGTGGCAGCGCTGTCTTGGCTGTCTATGCCTTGCTCGTCGATGGATGCGTTGTGGCTTCCTCGCCGGTCGATGCGGTCGAGCGCCAGATTGCGGCAGATGGTCATGCTGAAAGCCTCGATTGAGTCTATCTCTGCCCAGCTTTCGCGTTTGTTCCAGACTTTTATCAGCGTGTCTTGCACGATGTCCTCGGCCTCAGCGCTATTGAGCGTTATGCGTAGGGCGAGCCGGTAAAGAGCGTTCTTTAGCGGAAGCACATCGTTGCGGAAACTCACTTGTTTTATCATCGCTTCTATATGGTTGACGGATAAGTCGTGGAAAAGTTACAGAATGTCTATGCTTTTAACTGTCGTTAACACTAAATAGGGTGTTGGGGCTGCCTCTTTGTTGGGCGGATGAAGACTTTTTAGAAGCCTCTTTACTTTACTGTGGTGCCCTTTCCCTCTTGTCCTATGGCGTCGGCTTTGGTGATGAGCACTTGGCTCACGCCCTGGTCTATGGCGTCGAGGGCGTTTTCTATCTTCGGAATCATGCCTCCGGCGATGGTGCCATCGGCGGTGAGGCGTGTGAAGTCGGAGTGTGTTATGGTGTCGATGACAGATGTGTCGTCGTCGGGACAGGCCAGCACGCCGGGCTTTTCAAAGCAGTAGACGAGTGTCACGTCGTAGTAGGGCGCGAGCGCTATGGCTGTGGTGGCGGCTATGGTGTCGGCGTTTGTGTTGAGCATGTGGCCCTCGCCGTCGTGTGTGAGGGGTGCCATGACGGGTGTTATGCCTTCCTCGATGAGTGTGCTGAGCATGCGTCCGTTGGCGCGGTCGACGTCGCCTACGAAGCCGAAGTCTATGCCGTCTTTCAGTGGTCGTTTATGCGAGCGTATGACGTCGATGTCTGCTCCCGTGAGGCCGAGGGCGTTGACGCCGGCAGCCTGGAGCTGTGCCACGATGTTTTTATTGACGAGTCCGCCGTAGACCATGGTCACTACATCGAGCATATCGGCGTCGGTGATGCGTCGCCCGCCCACCATTTGGCTTTCTATTCCGAGCGCTGCCGCCACTTTGGTAGCACGTCGTCCGCCGCCGTGGACCAGCACTTTACGCCCTGGCAGAGCAGAGAAGTCGCTGATAAGTCGTGCGAGTTGCGCCTCGTCTTCTACCACGGCGCCGCCTACTTTGACCACGAACGCCTTTTCTTTTCGCTGCGTTGCGCGCGGCTCTTTAACCTCCTCCGTGTGGAGTGTGGCGCTATGCTTGAGTGTTTCAGTGTCTTTTGTCATCTTTTTTATTCCAGATAAGTGTATCCATAGAGTCCCGAGCGGTAGTTGCTAAGAAACTCCTTACCCTCTTCGAGCGATATTTTGCCTGCTTTGACGCTCTTCGTCACCCATATTTCTAGCTGTCGCACGAGTTTCTTGGGGTTGTACTGCACGTAGTCGAGCACCTCCTCCACGGTCTCGCCGTCGAATATCTGGTCGATGTGGTAGTGGTTATCTTTCACGCTGATGTGTACGGCGTTGGTGTCGCCGAAGAGGTTGTGCATGTCGCCGAGAATCTCCTGGTATGCTCCAACGAGGAACACGCCGAGGTAGTAAGGCTCGTTCTTCTTCAGCGCGTGAACGGGCAGGCAGTGCGAGATGTTGCGGTTGGTCACAAAGTTAGCAATCTTTCCGTCAGAGTCGCAGGTGATGTCCTGTATTGTACAGTTGCGTGTGGGGCGCTCTCCGAGTCGTTGCAGCGGTATGATGGGGAATAGTTGGTCTATCGCCCAAGAGTCGGGTAGCGACTGGAAAAGTGAGAAGTTGCAGAAATATTTGTCTGCGAGCAGCTTGTCAAGCCCCTTCAGTTCGTCGGGCGCATGCTTCATCTGCTTTGCCAGATTGTTTACTTCGCGGCACACACTCCAGTACATGCTCTCTATCTCCGCACGTGTTCGGAGGTCCACTATGCCGTGTGAGAACAGGTCGAGCGCCTCTTCTCGTATCTGCTCCGCGTCGTGCCAGTCTTCGAGCATGGTGCGTGTGTTGAGATTGTCCCATATCTCGTAGAGGTCTTTCACGAGCTGGTGGTCGCCGTCGGCGGGCTCAAACTCCTCGCGCATCTCGGGCAGCGACGCTGTCTCGAGCACGTCGATGACGAGCACGGAGTGGTGTGCGGATAGCGATCGTCCGCTCTCGGTGATGAGGTTAGGATGTGAGATGTCGTTCTTGTCTGCTGCGTCGACGAATGTGTAGATGCAGTCGTTGACATATTCCTGTATGGAGTAGTTGACCGAACTCTCGCTGTTTGACGATCGTGTGCCGTCGTAGTCGACGCCGAGTCCGCCTCCACAGTCCACGAAGTCGACGTTGTAGCCCATCTTGTGCAGCTGCACGTAGAACTGTGCTGCCTCTCTGAGCGCTGTCTGTATGCGTCTGATTTTCGTTATTTGGCTGCCGATGTGGAAGTGGATGAGTCGCAGTGAGTCGTGCAGTCCCTTCTCGTCGAGCATGTTTAGCGCCTGTAGCAGCTCGCTGGAGGTCAGTCCAAACTTCGATGCGTCGCCTCCGCTCTCCTGCCATTTGCCGCTGCCGCTTGACGCGAGCTTTATTCGTATGCCGAGGTTGGGCTTCACTCCGAGCTTCTTTGCCGCTTTGGCTATGATGTCAAGCTCGTTTAGTTTCTCCACGACGATGAATATTCGCTTACCCATTTTCTGTGCGAGCAGCGCCAGTTCTATGTAGCTTTGGTCTTTGTAGCCATTGCACACGATGATAGAATCGCTCTGACACTGCACAGCAATGACGGCATGCAGCTCTGGCTTGGAGCCGCACTCCAGTCCGAGGTTGAACTTCCTGCCGTGTGAGATAATCTCTTCTACGACGGGCTGCATTTGGTTCACCTTGATGGGGTAGATAATGAAGTTCTCGGCTTTGTAGCCGTATTGCTCTGCCGCCTTCTGGAAGCAGCTCGATGTTTTCTCAATGCGGTTGTCGAGGATGTCGGGGAATCGCAGTAGCACTGGCGGCGTGACGTCGCGCAATGCCAGTTCGTCCATCACGTCGCGGAGGTCTATCTCCGTGTTGTCTTTGCAGGGAGTGACGTAGATGTCGCCCTTGTCGTTGATTCCGAAGTAGGACGTTCCCCACCCGTTTATGTTGTAGAGTTCGCGGGAGTCCTCAATGGTCCATTTCTTCATTTATTCTTTTTAATGGGAGTTAAGGGGCTATATTACTTAATAAAATGTTTTGTTTGCTGGGTGCCTGCTGCCGTGGGCGGTTCGCGCGAAGGCTGTCAGCGGCTCGCATAGCGGACTACTGCCGCTCGCGCGAAGGCTAAAGACTGTCTGCGCGAAGGCTAAAGACTGTCTGCGCGAAGCCTTTTACTGCTTACCGTTGACTGCGTTTTCGATTGCCTCCACCGTCAGTTTTATCTTGTCGTAGGTGTCGAGCAGATTGACGTCTACGATGTGTTGCGCCTTCAGGTAGTAGGGTTCGCGTTGCGACAGCTGCTCTGTGATAAACGCTTTCACCTCGTCGGCAGTCTTGTTGAGAAGCAGTGGCCGCACGGTCTTGCCCATCTGTAGGTGTTTGTGCAGCACTTCGGGTGTGGATTTGAGGTAGATGGTGTCGCCTTGACGGTTCATATAATCCATGTTGTCGAAGAAACAAGGCGTTCCTCCGCCGCAGCTGATGATGACGTCTTCAAACTCTGCCACTTCGTGCAGCATGTTGTGTTCGATGCGTCGGAATCCTTCTTCGCCCTGTTCGTCGAATATCTGCTTCACCGTCTTGTGCATGCGGCTTTCGATATACCAGTCGAGGTCGTAGAAGTCAAGGCCGAGGGCTTTGGCGAGAGCCTTGCCCACGGTGGTCTTGCCGGCTCCCATGTAGCCGATGATGATGATGCGTTGCATAGCTGTCAGTTACTTTTTCTTTGCCGGTGTGGCGTTGACTATCTCCATGCACTGTTCGTAAGTCAGCTCTGCTGCCTTGTCGTGCTGTGACTTCGGGATGCGGTAGTTCTTGCCGTCGTAGGCGATATATGGTCCGTAGCGGCCGTTGAGCACCTCGAGTTTGGCGTCTTCGGGGAATGTCTTGATGTGTCGCTGCTCCTCCTGTCGACGCTTCTCCATGATGAGTCTGACGGCTGTCTCGAGTGTCACGGTCATCGGGTCTTCGCCCTTTGGCAGCGACACGTACTTCTTGTTGTGCATGACATAGGGTCCGAATCGTCCTGCGCCAATCACCACCTCCGAGCCTTCAAACTCGCCGACGGTGCGTGGCAGCTTAAACAGTTCGAGCGCCTCGTCGAGAGTGATGGAGTCCATGCGCTTGTCGGCGGGCAGCTGTGCAAACTGCGGCTTCTGCTCGTCGTCTGCCGAGCCTATCTGCACGACGGGTCCGAAGCGGCCTATCTTCACGAACACGGGGCGTCCGCTCTTCGGGTCGTCGCCCAGTTGGCGCTCGCCAGCCTTGTGTTCTGCGCGTGCGTTGATTACTTTTTCTACGGTGGGTTCAAACTTGTCGTCGAAGCCTTTCATCATGTCTGTCCACTGCTCCTTGCCCTCGGCTATCTGGTCGAACTGCTGTTCCACACGTGCGGTGAAGTTGTAGTCCATGATGTCGGGGAAGTTTTCGATGAGGAAGTCGTTCACCACGGTGCCTATATCTGTAGGCAGCAGCTTACCCTTCTCGTTGCCGGTAAGCTCTTTCTTGGTCTTGTTCGTAATCTGTATGCCGCGCAGGGTGTCGATGGTGTAGGTGCGCTCTTCGCCCTTCTTGTCGCCTTTCTGCACATATTCGCGCTGCTGTATGGTGCTGATGGTGGGCGCGTAGGTAGACGGACGTCCGATGCCCAGCTCCTCGAGCTTGTGTACGAGGCTCGCCTCGGTGTAGCGCGACGGTCCCTGTGAGAATCGCTCGGTGCTTGTTATCTCGCGGCGTTGCAGCGTGTCGCCGTCGCTCATGGGCGGCAGTATGTGTGAGAACTCGTCGCCTTGAGTGTCGTCGTCGTCGGTGGACTCGCGGTAAACCTTTAAGAATCCGTCAAACTTCACCACCTCACCGTTGGCTACGAAGTGTGGCGTGTGCTTGTCGTCGCCGTCGACCAGTGTGCCGTCGCTGCTCACCGCCTTGCCGTCTACGGTGACGCTTATGTTGACTGTGGTCTTCTCTATCTGTGCGTCGGCCATCTGGCTGGCAGCGGTGCGTTTCCAAATCAGCTCGTAGAGGCGCTTCTCCTGTGCTGTGCCGTCGATGTCGACGTTGCTCATGTATGTGGGGCGTATAGCCTCGTGTGCCTCCTGTGCTCCCTTTGAGTTGGTGTGGAAGTTGCGTGGTTGGCTGTACTCCTCGCCGTAGAGGTTGTTTATCTCCTCCTTTGCGGCGCCTATGCAGAGCGACGAGAGGTTCACACTGTCGGTTCGCATGTAGGTGATCTTACCGTTTTCGTAGAGGTGCTGTGCCACCATCATGGTCTGCGACACCGAGAATCCGAGCTTGCGGGCGGCCTCCTGTTGCAGTGTGGAGGTGGTGAAGGGTGGTGCTGGCGAACGCTTCAGCGGCTTCTTCTGTACCGACTCTACGGCGAAGTCGGCGTTGCGGCATGCCTCGAGGAATGTCACTGCCTCGTCGTGTCCGGCGAAACGCTTGTCCAGCTCGGCCTTTACCTCCGACTGTGAGCCGTCGGCATTGGTGAGGGCGAAGACGGCGTTGATGCGGTAGTAGGGCTCGCTCTTAAACTTTTGTATCTCGCGTTCACGCTCCACGATGAGACGCACTGCCACGCTCTGCACACGTCCTGCCGAGAGGGCGGGCTTCACCTTGCGCCAGAGCACGGGCGAGAGCTTGAAGCCCACGATGCGGTCGAGCACGCGGCGTGCCTGCTGCGCGTTGACGAGGTTCATGTCGAGGTGTCGCGGATTCTCTATTGCCGCGAGTATGGCGGGCTTCGTAATCTCGTGGAACACTATGCGGCTGGTCTTCTCTTCGTCCAGTCCGAGCACCTCACAGAGGTGCCAAGAGATGGCCTCTCCCTCGCGGTCTTCATCGGATGCGAGCCATATCTTCTTGGCTTTCTTTGCGCAGGCTTTGAGTTCGCTGACGAGTTTCTCCTTCTCTTTCGGTATGACGTATGACGGCTGCATGGACTGCATGTCTACGCTTATCTCTTTTTTCTTTAGGTCACGTATGTGGCCGTATGACGACATCACCTTGAAGTCGGCGCCTAAAAATTTCTCTATTGTCTTGGCCTTTGCGGGGCTCTCCACAATCACTAAGTTGTCTTGCATAAATGAGTTGGTCTTTATTTGGAGTGCAAAAGTAAGCATTTGTTTTACTCCTACATTATTATATGGGAAAAATTTAAGGAAAATTATTATTAGAAGAAGTTCCACCTGCCTGCGATAGGCTGGCGGACGCCAGTGGAAAGACCGCCAGTTCTCTATCCATCTACCAGCTTTTAAAGGTAAAAAGGTAAAAGGGTAAAAAGGTAAAAAAGGGCAGACGCCAGTGAGGAGAGCGACTGCAAGCCGACCCTCTACCCGCCGTGGAGAGCGGTGGAGGGGATAAAAAAAGATTGCATGTTGGCGACAATTGTCTGTCAACATGCAATCTTTTTCTGTCTTGTGCGCAACATTTAATACTCCACGCGCACGTTGTCAACCCACAGCGTGTTGCCCACCGAGCCGATGTAGGCGCCGCCGTGGCTGGAGTCGAACTGTAGCACCATGTGGGTCGGCGACTCGTTGGCGGTGGCCCATCCAATCTCTTTGACGGGCATCATCTTGCCTTTCGAGTTCTTCGCCCACTTTATGTCGTCGCCCGTGAGCAGCCCCATGTATGGCTTGTAGAAGCTCTGGTGGGTGATGTCGCCGTAGTGGATGGGAAACGATGCGTCTTCTACCCATCCGTTTGTGCTCTTTGCGAAGTGCACCACCATCGTGCCTACGCGCTTTGCCCAGATGTTGCCTTTGGCGTCTTCCCATCGTTTCTGAAGCAGGCACACGCAGTCGCACATGTCTATGCCTGCCACGGTCTTCACCTTGCTGAAGCCTGTCTCCTTGATGCGGTGGGGCTGGCCAGAGAGTTTCACCTTATAGTCGAACATGAGAGCTTTGGGTCGTCTGGTGAACTTCATGCCTGCATCGAGCTTTGCCATAGGGTTGGAGGTGGAGGTGATAGGCTCGAGGGTCTCGCCGAGGAATATGCTGCCTGCTGCCAACACCTTGATGTTGACTATGCCGAGCACCTTGCATGTCTCGATGTGTGTCACCAGCTTGGCGCAGCTGCCGTGCCCTGGGTGGGTGTCGCGATAGACCGACACGTTAGTCTTGGTGATGCCCGACACTTTCGCCATGACATTGGAGGTGCCCCACGGTGAGCCGCCCCAGTTGGTGTATGGGGCGTTCTGTGCCCATGTCTTGGTGGGCGCTATCTCTTGTAGGGTCTTCATGTTGCCGCCAATGATGCTGCTCTCTTTCACGTGGCGCGTCACCCAGTGGTCCATGTCGCCACATTTGATGAGGTGTGTGCCTGTGGGTTGGGCTGTGGCGTTGGCTCCCTGGTTTGTGTTGTTGCCGTCTTGGCTTACGGCTGCTGCCGTGGCGGCTATGCCTATGAGCATGGCTGCCGTAATGATAGATTTGTTCATCGTGTGTGTTTTTATTTGACTTATAGCCACGGTCGGTGCTGTGGCAAGTGTGGTTGGGGTGTGGGGTGAGGGTTTCTACTTCGTAATGTGTTTCTCTTCCATCAGCTTCAGGTCTTCCTCGGTCATGCATTCGCGGTAGGTGCGTGGCTGGTTGTGGTCGTCGATGAAGAGGCGACGGTGCGAGGTGTAGGTGGGGCTGGCGAGCGACAGGGAGTCGTTGCGGTAGCTGGTGGTGACGCCTCCCATGGTGAGCAGGGTGTGGAACACGCTGTTGCTCTCTGCCGCCTTGTGACGATTGGCGTCGAGTGCCGACGTGATGGCGCCGTGGCGCTGGCGGTAGGTGGGTGAGGTCCACACTATGAGCGGCACGTGCAGCTGCCAGAACGAGGGAAAGGGCGATGCGTGTAGGAACAGATGGCGGGCGTCGTCGAATATGTCTTCGCCGTGGTCGGAGGTGTAGACCATGGCTGCGCTGCCACCATGTGCCGTCAGCTGTTCAATGATGCGGCGGAGCAGCAGGTCCGTCTGACATATCGAGTTGTCGTAGGCGTTGATGAGCTGCGGGCGGTATTGGCGCTTCGCACCGTCGTATTGGTCGGACTGGAACTCGCGCATGTCGTCGGGATAGCGGTCGGCGTAGCTGAAATGAGAGCCGTATGTGTGTAGCACTACGAACGTGCGACGCCCTTTCTGCCTTGCGAGCTTCTGTGCGAGTGGTACGAGCAGGTCTGTGTCATAGGCGTTGTCGGGATGGCTGTCGCGCAGGAACAGGCAGTCGTCGGCCTGCTCACCGAGGAAGTCGATGAACGAGTGGGTGCGCTGTTGGTTTGAGAGGTACACGGTGTGGTAGCCTGCTTCGCGAAACGCTTGCATGATTCCTTTCGTGTGGTAGAGTATGTCGTAGTTGTCTGCCTCGGCGAGCGACAGCAGTATGGGCACGCTCTTGTGGGTGGTGTTGCTCTGACTCATGTAGTCGGTAAACACTGTCAGCCCCTTCGTCTGTGTGAGCAGAGGGTTGGTCTTGCGGCTGTAGCCGTAGAGTTGCCAGTTGTCTGCGCGGCTCGTCTCGCCTATCACGAGCACCAGAGTCTCTGCCTCGTTGTCGGCAAACGAGCATTTGGCGTAGTACTTAAAGTCTTTGGATGACTCCTTATATCTTACCGACACGGTCTGACGACCAAACGCCATGCCGAAGTTGCACACCGCGTTGAGCGGAAACATGTCGTTGGTGGGCGAGTAAGGTGTTAGGGCTGTGAGGGTGGCGGTGTAGAGTAGTGCCGCTGTGGTGGCACAGAGGGCGGGCAGACGTTGCTTCTTTACGAACGTGTCGGGGGCATGGCGCTTTCGTGCCCACAGTGTGGCGGCAAGCGCAAGGGTGGGTATGTAGATTACCACCACCCACACTATGGCAGGCAACAGCTGCGACAGCAGTTCGCCAACCTCGCCAGAGTTGGTGGTGACGAGGTTCAGCCACATGTCCACGGCTATCGGTCCACGACCGTAGAGATAGGTGAGCACCATCTGAAAGGCGCCGAGAAAGAGCACGGGCAGCATCATTATCATCGTGCGCCCCGTCTTTCTTGACAGCGATAGCAGCAGCCAATAGACTGCCAGCGGCATCGCTACGCCTGCAATGCGTCCTCCCCACGTGAGCTGTTCGGTCGCCGACAGCACGAGGTTGGGGAGCGTCAGCACGAAGAGGAAGAGGTAGTATGTTGCTTTTTGTTTCATGTTTGTTAAAACGCCTCGTTGATGTTAAAGATAAATCCGGTGCCGTTGCGGCTGAAACCGTAGTCGAGTCGCACGTTCACACCCTTCTTAAATTGCCACCGATAGCCCACGCCGGCGTTGGGAAGGATGCGACTTAGGCGTAGCTCGCTGTAGCGGGGGAACACCTCTGCGGCGCCCACCCACAGCGCTATGCCGTTGCGGTGCCAGATGTGTTGGCGCAGTTCGAGTTGCGCGTCAATCACGTTTTTGTCGCGGTAGCGGCCCTCGTAGTAGCCTCGCATGCGGTTGCTGGAGCCTACATCCGACAGCATGGGCCACGGCACCTGTCCCGTCGACTGGCGTGTGTGCAGCTCTCCGGCTATGATGGCGCCACGCCATGCCTTGCGGTATGTGGCGAGTTGCATCTCTGCCGACCAATAGGTGTTGTTGTTGCCGAGGAATGTCGGGTTGGCGGTGAGATCGAGTTGCATGAACCATCCGCGTGAGGCGTTGAGCATAAAGTCGCGCGAATCGAGCGTGTAGCTCACTCCGACAGCCACGTCGCTCACCGTCATGGGCATGCCTGCGAGCAGTTGTGGCGCGTTGTCTTTAAGCTTATAGGCGTGTACATACTGGTAGCGCACAATCGGACCGAGGTAGCTGTAGCGGTTGAGGGGTACGAGAAAGCGCGCCATCACCTCAAACTTGGTGCGGCTGTACTTGCTTTTGTTGTCGTCGTTGTCGCTTTGCGGGTAGCTGAATCCCCATAGATAGGAAGGGAAAGTGTAGACATACAGGCGGTAGTCGAGCCTGTATCGTTTGTGGGGGAATATGTTGTTGCCTCGCAAACCAATCATTAGAAACGCCTTAGAGGTGACATCGCTGTAGAGCGAAGCGTTTGATTTCTCCAGCGTGGAGTCTGAACGGTCGGTGGAGTAGAGTGCCGACGCCACCAGTCCGACGCCAAATCCGGTGTCGGAGGCGTAGTGTGGGCCGCCTATAATGCCGAAGTCTATCTTTTTGTTGGGCTTCGGTTTGTCCGACTCTGCGAAGTATCGGAGCAGCCGTGCCACCAGTCCGCGAGGCTGTGGAGCCACCACTGTGGTGTCGGCAACGGCTTTTACGCTGTCGGTTGCGGCTTTGTCGAGAGTCTGTGCAGGCATGCTGTAGACTGCCATCGACATGGCGAGGGCAAGCAAATAGTGCAGCATGCCGCGGCGGCGGAGTGTTTTTGGGTTGTTCATAAATATGTATGTTGAGTGCGATGAGACCCCGCACTTGAAAACTTTTTGCAAAGATAGCGTTTTATTTATATATTTATCAAACGCGCAATATATTTTTATTATCTCAGCAATATTTTTTCATTACGAGCGCTCCATGCCTTCGTCAAAGGCGCTCCACACCTCCGTCAAAGGCGCTCCACACCTTCGTCAAAGGCGCTCCACACCTCCGTCAAAGTCACAACACATTTCCTCCCCGTCTTCTCAACGGCTTATTGTCGCAGCGACTCCATAAACTTGATGAGTCCCCATCTTACGGAGCGCAGTCCAAACTGCTCTGTATGAATGTCTTCGAGCTTTATCCACATACACTCTGCCTCGTCGTCAGACGACTTGAGACAGCTCGTGTCTTCCACTTCGCAGCGAAAGAAGCTGTCGAGAGTAGGTATGTCTATGCCGCTGAAACGATAGATATTGGGCTGGCTGAAGGCGTAGGTGGCCTTCGTGACCTTTAGTCCTGTCTCCTCCATCACTTCTCTTTTCACTCCCTCCTCGGCAGTCTCGCCGGGGTCGGCAAATCCTCCAGGCAGGTCGAGAGTGCCTTTTGCCGGCTCGCGTAGGCGTTTTTCGACCAGCAACTCGCCCTTGTCGTTCATTATGAACGCCACGTTTGCGGCGCTGGGGTTCATGAACATCTCGAATCCGCAGTTCTCACACTTACGGCTTTTGTCGCTGTTAATCTCGAAGTGGTGGCTGCCGCAAATGGGGCAGTAGCCGAATTTCATCAATGGATGCATCGTATGGAAATTGTGAAATTATATATAATTTTAAAAAATGGGTATTTGTCCTGAATACGACTGCAATATTACAAAAAAATCATTATCTTTGCAAGCGATTGGAACGAAATATGAATGTTGTTCCATTCATTTATTATCAGATAATAATATAAATCAATATAACAGCAGCAATGAACGCAAGAAGAATACTGCTCGCATTGTGCATGGTGGTCGTTTCGGTTGCCATGTCGGCGCAGAAGAGTTTTGACGTTAATCTGTGGGAAGGCAAAATGCCGGGCAAGAGTGGCGATGCCACCGATGTGCCAGTGCTGAAAGTCTTTCTCCCCGCAGCCAAGAAAGCCACAGGTCGTGCCGTGGTGATATGTCCTGGAGGTGGTTATGAGCATCTGTGCATGGACTATGAAGGCACAGAGTGGGCACCATTCCTCAACGACATGGGCATTGCTGCCATCGTGTTGAAGTACCGCATGCCACACGGCAACCCCTCTGTGCCAGTCAGCGACGCCGAGGAGGCCATACGCTTGGTGCGCCGCAACGCCCACACCTGGCACATCAACGCCACCGATGTGGGCATTATGGGTTTCTCTGCTGGCGGCCATCTCGCCTCCACCGTTGCCGTTCATGCCAAAGCCGACGCCCGTCCCGACTTTCAGGTGCTGTTCTATCCGGTCATCACCATGATGCCGTCGTTCACACATATAGGCTCTCACGACAACCTGTTGGGCAAAGATGCCCGCAAGAAAGACGAGCAACACTACAGCAACGACATGCACGTGACACGCCTCACGCCCCGCGCTTGCGTCATACTGGCCGACGACGACGACGTGGTGCAGCCCGCCAATGGCGTGAACTACTACACGGAGCTATACCGCCACGACGTGCCTGCCTCGCTCTTTGTCTATCCCAACGGCGGCCACGGCTTCGGCATAAGACCCAGCTTCCGCTACCATGCAGAGATGCTGCTCACCCTTCGCGCTTGGCTGAACAGCTTTTAATAATTGGCAGTGCTGTCTTTAGAAACAGACAGCACTGCCCCTAAAGACGGACAGCACCGCCCCTAAAAACGGACAGCACTGCCTTTAAAGACAAGCAGCGCTGCCTCTTGAAATAATCTACCACTACCTACCGCAAACCATTCGCACGTTAGTGAACCATTAATATCAAACTAATAAATTTAAAACTTAATGAACATTAGAAAGAAAATTAAGGACATTGCCCTCCTGGGTGTTATGGCCTTTGCCGGGAGCTTCATGTGCTCTTTCGACAAATCTCCAGTTAAAGAAGTGTGGCTTGACGAGCTTGGAGCAAGCCCATGCTACGTGCAGGACTGGGGAACAGTGACCATCAATCAGTCTGTTGTGCTCTCTCCGCTGACCGTCAACGACGTGGTCTACGACCGCGGACTTGGCGTTCACTCCATCAGCCGTATGCTCTACGAGCTTAATGGCGACGCTGTGTCCATCTCTGGACTCGCTGGTGCCGACGACAAAAACCTCTTCGCAGGAAAACTCCAGTTCAAGATTCTCGCCGACCGCAAGGTGGTTTGGAAGAGCGGTGTGATGAAAAAAGGCGACCCCGTCAAGCCTTTCAACGTCAGCCTGAAGGGTGTCGACAAAGTGTTGCTGCTCGTCGAAGAGTGTGGCGACGGCATCATGTACGACCATGCCGACTGGCTCAACGTGAAGATAGAGACCCGTGGCGAGGTGAAACCCATACCCGTGTGGGCAGCACCCGTAGCCAAAAAGAAATACATACTTACCCCTCCCGCTCCCGCAACGCCCGTCATCAACAACCCGTTGGTGTTTGGTGCACGTCCCGGCAACCCGTTTCTGTGGTCTGTTATGGCCACGGGCGACCGTCCTATGACCTTCGAAGCCACCGGACTGCCTGCTGGTGTGACCATCGACCATGCCACCGGCCACATCACCGGCAAGGCGACACAGGTTGGCGACTACAAGGTGACACTCACTGCCAGCAACAGCAAGGGCAGCGCAAAGAAGGAAGTGACCGTCAAGATAGGCAAAGACATAGCCCTCACACCTACTATGGGCTGGAACAGTTGGAACTGCTGGGCACTCTCTGTTGACGACCAGAAGGTGAGAGACGCCGCTAAGCTGATGAACAGCAAGCTCCACTCTTACGGCTGGGAGTACGTCAACATCGACGACGGCTGGGAAGCGCCAGAGCGTAGCGCCAACGGTGAGATACTGTCCAACGACAAATTCCCCGACTTCAAGGCACTGAGCGACTACATCCACAGCCAGGGTCTGAAGTTCGGCATATACTCGTCGCCCGGTGCCACCACCTGCGGCGGACATGTAGGAAGCTATCAGCACGAGGAGATAGACGCCAAGACATGGGCAAACTGGGGTGTGGACTACCTGAAATATGACTACTGCGGCTACCTCGAAATAGAGCGCAACTCTGAGGAGAAGACCATACAGGAGCCGTATATCGTGATGAGAAATGCCCTCGACAAGGTAGACCGCGACATCGTCTACTGCGTGGGCTACGGTGCGCCGAACGTATGGAACTGGGGAGCAGAGGCTGGTGGCAACCAGTGGCGTACCACTCGCGACATCACTGACGAGTGGAACGTGGTGACCGCTATCGGCACATTCCAGGACGTGTGCGCCGAGGCGACAGCACCCGGACGCAACAACGACCCCGACATGCTCGTGGTGGGACGCCTCGGCAAGCCATGGGGCAAGCTCCACGACTCGGCACTGACCCCCGACGAGCAGTACTCGCACATCTCGCTGTGGTGTCTGCTCTCTGCTCCGCTGCTCATCGGTTGCGACATGGCAGACGTCGACGACTTCACCATGAACCTGCTGACCAACAACGAGGTGCTTGCCGTGAACCAAGACCCGCTGGTGATGCCTGCAAAGAAGACCATCGTGAAGAACGGACAGATATGGACCAAGAAGCTGCACGACGGCTCCTACGCCGTAGGACTCTTCCATGTAGACCCCTACTTCGTGCTCTGGGACCAGAACGACGCAGAGGCAATGCAGCTGCGCGACTACAGCATGGAGCTTAACCTCAAGCAGCTCGGCATAAAGGGCAAAGCCACTGTGCGCGACCTGTGGCGTCAGCAAGATCTCGGAGAGGTGTCGGGCAAGTTCCGCACCGAGGTGCCCTACCACGGCGTGAAGTTTGTGAAGGTGACACCTTGCAAGTAAATCCATCGGCGCGTAGCGCCACATAAGACGAAGACCGCAGAAAGCGCGGTGTAAACCATAAACGGGGAAAAGCCTGCACAGTGTCAGGTTTTTCCCCGTTTTTCTTACACTATTTTTTGATATTTCAGCAAATCACCCTGATTTCCCCAAAGGGCCGTAGTGACGACGTCAAAGGGCCGTAGTGACGACGCCAAAGGGCCGTAGTGAGGACGCCAAAAGGTCCCTTTCATTTTGTCACTTGGGCGTAGTCGCAAAAACAGGGGGTGCGTATAATAAAACCGGCCCTGCCTATCGCGTTGATAAGCAGGGCCGGTCTGTGTGGGGTATGGTCTACAGCAGCGCCTTGATGGCTGCGTCTATGTCTTTGATTTGCAGGTCACGCTTGCTGATGTTGTTGTCGCGTGTGATGAGGAAGAAGGTAGGAATCTGCTGCACGTTGTAGCCCGTCAGCACACCCTGATGGTCTTCGTCGGCACGCACGCTGATCCACGGCAGGGCGGCGGTCTGTGTCTTCCAGAAGTGCTCGTCGGGGTCTACGCTCACCTGGTATATCTCAAAGCCCTGTGCGTGGTATTTGTTGTAAAGATCGCGCATCATCATAATGCGCTTTGTGCTCTGCTCGCTGGCGAAGAGATGGAAGTCGAGCATCACCACCTTGCCCTTGAGCTGTGAGAGCGAACGCATGTTGCCGTGGTTGTCGGGCAGCGTGATGTCTATGATGCCAGTGGTCGATACCTTGCTCGGGTCGATGGACTGTGCCTGCTTCGAGCGTATGATGCGCACGTTCTTCATGCCTTCAAGCGCTATGTTGTGGAGGTTCTCGCCACGCTCTGCCTTAGGGAAGTATGTGTCCCAGCTGGTCGCTACGGCGGCAAACACCTTCACGTCTTCTTCGCTGTTGCGCGGATTGAAGATGAGCGACGACATGTTTCCGAGGCTGATGGTCTGGAACAGCGCGAAGTATGACGACGCCTTCATCGGCTCTTTGAATATGTAGTTGAGCTTCACCTCGTTCTTGTAGCGCTCCACCACGACGTCTATGCTGTCGGCAACGGCGTCGACACCCAGTGCCGGCGACTGCGCGATGGCGTTGACCTGTGCCTGCAAACCCATCTGCATGAGTGCCAGCTTCTTTATGGTGGCGCAGTCGTCAGAGCCTGTCACCTCGTAGTCTGTCGCCATGGCGGGGTATTGTGCCTTTATGCCGATGGTCTCGGTGGAGTCGGCAGCGATGTTGATGATTTGTCCTGCTATGCGCAGACGGTAAAACTCTGGTGCGCCGCCTGTCGCTGCTGCGAAGCTGAACGTGCCGTCGTCGCCGAGCTTTACAGAGTCGAGGGCTACGGGTCCGCTGAGGCTCATGTTCTCAAAGTAGAGCGTGGAGTCTTTTGCACCGGTGATGGTGCCTTCCACATGGAATTTCTTTTCTGTGCATGAGCTTATGCCCATGACTGCCGTTGCCACTGCGGCTGCGGCCAAAATTGACTTTATATTCATGCTGATTGTCTTGATTTTTCGGTTATGTGCTGCAAATTTACGCTTTTTTCTTGAATGTGTGAAGAGAAAGGAATAAATATTAAATAATGTCTTGTGGGAAAGGCTCTAAACCTCTTGTTGCAGCCTTTTTTTGTAATTTTGCGGCGTGAAACAGCTTTTTTATAATATGAACCCATCTCCAAAACAATATTACGACACCCACATCGCGTTTTATGACACCCGTATCGCCGTGCTGCGACGCCGCGGACGACTCTTCATAACAGGCGAAATAGCGTTCTTCGCCATAGCCATCGGCTTCGTGGCGCTATACACCGTCAGCACCACAGGGCTGTCGCCGTTGGCGGCGGCGCTGCTGTCGGTGGTGGCATACGTCGTGGTACGCCGCATGGACGAGCGCAACGACGGGCGCAGGGAGCGGTTGGAGGCGCTGCGTGAGGTGTGTGTGAGGGAGCGCGACTACCTCGACGGCACGTTCAGGGCGTTTGACGACGGACGCCGCTACGCCGATGCGCGTCATCCGTTCGCGTTCGACATCGACGTGTTCGGACCACAGAGCCTTTACCACCGCATCTGCCGCACCGTGACGACAGGTGGCAGCGACCGCCTCGCCACGATGCTCTCTGCCCCGCAACTCGACACCATTGACGCACAGGCAGACGCCATCGCCGAGCTGGCGACGCAGACGGACTGGCGCAAGGAGTATTGCGCGGAGGGCGTGGCGGCAAAGGTCGACACCGCCGCTGTGGTGCGTGCCCTGCATGGGGTGGCGTCGGTGAAGGTGGGACGGTGGGTGCTTTCGCCCCTAACGCTGGTCCTGGCACTGGTCGCCCTCGGCGCTTTCCTTGCAACGATAGTGCTTGCTGCCACCACCTCCATGCCTTCGAGCGTGGCTGTGGTGGGTGGCATCGCAGTGCTCGCGGCGGTGCTCGGACTGTGTCACGCCACCCTCATGGAGGCGTCACGCGCTGCTGGCAAGTTGCAGGAACAGATTGGAACATTCGTGCGCGTGGTGGCACACATCGCCTCGCTGCAGCCCACGAGCGACATGCTGCGGCAGTTGCGCGACGAGGTGGCGGGTGCCGTGGCGGCGTTTCACGAGGCAGGACAGATTGTGAAGGCGCTCGACCGACGTGGCAATGTGCTTGGACTGATTATCTTTGACATGTTCCTTCTCAACGACTTCTTCCTCCTGCGACGTTTCGCACGCTGGCAGAAGGGCTTCGCGCTGAGCATGGACCGCTGGACGGAGGCGGTGAGCAGCACCGACGCGCTCGTGTCTATGGCGACATATGCATACAACACTCCGCAGGGCGTGAGGGCAGAGGTGGCAGACTGCGGCGGCGTGTGCTACGAGGCGCGCGGGCTGCGCCATCCGTTCCTCGGCGCACGGGCGGTGGGCAACGACTTCTACATCGCCGACCGACACTACTACATCGTGACGGGCGCCAACATGGCGGGGAAGAGCACGTTCCTACGGTCCATAGGCATAAACTGGCTATTGGCGGTCTGCGGCATGCCCGTGGCGGCAGATGGGTTGCGTCTGTCGCGCTTCACATTGTTTACAAGCATGCGTACGACCGATGATCTCTCGCGTGGTATAAGCTACTTCAACGCCGAGCTGCTGCGCCTGGAGCAACTCATAGACTACTGCGACGGTCATCCGCACACGCTCATTATTCTTGACGAAATACTTAAAGGCACCAACTCTGTCGACAAGCTTGACGGCTCGCGTATGTTCCTTGAATACATCGCGCAGCGCGACGTGACGGGCATCATAGCTACTCACGACCTCGAACTCTCGCGCATCGCAGACGACGAGCCGCAGCGTTTCGCTAACTGGTGCTTTGAGATTGAGCTGGGCACCGACGTCACTTATTCTTATAAGATAACGCCTGGCGTGGCGCGAAACCAAAACGCGACGTTCCTGCTGAAGCAGAAGTTGAAAGGGAAAGAAAAGGGCTTTTAAAGGTAAAAAGGTAAAAGGGTAAAAAGGTAAAAAAGCAGACGCCAGTGGGAAGACCGCTAACAAACCAGCCCTCTCCCCGGCGGGGAGAGTTGGAGAGGGGCTTCCGTTGAGTTGGAGAGGGGTTTCCGTTGAGTTGGAGAGGTTTTTTCTTACAATTAATAGTTATTCCTCTGTTTTTACTTACATCTTTTCTTAACGTCTGTTAAAAGCCCCGTGGTTTTGCCAAAGGGCCGTAGTGGCGACGTCAAAGGGCCGTAGTGACGACGCCAAAGGGCCGTAGTGACAACGCCATTTGGGCCCTTTCAATTTGTCATTTGGGCTTCGTCGCGGATTGAGTCGACAGCAGTGGTTTTACCTTTTGGGCTTCGTCGCGGATTGACTCGACAGGTGGGGCTTTGTCTGTTTTCCCTTGTCGCGCGCTTGCGTGATATAGATAATGTGGAGATAATGTGGCATCCTGCTTATTTTTAAGGGGTGATGATGACCAAAATTGCGGTTTTTTCTGTAATTTTGCAGATACAAATAAGATGCTGGTAAACCACAATTTTATATAAAAATTGATTATACGCACATGGGAACGCGTTGTGGCGCAAGAATGAATGTACTGAATAGACGTAAAAACCAAGCCTTGAAATAAAGTTATATAAGACCAAACAGTTATGAGATTTCTTAGAATGAAAACTGCCGCCCTGCTGGCGTGCGCCCTTCTCGGCGCAAACACGGCATGGGGACAGGACAAGCAACCCGTCGATTATGTGAACCCCTACATCGGCAACATCAGCCATCTGCTCGTACCGACATTTGCCACCGTGCAGCTGCCGAACAGCATGTTGCGTGTCTATCCGGCACGCGCCGACTACACGTCTGAGCTGATTGCTGGTCTGCCCGTCATCGTGACCAACCACCGCGAGCGCTCTGCCTTCAGCATAAGCCCGTACATGGGTTACACGCCGCAGCCCGTGGTGAACATGAACTGGGACAACGAACACATCACTCCCTACTCGTTTGACATCGAGATGGCAGACAACACTATGGCGGCGCGCTACGCCGTAAGCCACCAGAGTGCTATCTACGAGATTAGCTTCCTTGAGCGTAACAAGCCTCTGTACATCATGCTGAACTCGCGTCGCGGCGCCATGCGCATTGTCGACGGACACGTAAGCGGATGGCAGCAGGTGACACGCGGCACACGTGTCTATATCTATGCCGAGACCAATGTGGCACCGGCACAGGGCGGCATGCTCGCCAACGGACACGTAGACCTCTCTCGCAGCGTGGCAGAGGGCGACAATGCTTGTGCCGCACTGCGCTTCCCCGACGCCACGGAGAAGGTGATGCTGCGCTACGGCGTGTCGTTTATCAGCGAGGAGCAGGCACGCAAAAACCTCTATCGCGAGCAGCAGGGCTTCGACATAGACCGTGTGGAGAGTCAGGGACGCGACACATGGAACGCCGCGCTGGGCAAGATTGCTGTCACAGGTGGCAGCGACGACCAGAAGACGGTGCTCTACACCTCTTATTATCGCACCTTCGAGCGACCCGTATGTCTTAGCGAAGACGGCCGCTACTTCAGTGCTTACGACGGCAAGGTGCACAACGACGAGGGCACACCGTTCTACACCGACGACTGGATTTGGGACACTTACCGCGCCGCACACCCCCTGCGCTGCCTCATAACTCCCGAGGTGGAAGAGCCTATCATAGAGTCGTATCTGCGCATGGCGGAGCAGATGGGCACAAAGTGGATGCCTACCTTCCCCGAGATAACGGGCGACTCACGACGCATGAACTCTAACCACGGCGTGGCAATGGTGGCTGACGCTCTGTGGAAAGGTCTGAAGGTGGACGCCGACCGAGCCTTCGACTACTGCCGTCGAGGCATAGAGGAGAAGACTCTCGCTCCCTGGTCGGGCAACAAGGCGGGATGGATCGACGCGTTCTACCGCGACCACGGCTACATACCGGCACTGCGTGAGGGTGAGAAGGAGACCGACCCTAACGTGACGGCGTTTGAGAAGAGACAGCCTGTGGCAGTGACGCTGGGCACAGCTTACGACGAATGGTGTCTGTCGCGCATCGCAGCGTTCCGCGGCGACAGTGCTTCGACAGCCAAATATGCGCGCCTCGGTCACAACTACCGCACGCTGTTCAATGCTGAGACATCGTTCTTCCACCCGAAAGACAAGGACGGACAGTTCCTCCAGCCGTTTGACTACCGCTTCTCTGGAGGCATAGGCGCTCGCGACACATACGACGAAAACAACGGATGGACATATCGCTGGGACGTGCAGCACAACATGGCTGACCTCATAAACCTCATGGGTGGACGCAACAAGTTTGTCGAAAATCTGGACCAGACGTTCGCAGAGCCGATGGGACGGGGCAAGCGTGAGTTCTACGAACAGCTGCCCGACCAGACCGGAAACATTGGTCAGTTCACTATGGCAAATGAACCTTCGCTCCACATACCGTACCTTTACAACTACGCCGGTGCACCGTGGAAGACGCAGAAGCGTGTGCGTCAGGTGCTGCGCACATGGTTCCGCAACGACGTCATGGGCATACCAGGCGACGAAGACGGTGGCGGTCTGACCTCGTTTGTGGTGTTCTCAAGTCTCGGATTCTACCCTGTGACGCCGGGATTCCCTGCATACAACATCGGCAGCCCGCTCTTCTCAACCGCATCTATCGCCCTTCCGAGTGGCAAGACGTTTGAGATTGTGGCTGAAAACAACTCCGCGGAGAACAAGTACATACAGAGTGCGACGCTCAACGGACAGCCGTGGAACAAGCCGTGGTTCTCACACGACGACATAAAGGACGGCGGTCGCCTCGTCCTCGTCATGGGGCGCCATCCCAACAAGCAGTGGGGCGCCGACAAACAAGCCGCTCCTCCCTCTGCCGACAAGGAGAAGTAACGGGGACGGATAGCATGAACCTGTGAATATATAAATAGGGTTTATAAATTCTACAAACGGAATTTATAAACCCTATTCTGTTTTGTGGACAGTCGATTCGTGCCCCCTCGCGCGCTCTTACTTCACGCAATTCTTGCTCAGGAAGTCTTCAAACTCGCTGCGGTAGCCGTTGAAGACGTTGATGTCGACCTTTGGTGTGATGCCGCTGACACGTCCGTCGGGACACAACTGCCAGTAGACGAGGTGTACGTCGGGCTTGTATTCGCCGTAGCGCGCTATCCAGATGTTGTAGTTTCGCTTCAAGTCGGGAGCGTAAGGGAGGTAGCGGTTGACGAACATCTGGCTGATGTAGAGCACGGGGCGCGTGCCGGTGTGGCGCTCTACGGTCTGCATCCATACTCTCACGGCGCGGAACATGGCTTCTGGTCCGCCCATCTTCGCCACCTGTTTGTGCGATGGTTCGAGGTCGAGCACGGGCGGCATGTCGCCACGGTTGAACCTCGTGTGACGCAGAAAGTAGGCTGCCTGTGCCGCTCCCGTGGTCTTTGTGGAGAAGAAGTGGTAGGCTCCGACGTGTATTCCACGCCGACGCGCAGCGGCATAGTCGGCTGCATAGTAGCGGTTGCGTATGGTGCGGCCCTCTGTCGACTTTATGTACATGAACGAAACGGGGTAGTCTACCTTGCCGTGTACGGTCTTTTTGCTGATGGTTCCGAGGTGGGAGATGCGCAGACGATCCCAGTGTATGGGGTAGTGTCGGCGCCCCACGTCGTGCTGGAAGCGTGAGATGTCGATGCCGTAGATGCGGTCGGCGGTGTAGTTGAGGCGCTCGCCGAGGTAGCGGTCGGCCTTCCATTCGCCCACGCGGATGTGCTTTCTCGCCTCGAGGGCAAATCCCCATCCTGTGCGTTGGTCTTTGCGCCACTGTCCGGTGTAGACGGTGCCGGCGCTGTCGCGTGCTGTTCCGTAGCCCTGTGCCATGAGGTGGCGGTTGAAATCGCCAGTGTAGACGTTGTGATGGCTGTCGGTGCGTGTGCCGCGTGTTATGGTGTCGGCGCGCCATGTGCCTACTATGCGGCGCCCGATGCTGTCTGTCACGACGCCGCGTCCTGTGCGTTTGCCGTGCGACCACTGGCCTTCGTATAGTGTGCTGTCGACTTTGGTGAGCTGTCCGTAGCCGTGTGGGCGGCCCTGCGCGTCGGTGCAGCCGGCATAGACGGTGCCGTTGCCCATGTCTATGATGCCTCCGTCGGTCTTGACCCGTGAGCAGGCGCAGAGGCTAAGCACCGCTATGGCTGTCAGAAGCAGGCGTAGAGGTGTGACGGGTGTGTGGAGTGGGGTGTGGAAACGTGGTGTTATGAGAGTCTTGTTCATCGCCAACCTCCTTTCATCATGAGCCGTGCGACGTGGCTGCGGCCGTCAACAGTCGGTCCTTCTACTATGCCGGCGAAGAGTCTGCGCGGCGTGAAGAGCGGACAACCATCGGCTGCCAGCACGCGCGGAAAGTCGTGGCGCTTGCCTTTGCGGTGCCCCTCGATGAGTGCGGGAGTGGCGTTTGGTATCGCCAACTCCGCTATTCCCAGTCCGCTGAAGCCCACTGCCACGAGGCGACGGTTGACGCTGTTCCACGGCAGAAGGTACTGGGCAGTGACGCAGGAGGGTGTGGTGGCGTCGAGAGTCTGTAGTAGTGACAGGCGTCGGGGAGTGTCTTTCGCCACGAGACGACATGCTGCTGTGGTGTCCTTACCATCGGCGTTGCGGTAGTGTATGGTGTGGGTGATTCGGCGTCTGAGGGTCAGTGGCAGCGTGGTGCTGTCGAGCAGACGGTCTATTGTGGCAGCCGTGGCTTCGAGTTTCTTTATCTTTGCCTTCGCCATTGTTGCCGCGGCAGCAATCTGTTGGTATCCCTCGTCCTGCACACCGTGTACTCGTAGGTAGTACTGTAGCTCCGAATCTTCCGACAACGCAAGCTTCAGCGAGTCGCCGATGTCGCGGCGCGCCTTCTCCATCAGCTTGCGCACAGTGGCTGACTTCCATCCAGTGCTTACGATGTCGGTGGCTGACGGCTGCGGCAGTACGGTGATAAGGCGTCCGCGACACGACGGAATGGCGGGCCAACGGTTCATCCAGCAGCCGCCAGAGAGTGTCACCCGCTCTGCCTCGCGGCGTGTGGCGCTTGGCGAAAGTAGTGTGCTGTCGCTGTCGGCGGCGGCAAACCACAGTGCGCCCTTGCCTCCGACGCTTATCTCCCAGCATGTGCGCGTCTCTACTATCGCTGCACTTTGCTTCATCTCTTCTGTCGATGAAGGCAGCACGCGCACTACGGCGAATGTCACAATGGTGAGCACCAGCAGCGTGATGGCGGTGCCAACCTTGTGGCGACGTATATACATAATAATAGCTTTCATATCTACCGCATGTCTTTTTGTTGTGAGTTTGAGTTTGCCTTATGGCTTCCTCTTACTCGCTCTGTTGTGAGTTTTTGCTTACAATTACGCGAAATTACAAATAAATTTGATAGGGCGGATGATATGAAAGGGAAAATTAGGTGGTAAGAAAGAAAAAAACAGGGGATGAGAAAGGGAAAAACAGGTGGAGAGAAAGGGAAAAACAGGGGGTGAGAAAGGGAAAATTAGGGGGTGAGAAAGGGGGAATTAGGGGGTGAGAAAGAAAAAAACAGGGGATGAGAAATGGAAAAACAGGGGATGAGAAAGGGAAAAACAGGGGATGAGAAAGGGAAAAGATGGCGCGTGGAGTGAGGGTTTGGGGCATGGCCACAATAATCTTATGAATTATCCATAAGCCTCCCATGAATCTATAAAAGAATCATTTTGGAGCTTCAAAGAATCTATAATGACACTTCCATACTTACCTCCTCCACACTCAAGGCCAAAGACTTCGGTCGAGCACTTGGTTGTCTCCATCGGCGAAAGAGGCTCCTGTCTTGTTAGAGTGGGGCCTCGTGGCGCCATGACCAGGCTGTAGAGAGTTTTGCTGAGGCTGCACTGTGCTCTGCGGTGTGGCCTGTTGCTCTGCTGATGGCGTGTCGTTGCGGTTGGGAAGGAGCGTGCAAATCACGGCAAACAGCACTACAGCAGCGGCGGAAAGAAGCCACGACGCTATGCGCCAGGGTGTGCTCTCCGCTGACAACAAGGCGCGTACAGCGGCTATGTTGGCAGGTCTGCGGTCGATGTCGGGACATGCACACGCTTTGGCGACGGCGTGCAGTGCTTGGCAGTGTGTTGCCTCTGCCATGTCTTCGATGACCTTTCCGAGTGAGTATATGTCCGATCGGGCGTCAGACTTAGCTCCGCTGACGAGCTGTTCGGGCGCTATGTACGCCAAAGTACCTGCTGGCGACTTCTGCACACAGAACGCATCGCTGTCTGAAAGACTAAAGTCGATGAGCCTAACGTCCTTGTCGCGGTGCGTCACCATGATGTTAGCGGGCTTCAAGTCGCGGTGAATGATGTGTTTGCTGTGCATATAGTCGAGCGCATCGAGCAGTTGTCGCACAATCTTCAGCGCCAGTTTAGCGGTGAGGCAGCCGTCGTTGATGAGCGATAGCAGCGTGTCGCCGTCGACATATTCCATCACTATAGTCTGCCCGAGGCCCTCGAGCTGTTCCATTCCCACCGTGTGGCAGATGTAAGGGTGGTCGAGTTGCAGTTCGATGTCAAACTCCTTTTGCAGTGCTTGGCGGTAGATGGGTGTTAGAGCGAAGTCGGTGGGTGCCACGACCTTGACCAGTGCGCACGGCACATGGTTGTTGTCGCACACCGTGTCTATAAAGGCGGTCACGTCTTTGGACAGCACCCGAAAACTCTCCACGGCGAAGGTGCTGTCTGTCGGTGCTGGTCTGTGTGTCGCGGTCTGTGCCGTCGCCCTCACGCTGAACAGCTACAGCCACAGCACGATGGCAGCCCACATGGCGCCGAAGAGTGTCCTGCGCCGTGTCGTCGCGGCGTGTGGGGGTGTATGATGGTGTATTGCCATAGTTCAGAAAACGTTTATTCAAGATTGAAGTCGGATATGTCTATCACGCCGCGCGCGCCTTCGCCGATGGAGCGGTGGTAAACGCCACCATGCCGTGGGCGTCGACATACCCCTCGCGGCCTGTCGCCATCTCGCGGAAGCACAGTCTGCCGTCGCGAAATCGGGTGTCGAGCAGACAGCCACGCAGTGGTATGCGGAAGAGCGTGTTGCCGTCAGCGTCTTCCATTACATAGCGTTTGTCGCCGTGGGTCGTGGTCTGCTCCACCAGCTCCATGCCTTCGCCCACGCCATAGCGCGTCTCAGAGGCTATGTCGCTGCGTCTGTCGTGGTGCAGCCACAGTGCTGCTGCCCAGAGTGAGAGTGTCAGCACGAGTGCCGACAGTATGTATATTCTTTTCTTCATCGGTGTCTTTAGTGTGGCGTGTGGCGCCCGTGATTTTGTCGTCAGTGCCGTTTGACAAAATGATAGTTGCCTTTTGGCGTCGTCAAAGGGCCGTCTTCTATGCTGCTTATGTCTGGTCGGTAGTGGTAGTAGGCGAACTCGTTGTCGCTGCCTCCGCATGACAAGTAGAGGAGAAGTGGTATGCTGGCTATGAGAAGAAAAGACGGATGCCTCATAAGACAAATGTTTAGGGGGCGTGACATAGGGCGTTATCTGCAAAAATACGAAATAACTTTGAAGTACGGACTCTTTGTCGGCGGATTTTTTAACTTAATTTTTTTAATCCCGCTTTTTAGTGGTGTGGGAAGGCGAAAGGATGGTGATGAGCAGATAAAAAAGAGGGCATGCCACGTTGTATGGCATGCCCTCGATGGGTGGTTATATCACGTTGGATTACTCCTCGTTATGGCGCTGCTCGCCGCGGGGACGACGGTCGCCACGTGGACGACGGTCACCACGGTCGCCACGCTCAGGACGCGGACGACGCTCGCGCTCTACATAGCCCTCAGGCTTTTCGAGCAGCACGCGGTGCGAAAGCTTATACTTGCCAGTCTTCGGGTCAATCTCCATGAGCTTAACCTTCAGCTTGTCACCCTCCTTGATGCCTGCTTCCTCTACTGTTTCGAGGCGCTTCCAGTCTATTTCGGAGATGTGGAGCAGACCGTCTTTGCCCGGCATGATTTCTACGAAGCAGCCGTAAGGCATGATGGAGCGTACGGTGCCCTCGTAAACTTCGCCCACCTCGGGGATGGCAACGATGGCTTTGATCTTGCCAAGAGCCGCATCAATGGCGTCTTTGTTGGGGGCAGAAACCTGCACCTTGCCCACTCCGTCGGCTTCGTCGATGGTAATGGTGGCGCCAGTGTCTTCCTGCATCTGCTGGATGATCTTTCCACCAGGGCCAATAACGGCTCCGATGAACTCCTTCGGAATCTCAATCTGCACGATACGGGGTACCTGTGGCTTGAGCTCTGCACGCGGTTCAGCGATGGTGTCGGTCAGACACTTGAGTATGTGCTCACGTCCTGCCTTTGCCTGCATAAGTGCTTTCTCAAGTATTTCGAAGCTCAGACCGTCGCACTTGATGTCCATCTGTGTGGCGGTGAGGCCGTCTTTCGTTCCAGTTGTTTTGAAGTCCATGTCGCCGAGGTGGTCCTCGTCGCCGAGAATGTCGCTAAGCACGGCGTACTTCTCTTCTCCTGGGTTCTTGATAAGACCCATTGCGATGCCGCTGACGGGCTTCTTCATAGGTACACCAGCGTCCATGAGTGCCAGCGTGCCAGCACATACGGTAGCCATTGAAGACGAACCGTTGGACTCGAGTATCTGGCTTACCAGACGCACTGTGTAGGGGAAGTCCTCGGGAATCTGTCCCTTCAGACCGCGCCATGCCAGGTGTCCGTGGCCAATCTCGCGTCGTCCTACGCCGCGCTGAGCCTTTGCCTCGCCTGTGCAGAACGGGGGGAAGTTGTAATGGAGGAGGAAACGCTGGTAGCCGCGCTCGAGTACGTCGTCGACGAGCTTCTCGTCCATCTTTGTACCGAGTGTGCAGGTAGAGAGACTCTGTGTCTCACCACGTGTGAAGATGGCGCTTCCGTGGGGCATGGGCAGCGGAGACACCTCGCACCAGATGGGTCGTATCTCGTCGGTCTTACGTCCGTCGAGACGTATTCCCTCGTCGAGGATGCAACGACGCATGGCGTCACGCATCACGTCGTGGTAGTAGCGCTCCATCTCTGCATGCTTCTCTTCAAGCTCGTCTTCGCTCAGGTCGGTGTGTGCGGCGTCGTAAGCCTCCTGGAAGTCGGCAAGAATCTTGTCGAAAGCCTCCTGGCGTGCCTGCTTCTCGAGAGCCTGCTTTGTCACGTCGTATGCCTTGGGGTAAAGCTCGGTGTTCATCTGCTGGCGCAGCTCCTCGTCGTTTACCTCGTGGCAGTACTCGCGCTTAACGTCGGTGCCAAGCTCCTTTGAAAGCTCTGTCTGCAGCTCACACATGGGCTTGATGGCTGCCATGGCTGCCTTCAGTGCGCCAATCATGTCCTGCTCTGACACTTCCTTCATCTCGCCTTCCACCATCATGATGTTATCGGCAGAGGCGCCTACCATGATGTCCATGTCGGCTTCCTTCATCTGCTCGAATGTCGGGTTGATGACAAACTCGCCATTGATGCGTGCTACACGCACCTCTGAGATGGGTCATTCAAAGGGAATATCTGAACAAGCCATAGCGGCTGAAGCTGCAAATCCTGCAAGAGCATCGGGCTGGTCTACGCCGTCGGCGCTGAGAAGCATGATGTTCACATAAACCTCGGCGTGGTAGTTGGAGGGGAACAGCGGACGGAGCACACGGTCAACAAGGCGAGATGTGAGAATCTCGTTGTCGCCGGACTTGCCTTCGCGCTTTGTGAATCCGCCGGGGAATCGTCCGGCTGCTGAGTACTGCTCTTTGTAGTCTACCTGCAAAGGCATAAAATCGGTTCCGGGAACTGCATCTTTTGCGGCACAAACAGTGGCGAGAAGTACGGTGTTGCCCATACGCAGTACAACACTTCCGTCAGCCTGCTTTGCCACTTTCCCG
>JALEVZ010000086.1 GCA_022788105.1 Prevotella sp. | reverse complement strand
AGCTGTGTGCCATGAACGTGGGCGACGACATCACCGATGTGGCAGGACCACTCGGCAACCCTACCGACATACGCCGTTTCGGCACCGTGGTATGCGCTGGCGGAGGTGTCGGCGTAGCCCCCATGCTGCCCATAATACGTGCGCTGAAGGCCGCTGGCAACCGTGTGCTGTCGGTGATAGCAGGACGCAGCAAGGAACTTGTAATCCTTGAGGATGAGGTTCGCGACAGCAGCGACGAGCTGACGGTGATGACCGACGACGGCTCTTATGGCCAGAAAGGCGTAGTGACCGTGGGCATTGAGCAGTTCGTGAAGCAAGAGCACGTAGACAAGATTTTCGCTATCGGCCCGCCGATTATGATGAAGTTCTGCAGCCTGTTGGCCCACAAGTACTCCATACCCAACGAGGTGTCGCTCAATACCATAATGGTAGACGGCACAGGCATGTGCGGCGCCTGCCGACTGACCATCGGCGGCAAGACACGCTTCGTTTGCATCGACGGTCCAGAGTTTGACGGCGACCTTGTAGACTGGAACGAGATGTTCAAACGTATGGGTACGTTCAAAAGAGCAGAGCTTGAGGAGATGGAACACTTTGAAGACCACCTCGCCTCACTGTGCCACACAGAGAAGAAAAAGGCTGAAGGAGCAGACACCACGATGGATGTCGAGCCGACAGACGACGATATTGCGACGCTCACCGACCGCAACGCAGAATGGCGCAAGGCGCTGCGCGCTGCCATGAAGCCGAAGGAACGCACACAGATAGAGCGCGTGACCATGCCTGAACTCGCCCCCGTCTACCGCGCTACGACACGCACCGAAGAGGTGAACCGCGGCCTTACGAAAGAGATGGCGGTGCGCGAAGCACACCGTTGCCTCGACTGCGCGAAGCCGACATGTGTTGAAGGCTGCCCCGTAAACGTGAACATACCGTCGTTTATAAAGAATATTGAGCGCGGACAGTTCCTCGCTGCCGCCAAAGTGCTTAAAGACACGTCTGCACTACCAGCAGTGTGCGGCCGCGTATGTCCGCAGGAGAAGCAGTGCGAAAGCCGCTGCATACACCTAAAGATGAACGAGGCGCCCGTCGCTATCGGCTACTTGGAGCGCTTCGCGGCAGACTTTGAGCGCGAGAGCGGCAAGGCATCGATACCACAAATCGAAAAGCCTAACGGCATAAAGGTTGCCGTTGTAGGTTCTGGTCCCTCAGGTCTGAGCTTTGCTGGTGACATGGTCAAGAAGGGCTACGAGGTGCATGTGTTTGAAGCTCTGCACGAGATTGGCGGCGTACTGAAATACGGAATCCCCGAATTCCGACTCCCCAACAAGATTGTAGACGTTGAAATCGAGAACCTGAAGAAGATGGGGGTTAACTTCACCACAGACTGCATCGTGGGCAAGACCATATCTGTGGAAGAACTTGAGAACCAGGGATTCAAGGGCATATTTGTCGGTTCGGGTGCCGGACTGCCCAACTTCATGGACATTCCGGGCGAGAACAGCATCAACATCATGTCCTCAAACGAATATCTGACACGCGTAAACCTCATGGATGCAGCCAACCCCCACACCGACACTCCTATGAATATAGGCAAGAATGTGCTCGTGGTAGGTGGCGGAAACACCGCCATGGACTCTTGCCGCACCGCCAAACGCTTGGGCGGCAACGTGACTTTGGTTTACCGCCGCTCCGAACAGGAGATGCCAGCACGTCTTGAAGAGGTGAAGCACGCTAAGGAGGAAGGCATCAATTTCCTGACGCTGCACAACCCGATTGAATATATCGCCGACGAAAACGGCGCTGTAAAGCAGGCTGTGCTGCAAGTCATGAAGTTAGGAGAACCCGACGCTTCGGGCCGCCGCCGACCCGAACCTATTGAGGGACAGACCGTGACGATGGACGTAGACTCCGTCATCGTTGCTGTCGGAGTGTCGCCCAACCCGTTGGTACCCAACTCCATCAAGGGCCTTGAGCTTGGCCGTAAGAACACCATCGTGGTGAACGACGCCATGCAAAGTTCGCGCCCTGAAATCTATGCAGGCGGCGACATCGTGCGCGGCGGCGCTACCGTCATACTCGCCATGGGCGATGGACGAAGAGCTGCGGCAAACATGGACCAACAGCTACGCGGAGACGCATAGCCATCTCACCCCCAACCACTTGAACAAAACATAAAGACATAACTTACAAACTATCGCATACTGACCGGGAACAGACCGCCTTTCAACGTAAAGACGCATTTGTTCCCGGTCGTTTTGCGGTTACATGCAGACAACAAAACAGATATGACAGGCTTTTACACCATTTTATTATTGATTTTCAGCAACATCTTCATGACACTGGCATGGTACGGACACCTGCGCATGCAGCAAAGCGGCATAACGTCGGCATGGCCTCTGATTGGCGTCATCGCCTTCTCATGGGGCATCGCTTTCTTCGAGTACTGCTGCCAGGTACCCGCCAACCGCATCGGCTTCGTCGACAACGGAGGACCATTCACACTCATACAGTTAAAGGTAATACAGGAGTGTGTCAGCCTGACGGTGTTCGTCATTATCGCCAATGTGCTGTTTCAGCAACAGTCGCTGCAGTGGAACCACCTGCTGGCTTTCGTCTTGTTGGTGGCTGCGGTGTGGCTGGTTTTCCTGAAATGATGGCATCAACACGCACAAAACATCACGCCACATTATGACAAACACAGACATATCAACAGAGCAAAGCAAAGAGCACAAAGCCACGGAGAGACGGTTAGAGAAACGGTTTCGCAAGGCTTTAACCGACTATGCGCTCATTGCCGACGGCGACAAGGTATTAGTAGCGCTGTCAGGAGGCAAAGACTCGCTCTTCTTGCTGGAGATGTTGGCAAAGCGCAGCCGCATATTCAAGCCGCGATTCAGCGTCGAAGCGGTGTATGTACGCATGCGCAACATTCAATACGAGAGCGACTGCACATACCTACATGACTTCGCCAGCAAGCTCGGCATAACGCTCCACGTCGTAGAAACGGAGTTCAACCCCAACACAGACAAGCGTAAGTCGCCATGTTTCCTGTGCTCATGGTATCGGCGCAAAGCCATCTTCCGTTTGGCGCAAGACCTCGGATGCAACAAATTGGCACTGGGCCATCACAACGACGACATCATACACACCGCGCTCATGAACCTCTTCTTCCACGGCAGTCTGTCGTCGATGCCACCTTCCAAGCCCCTTGACAAGATGCCGATAACCATCATTCGCCCTCTCTGTCTGGAACATGAAGAAGACATTGCGCGCCACGCCGCCAGTGCCGCATACCAAAAGCAGAAGAAACTATGTCCCTATGAGCGCGACTCCCACCGCTCAGACATTGCCCATATCTATCGCACGGTAGAGACAATGTCGCCGGAAGCGCGCTTCAGCATATGGCATGCGTTAGGCTACGACAATGCAACAAGCACACAATCAACCCCACCCCTTTCTCCCATTACTCCCATCTGACATTGCCAAAGGTCCGTAGTGAGAACGTCATTAGACCGTAGTGAGAACACCCCTAAAAATACCTTTAGGGAAGTAATTATTCTTTTTTTGCACGAAACGCACAAAAATAGATGCTGTGCATTCGCACAATTCCATTTTTTATTACTATTTTTGCATAAGATAGGTTGCAACTCAGCAATTGAAGCAAGCTTCATTGCGCTCGGTTTGCACTATCTTTGCAAAAAAATAGGCTGCAACTCGACATCGAGTCGAAGCAAGCACGACATACAGCATACCCTTCAAAAGTAAACCGTACCAATACAGCATTATTGATGAAAGAAAAGATAAGAATCAAAGACATCGCCATCAGGGCTGGTGTGTCAGTAGGAACTGTAGACCGCGTACTGCATGACAGACCGAACGTATCGAAACCAGCGCGCGAAAAGGTAGAGAAAGCTCTCAAAGAGATGAACTACCAGCCAAACGTATATGCCAGTGCGCTGGCATACAACAAGAAATATTCTTTCTACATACTCATTCCTCAACATGAATCTGAAGCGTATTGGGAAGAAGTAGAGCAGGGCGTAAAGAAAGCTATGGAGGCACGCCGCGACTTCTACATAGACGTAGAGTTTCTTTATTACAAACGGTTTAACAACGAATCTTTCGAGCAGCAATACACCATCTGTCTGGAGGCAAACCCAGACGGAGTCATCATAGTGCCCGTCGAATTGGAGGTCACACAGAAGTTCACAGACCAGCTTCACGAGCGCCAGATACCGTTCGTCCTGCTCGACTCGTACATGCCCGACCTCCGTCCGCTGTCCTTTTTCGGTCAAGACTCGTTCTGCAGCGGATTCTTTGCGGCACGCATGCTGATGCTCATTGCCGGCAAAGACGAAGAAATCATGCTGATGAAACAAATGAAGGAAGGACGTGTCACCAGCAAGCAGCAGGCAAACCGCGAGGTCGGCTTCCGTCACTACATGCACGACCACTTCCCGTCGACACGCATCGTAGAGCTGCATCTGCCGTTCAACAGCACGAGAACAGAATATGACGCAGCACTGAAGAAATTCTTTGCCGAGCACCCACACATCCACAACGGCATCTCACTCAACTCAAGAGCACATATCGTGGGTGACTACCTGCTTCGCAACAACATACGCGACGTGCAGATTATGGGCTATGACATGGTAGCTAAAAACGCCGAATGTCTGCGTCAAGGCAGCATCTCCTTCATCATTGCACAGCACGGCTACCAGCAAGGCTTCTGCTGCGTAGACGCGCTTTTCAAAGCCGTCGTGCTGAAAAAGAAAGTGCAACCAGTCAACTACATGCCGATAGAGTTGCTCACAAAAGAGAATGTGGAGTTCTATCGCCGCACCCAGTTATAACTAACACGACAGACAGGATAACAGACAACAAAGACAACGATGAACAACAAGAAAGGCATTTTCGCGCTTAGTCCGCTAATAGTATTTGTCACTTTGTACGTGGTATCGTCCATTATAGCAAACGATTTCTACAAAATGCCAATCTCTGTAGCCTTCATGCTTGCATCCATATACGCCGTAGCGACGAGCAAAGGCAGCATGACCGAACGCATAAACACATTTAGCCACGGAGCAGGTACGCCTGGCATCATGCTCATGTTGTGGGTGTTCGTGCTGGCAGGAGCGTTTGCCGCTGCCGCAAAGAGCATAGGTTGCATCGACTCAACGGTAGGTCTCATGTTGTCTGTAGTGCCTGGTGGCATGCTGCTACCTGGCCTGTTCCTCACCACATGCTTTGTCAGCATGGCCATCGGCACAAGCGTAGGGTGCATCGTTGCCCTTGTACCCATCGCGGCAGGACTGGCCACCGCCACTGGCGACAACCTGCCGTTATATGTAGGAGTGGTAGTGGGCGGCGCCTTCTTCGGCGACAATCTGTCCTTCATCTCCGACACCACCATCGCTGCCACCACATCGCAGGGCTGCAAGATGAACGACAAGTTCAAGGCCAACGCATTCATAGCGGTCCCTGCCGCCGCCATAGTGCTCGTCGCATATGCACTGCTCGGCCAGACCGCCCCACCGTCGACCAATCTGCCTGAGGTAAGCTACATCAAGATACTACCCTACCTCACCGTCATCGTTGCAGCCCTGTATGGCCTGAACGTGATGACCGTGCTCACTCTCGGCATAGTGTTGACAGGCATAATAGGCATTTGCAGCGGCACCATCGGCATATACGACTGGTTCGAAAATATGGGCAGCGGCATAACAGGCATGGGCGAACTCATCATCATCACCATGTTGGCTGGCGGTCTGTTTGAAATAGTAAAGAAGAACGGTGGCATCGACTACATTATAGGTAAGGCGACAGCACACATCCACGGCAAGCGCGGGGGCGAAATGACCATAGGCGCTCTGGTTGCGATGGTAGACGTTTGCACCGCCAACAACACCGTGGCGATAATTACTGTCAGCGGCATAGCGCAACAGATAAGCCGCAAATTCGGCATTGACAACAGACGCACGGCAAGCCTGCTCGACACGTTCTCGTGCTTCATGCAAGGCATTATACCCTACGGAGCACAGATGCTCATGGCGGCAGGACTGGCACACATCTCACCGATGGAAATCATGCCGTACCTCTATTACCCATTCACCTTAGGCGCCATAGCCGTGGCAAGCATCATATTCCGCCTGCCACGGTCTTACGCCGGATAAACAAACAAAACAGCACATCCCAATGGACATCATAAAAAGAAACTTCTTCAGACTGCTACGCTGCGGGGCACTCGGCGACAATGAAGCATTGGAGCCAATGTCGCTGTTTAAGTGGAGAAAACTCATTGCGCTAGTACGGTTCAAGAAAGTAGACGCCGTCGCCGCCAACGGAGCGAACAGATATTCGAAGAGTCAGCCCCAGGAGATGCCTCCTGTCATAGTAGCTGAACTCAACAGCACGCCAGAAGCCACTGGCGACACAGCCGTAGTGTCGCTTCCCGAAGCCGCCATGAGCAACTTCCTGCTCAACCGTAGGCTCAACAAGATACGCGACAACGAAGTCCACGCCATAGACACCTCTGTTGAAACCCTCACCGCCCTTAACATCATTGTCTACAACACATACCTTCTACTCAACAGCGGCTTGTCCATCAACGCCATACTTTGCTTGGGCAAATACATGAGAACACGAGGCGACAAGGTCGACTTTGTGAAGCTAAGCACGTGGTTGGCGTCGCTCCACATACAACGCATGGCGCAGCTTGAAGGCAGCATCTTAGTAAAGTTCTTCGGCTTTGAACAGGACGAACTGCCGTTCATGCGTAAGAACGAGGGCAAAGCCACCGACATAATGAGACGCACACTGAGCAAGAAGTCTGCCAGCGACGCCGAAGACCTGCGCTTCTGGCAAGACAAGTCGGGCTTTGTTGCTGGCAACACCAACGTGCTCAGACACAAGATATGGAGTGCCATAAGATATATGAACTACGCCCCGATAGAGGCGTCAAGCAACTTTTTCAAAAACCTTGCAAACAGTCTTGCCAAGATTGAAGAATAAGTGCGCCATACAACCCCGTCACTACCAGCCACTACGGACATACCACCACCAGCACAAATGGCAGAAGGCGCTGTAGTAAACAATTGTAAAAAAAACGTCACGAGCGTTTAAGAGCCGTTAATATGTTAATTTGGAATGTTAAAATGGAATAAAGATGCGAGACAAATTGACACATTAACAAATATTGCCTTTATTTTTGCAGTCACATAAACGAATAACGTACACACAAGCTTAAGCCCTCTTGCTACAGCTATGGCAGCAGCTATGGTGACGCGATTCGTAAGCTAACATGTATAATCAAAAACTAAATGTGATAGATATGAAAAAATACTCAAACTATCTGATGGCCGCATTGTGCATCATAGCAGTGGCATTTTCGGCCGGTTCATTCATCAAAGTGAATGCAGCAAGCACAGCATCGCTGCCAGGACAGCCCGTAGACCTCACATACGCTGCGGAGAAATCGCTGCCTACAGTCGTGCATATCCTGAACACACGCAACAGCAAGATAGAGACCGTGGACGTGCAGAGCAATCCGTTTGACGACTTCTTCAGCAACCCGTTCGGATTCTTCGGCAACCCCAATCAAGGCAACGGCGGCTCACAGAAGCGCCAGTACCGCACACCGAAGAAGCAGGGCACAGGTTCAGGTGTCATCATCTCTACCGACGGCTACATCGTGACGAACAACCATGTGGTTGAAGGCGCCGACGAACTGACCGTCACCCTCAACGACAACAAGGAGTACTCAGCACGCATTATAGGCACTGACAAAACGACAGACCTCGCCCTCATCAAGATCGACGGCAAGAATCTGCCCGCCATAACGATTGCCGACAGCGAGAAGATAAAGGTCGGCGAGTGGGTATTGGCAGTCGGCAACCCCTTCAATCTGACCAACACTGTGACAGCAGGTATCGTCAGCGCAAAGGGACGCTCACTCTATCAGAACGGCGTAGAGTCGTTCATACAGACCGACGCCGCCATCAACCCGGGCAATTCGGGCGGTGCTCTCGTCAACACTAAGGGCGAACTCATCGGCATCAACGCCATGCTCTACTCACAGACAGGCTCATTCAGCGGCTACGGCTTTGCCATACCTACCTCGATCATGAACAAAGTGGTTGACGACCTGAAGAAATATGGCACCGTACAGCGCGCTGTCATCGGCATACAGGGTCAGGATGTGAAGAACTATGTAGACGCACAGAAGGACAAAGGCAACGATGTTGACCTCGGAACTATGGAGGGCATCTACGTGGCAAAGGTCACAGAAGAGAGCGCTGCAGAAGAGGCAGGCCTCAAGACTGGCGACGTCATCGTGTCTGTAGACGGCAAGGAAGTGAGCAAGATGGCTGAGTTGCAGGAGATACTCGCACAGAAGCGTCCAGGCGACAAGATTTCCATCACCTATCTGCGTGACAAGAAGAAGGCCACCAAGAGCGTAACGCTCAAAAACGAGCAGGGCAACACGAAGGTGGTACAGAAGGCCGACCTCGACATTCTGGGCGGAAACTTCCGCGAAGTGACTGCCGAGACAAAGAAGCACCTGGGCATCAGCTACGGCTTAGAGGTGACAAAGGTATCGAACGGACGCCTCAAGGAGCGTGGAGTAAGCAAGGGATTCATCATCCTGCGCGTCAACGACACCCCCGTCAAGAGCGTAGACCAGTTGCAGGATGTGGTTAAGGAAGCATCTACAAGCCGCGAGCCTGTGCTCTACATCGTAGGACTCCACCCCACAGGCAAGAAAGACTACTACACCATCCCGCTTCAGGACGACTAACACAACGCGCTAAACACACGACACATAAGCGCGAATTGCAACATATAAACGGTTATTCATGTCGCACATATAAATAAGGTGTGTCGCACATATAAATAAGGTGTGACCTTCAATGCAGCACAGCTGCCGAAGGTCACACCTTTTATTATATAGAAAAATGGCGCTATGTTATATAGCGAAGCAACACGCTGTTATATAGCGAAGTTTCGCATTATTCATGGCCCAAATGTTTCACATGTCAAATAAAGTAAGTAACTTTGCATTCACAAACCTCTATACAACAAACTTAAGACATGAAATCAGACATCGAAATCGCACGCGAGACCAAACTGACCGAAATACATAAGGTGGCCAGCAACTACGGAATTCCCGAAGAGCAAATCGAAAACTACGGCAAATACATAGCCAAAGTTCCAATCAAACTCATCGACGAGGAGAAGGTGAAGCAAAGCAACCTGGTGCTCGTCACTGCCATCACACCCACAAAGGCAGGCATCGGCAAGACCACCGTGTCGGTAGGATTGGCACTCGGACTCAACCGTATAGGCAAGAAAGCGATATGCGCACTGCGCGAACCGTCGCTCGGTCCGTGCTTCGGAATGAAAGGCGGAGCGGCAGGAGGCGGCCACGCACAGGTGCTGCCCATGGACAAGATAAACCTGCACTTCACTGGCGACTTCCACGCCATCACCTCTGCCCACAACATGATTACAGCCCTGCTCGACAACTACATGTACCAGAACCAGAAAAACGGGTTCGCCATGAAGGAAGTGTTGTGGAACAGAGTGCTCGACATCAACGACCGCGGCCTGCGCTACATCGTGACAGGTCTGGGTGCAAAGACCAACGGTGTGACACGCGAATCGGCGTTTGACATAACCCCAGCATCTGAGATTATGGCCATCATGTGCCTCGCCACCGACGAAGCCGACCTGCGCCGCCGCATCGAAAACATATTGCTCGGCTTCACCATCGAGGGCAAACCCTTCACCGTGAAAGACCTCGGAGTGGCAGGAGCCATCACTGTGCTGCTGCGCGACGCGCTGAATCCCAACCTCGTACAGACCACAGAAAACACCGCTGCCTTCGTCCATGGCGGTCCGTTCGCCAACATCGCCCACGGCTGCAACTCTATACTCGCCACAAAACTGGCAATGACATACGGCGACTACGTCATAACAGAAGCCGGATTCGGTGCCGACCTCGGCGCGGAGAAGTTCTACGACATCAAATGTCGCAAGGCAGGCCTGCAGCCGAAGCTCACCGTCATAGTGGCAACGGCACAGGGACTGAAGATGCACGGCGGTGTACCCGTAGACGAGATAAAGAATGAAAACCATGAGGGACTGACCAAAGGTCTGGAAAATCTGGACAAGCACATCAGCAACATGCAGATGTACGGTCAGACCGTGGTAGTGGCATTCAACCGCTACGCCTCCGACACCGACGAAGAGATAGACATCGTTAGACGCCACTGCAACGAGCGCGGAGTAGGCTTTGCCGTAAACAACGCCTTCATCGAAGGTGGCAAAGGCGCCGAAGCCCTCGCACAGTTGGTGGTTGAGACCATCGACAAGCAGCCCTCTGCTCCACTCCAGCTCGCCTACGGCGACGACGAAAAGGTGGAGGCAAAGATCGAGAGCGTGGCACGAAAGGTATATGGCGCAGCAAGCGTGAGCTACAGTGCCGAAGCCAAAAAGAAGTTGCAGATGATCTACGACATGGGCTACGACAAGTTCCCCGTCTGCATTGCAAAGACACAATACTCCTTCTCTACCGACCCCAAGTGCTACGGTGTGGCAAAAGACTTTGACGTAAACGTTAGCGACATCGTGATAAACGCTGGCGCAGAGATGCTCGTCATCATCGCTGGAAAGATCATGCGCATGCCCGGACTCCCAAAAGAGCCGCAAGCACTACACATCGACATCGTAAACGGCGAGATAGAAGGACTGTCATAACACACGACAAGAAACACTCTATTCATAGCGCGGCAGCACGACATACTGACCCATCAGTAAGCGTGCTGCCGCGCCTTTTTTTGCCCACACCAAAGCAGAAGCAAACCCAAAGCGGAAACCTGACAGATGGCGAAAATCACAAAGAAAGCAAAAAGGAGATTTTCGCGACATTTTGCTACAATTCGTTCACAAAAACTTACGCCAATTCTTAACATATGTTAAAGCAGAGGTGATATTCCCACTACGCCCACTTGACGACGCCAAAGGGCCGTAATGAGCTTGTCATCAGGCCCCTTTGACAAGCCCAAACGGGTGCTTTCATTTTGTCATTTTGCCTTTGTCACATACCCATCCCCTCATATAAAAACTGTTAAAGCGTCTTTCTCACATGCAAGAAAGACTGCATACATGCCGTTTTCCTTACAAAACAAACGCCCCACCAATAGAGTCAACGCCGCGCTTGTCACCGACATGCGGGGCCAGTAAAAACGTCTAAACACAAACAACGACATGAAAAGAACAATAGCAAAATCTACACTCATGGCAACAGTAGCAGTATCTATGCTCACCGCATCATGTAGCACACAGAAGAAAGCGCAGAGCGACGCATCCGCATTCGGCGAGAGCGCCGTGGCACCAAGACCCGCTCCCGGCCACAACATTGACGAGCAGTACCTCGTTCTGTCCGAAGCGCAGCAGCAACTGATAGACAAGAACAACGCGTTTGCACTGAAACTGTTCAGCGGCGTGTCACAACTGTCGTCTACCGTGGTGTCACCCATCAGCGTGACATACCTTATGGGCATGCTCGCCAACGGTGCCGACGGCGACACTCGCAACGAGATAATGAAGACCATCGGTGCCGACGGCGTAAACATCGACGAGATGAACGCTCTCTACAAGTCTATCATGGAGAACGGCTCAAAGCTCGACAAAGCCACAACCATAAAGATTGCCAACTACATGGCGGCAAACAAGAACATCAGTCTGAAAGAAGGCTTCACCAATACGGTAAAGACCAACTACATGGCAGGCATCGAAAGCCTCGACTTCACATCGTCGAAGTCTGCCGACAAGATAAACAACTGGTGTAAGAAGCAGACCGATGGCATGATTCCGAGCATCATCGACAACACCGACCCCAACGCAGTGGCATACATCATGAACGCCATCTTCTTCAATGGCGCATGGTCTAAAAAGTTCAACAAGTCGCAGACTAAGGACGAGCGCTTCCAGGGCTACACACGCAACATACAGACCGTGAAGATGATGCACCAGGAAAACAAGCTGCTCTACACCAACGCCGACGACTTCGCAGCCGTCAGACTGCCCTACGGCAACGGCGAATATGCCATGACCGTGATGCTGCCCCACGACGGCAAGAGCATCGACGACATAATGAAAGGTATGACTACAGAGAAGCTGAAGCAGACACAATATGCCATGCAGAACTGCACCGTAGACCTGAAGCTGCCGCGCTTCACCAACGAGGTGGAGACCTCGCTCAACGAAATCATTGCCAAACTTGGTGCGCCGTCTATATTCAATGCTGGCAATGCCAACTTCAGCAACATGACAGACGCCGCCATGTCGGTTTCGAAAATGTTGCAAAAAGCAAAGATTGAGGTAAGCGAAGAAGGCACAAAAGCCGCTGCCGTCACTGCCGCCATCATGACCATGTCGCTCCAGCCGGACGAGCCGCAGAAGGTTACGTTCCATGCAAACAAGCCGTTTGTGTACATGATAACCAACCGCACGACGGGCGCGATACTCTTCATCGGACAGTTTGTCGGAGCAGAATAAGAAGTAATATTATTTTAGCTTCGCAAGTCTAAGACCTGCTGTCAGTAAACAAGTAGACGAGTTGACAAGCTGTTTGCTCTATAGCTCATGCTCGCACAAACCACTATTAACAAGCCAGGGTAGCAGTTTGTCAACTCATACGCTCGGCTAAGTCGCGCGACTTAGCCACTTGCTTAAGCAAGAACTTGTTAACTATCAGCATGCGTTCGTGCTGAGTTTGCGCCTGAATTAGGAACTAAACGGGCAAAAATGTAGGCCAAACAGGGCTGAAAAGGAAAAAATAAGAAAAAACTTTACAAAACATTTGGCGGTTTCGCGAAAAAGCAATACCTTTGCAACCGCAATTCAGAAATGATGCTTTGAACACCAGTTCAATCTCGCGTCCTTAGCTCAGTTGGTAGAGCAACTGACTCTTAATCAGTGGGTCTAGGGTTCGAATCCCTAAGGACGCACATTTCTCGAAAAGCATGTTAAGCAATCATTGCGTCCTTAGCTCAGTTGGTAGAGCAACTGACTCTTAATCAGTGGGTCTAGGGTTCGAATCCCTAAGGACGCACAGAAAGAGGACAAATCAAGACTCAGTTTTGATTTGTCCTCTTTTCTTTTTCTCCCACACGCCCATCCCCGCCCGCCGCCACACACATGACGGTCCCCGCAGGGTCAACGGATTATAGAATCAAATAATATTGTTGTGCACGAATCTTAAATCCACTTAAATTAGCACTAAAACTAACAAAAAATTAGAAAAACACTTATTTAGATGAAAATTTGTTGCTAACTTTGTACCATTTAAGAGACAAACGCTAATAATCGAATAAACAAATATAAAATATTGAGATATTAAGACATTATTACACATGCACAAAATCATACTTGGAGCTATAGCAGCCACAATTATCGGAAGTTCGTGTTACGCCTTCACTATGGAATCGGCACCTGAAATGGGGCTTTTCAAGAAGAAAAAGAAGGTAGAGCAAAAGCAGCCGGAATCGGACTACAAAAAGCTGGTAGGCAGCGATTCGGTCAACGTAAAAGGTGTAATGAATGTTGTAAAGAAGGAACAGGATTTTTATCTTGAGATGCCCGTCAAACTGATGGGAAGAGTGTTCCTTGTTTCCAACAAACTGCAGCGCGTACCCAACGAGCTGAACGAAGCGGGCGTAAACCGCGGCATCAACTACGAGAACCAGTGCATCCGATTTGAATGGGACAAAACCAGAAAGACGGTGTTTGTACGCCAGCAGCGCACCACACCAGAGGTAAACCCCAACGACGCAATGGCGGCATCGGTAGAGAACAACTACATCGACCCACTGATAGCAAGCCTTAAAGTGGAAGCCGTAGCCAAAGACTCGTCAACCGTGATATTCAAGGTGAACGACTTGTTTAACGGCAAGAAGACGTACATCAACGATGTGTTCAACCTTATCAACCTCGGCACATCGGCAGACTCTGACCTCTCACACATCATCGACATCAAAGCGTTCAGCAACAACGTTACCGCCACGTCAGAGCTGACCACTGTTGTACATGAGGGCAAGAGCAAGGTAAACGTCACTGTAGAGGTAAGCTGCTCGTTAGTACTTCTGCCCGAGACACCGATGGTGGCACGCAAGGAGAACCAACGCGTAGGCTATTTCACGACAACACGTCTGCAATATGGCGACCATCAGCAGGAAGTGACACGCAACAACTACATCACCCGCTGGCGCTTAGAGCCTACCGACGAACAGGCATATATGCGTGGCGAGCTGGTGGAGCCAAAGAAGCCCATCGTGTTCTATATCGACCAGGCAGTACCCACATTCCTGCGTCCATACATCAAGAGAGGCATGACCGACTGGAACAAGGCGTTTGAGAAGGCAGGCTTCAAGAATGCGGTACAGGTTTTCGACCTCACAGACAGCATTGCTGCCGAAGGCGACGACATGAAATACTCGGTACTGACCTACGACGCGTCTGAGAAGGCCAACGCTATGGGACCATCTGTCATCGACCCCCGCACGGGTGAGATATTGGAGGCAGACATCATCTGGTGGCATAACGTGAAGTCTCTGCTCCGCGAGTGGATTATGGTGCAGACAGGTGCTTACAACAAGGAGGCACGACAGTATGAGTTGCCCGAGACAATGATTGGTGAAGCCGCGCGCTTTGTTGCATGCCACGAGGTGGGCCACTCCTTAGGCTTGCGCCACAACATGATTGCGAGCAACGCCTACCCCACCGACTCACTCCGCTCTAAGGCGTTTACCGACCGCGTGGGTGGCACAGCCGCCTCTATCATGGACTACGCACGTTTCAACTACGTGGCACAGCCTGGCGACGGCATCGAACAGATTACGCCGCAGATTGGTCCTTACGACATGATGGCTATAGAATGGGGCTACCGCTGGTACCCCGATGAAAAAGGCTCTGCAGAGAAGCAGGAGGCGTTCTTGAAGAAACACAGCAGCAAGGAATATCGCTACAGCGAGACACAGAGCCAACGCACCGCCATCGACCCGAGATCGTTGAGCGAAGACCTCGGCGACGACGCCATGAAGTCAGCAGCCCTCGGCATAGAGAATCTGAAGCGCGTTATGCCCAACATTGTAGACTGGACACGCACAGGAGAGCCCGGACAGTCTTACGACGAGGCGTCGAAGCTCTATCAGGGAGTCATCTTCCAGTGGAGTCTGTACCTCTATCACGTGCTCGCCAACGTGGGTGGCATGTATATTGACAACACCACCATCGGCGACGGAAAGCAGACTTTCACCTTTGTGGAGAAGGACAAGCAGAAGCGTGCGGTGCAGTTCTTGATTGATGAAGTGTTCACTTGCCCGAAGTGGTTGTTCAGAAGCGAACTCAACAAGTACACCTTTATTAATAGGAACACACCATTAGGCGTGCAGGAGCAGTCACCCGACTATGCGCTCCAGAACCAGCAGAGCTACATGCTGTGGGACATACTCGACAACAGCCGCATCATACGCATGTTCACAAACGAGCAGACCAACGGCAAAAACGCGTTCACCGCTGTGGAGATGATGGACATGTTGCACAAGCACTTCTTCGGCAAGACCATCGCAGGCAAGCAGCTCAGCATTGACGAGCGACAGCTACAGAAGAACTTTGTGGATGCACTCATCACAGCAGCAGCACAGCAGGAAGGCGTGAAGATAAACAAGAAGATTTATGACGCGCCTGCCATCATCGACTCGCTGGAGCATAACTGGCAGTGCATGAGCCTCAGCTCGGCATCGCGCACTATAGACATGGGCGGCACACAGACAGCCCGTGTAAGCGACGCCATCAGCGTGAAGCGTGGTGAACTCGTGCGCATACTCAGTCTGCTGAAGGGCAAACGCCACACTGGCGACACCGCCACACAGTTCCACTACGAAGACGTGATTATGCGAATACAGACCGCTCTCGGTCAAGAGATTAAGTAATTAACACAAGTTCCGCAAGTCTTTGACCTGCGGGACTTGAATTATTAAGGACAAGGTGGGTCCAAAGAACACCACCACAAAAACAATTGAGAGATTATATGAGATTGAGAACATTCATGCTTTTGCTCATGGTCTTCACCATGAACCTCCTCTTTGCACAAGAGCGCACCATCACGGGAATCGTCGTGGATGGCAGCATGGGCGACGATCCGTTGCCTGGTGCGACCGTCTCTATAACAAGAGGGCAAGACAAGAAAGTGACCCACGGCACGGTTACCGACTACGATGGCAAGTTCACCCTTAAGGTTGATGCCAAAGACAAGACCTTCTCCGTGCGATTCTTGGGATTTGCAACACAGGACGTCAAGATTGTTGCAGGAAAGAACGACTACAGAGTGGTGCTGCAATCCGACGACAACCAGCTGAGCGAAGTGGTCGTTACTGGCTACCAGGAGCTGGATCGCCGTAAGCTGACATCTGCCGTTACAACGCTGAAGATTAGCGATGAGAAGGTGGGCGCGGTCAAAAACATCGACCAGGCGTTAGCCGGACAGATTGCAGGTCTATCGTCCATCACCTCCACGGGCGCACCGGGTGCTCCTGTGAAGATTCGCATCCGCGGTACAGCATCTATCAATGGCACACAAGAGCCGCTGTGGGTGCTCGACGGAATACCTATGGACGGCACCGACATACCGAGCATGGAGGACCTGAAAGACATCGACAACATCTACCAGACCTCCATCGCGGGACTCAACCCTTCCGACATTGACAACATCACCGTGCTCAAAGATGCTGCTGCGACAGCCATCTACGGTGCGCGTGCTGCCAATGGTGTGATTGTCATCACCACCAAGAAAGGTCATGCAGGCAAGCCCTCCATCAACTTCTCAGGCAAAGTAACATTCATGCCCAAGACTGATATCGACCGCCTCAATCTGCTCAACAGCAACGAGAAGGTAGACCTCGAGCTTGGACTGCTCGCCTCTGACTACACCTATCGTGAGAACAAAGGTGGCGTGGCAAGCATACTCAGCACCTTAGGCGAGACCAACGCCTTCAAGGCTGGCGGCTGGGATGCACTTAGCGAGACCGCCAAGACACAGATAAACCAGCTCCGTGGCATCAACACAGACTGGAATGACATACTCTTCCGCAACGCTCTGACACAGGAATACAACGTAAGCATTGCGGGTGGTGGCGACAAGAGCGACTACTACTCATCTGTAGGCTACACCGACGAGCAAGGCACGGTGAAGGGTGTGGGCAACACACGTTACAACATCACGCTGAAGACCAACTACCAGGTGAACAAGTTGCTCAAGGTAGGAGCATCGGTCTATGCCAACGAACGCAAGCAGAACACATATATGACTGACAGCAACGGCTTTACCAACCCTGTGTACTACTCACGATTGGCAAACCCATACTTCACCCCATTCGATGAGAACGGCAACTACAACTACGACACTAACGTGCAGGGAAAGGAAGACTCGTCACTCGACTTCAACATATTCGAGGAGAGAATCAACGCCAACACCAAGCGTCGTGACCGCTCTATCATGGCAATCCTTAACGCAGAACTGCGCCCAACCGACTATCTGAAGCTCACCACACAGTTTGGTCTGCAAGAAGATTCTTACTCTCTCAGCAAGTTCGCTAACGAGAACACATACGCCATGCGTAAAGAGAAGCTCTTCACACAGTATATGGGAGCCGACGGTGTGAAGAGGAGTTTTCTGCCCGACGGAGGCATGCACAAGACCACAGAATATCACAACCGTCAGTGGACATGGAAGGCAATGGCAGAGTTTGTGAAGAAGTTCAACCGCATACACGACGTAAACTTCATGCTTGGTACCGAGATTCGCCATGCCAAGGCAAACTCCATCTACAGCGTGGCATACGGTTACGACTCGCGCACACTGACCACCCAACCCGTCATCTTCCCCAGCCAGACATGGGCAGACTCCTATCCGCTGCACCAGGAGACAGAGGTTGAAAACGCCTTCGTGTCATGGTATGCGACAGGTTCTTACTCTCTGCACAACCGTTACACCATCGGCGGCAGCGTGCGCTTTGACGGTTCCGACGTCTTTGGCGTGGCAAAGAAATACCGTTACCTCCCCCTCTACTCCGTGAGCGGACTGTGGAGAGCAAAGGAAGAGAAATGGTTGAAGGACGTGGAATGGCTGGACAACCTCTGTTTCCGTGCTTCTTACGGTCTGCAGGGCAACATCGACAAGAACACATCACCCTATCTGATAGGTGTATTTAAGAAGGCGACCATACTCCCCGGCAACAGCGAAGACATCATCAGTAGCGAGACTGCCCCCAACCCCAACCTCAAATGGGAGAAGACGGAGAACATAAACGTCGGCTTTGACCTCGCTTTGTTCCGCAACGCCATCACCCTCTCAGTAGACTACTATTATCGTCACAGCTCCGACCTGATTGGTTTCAAGATGCTACCGCTTGAGAGCGGCTTCTCATCGACCACCATCAACTGGGCGAGCATGAACAACAGAGGTATAGAAATAGCCCTCGGCACAAGAAACATCCATACCAAAGACTTCAACTGGACCACCAACCTCAACATCGGCTACAACGAGAACGAGGTAGTACGCGAGACAGTTGCCCAGAACTCCACATACCCCGGACGCGAGGGCTACCCCGTGGGAGCACTCTTTGCTTATAAGACAGCAGGACTCGACGCAGACGGTTATCCGCTCTTCGTGACCAAAGACGGTGATAAAGTCTCTGCCACCGAGTTTCTGAAGCTTAACGCCCACGGCGCCAGCACACTCTCTGCTGAGGACCAGCGTAACCTCTACACCTACATGGGCAGCACAGACCCGAAGTGGGCAGGCGGTTTCATCAACACCTTCGACTATAAGAACTGGCAGTTGGGCGTCAACTTCATCTTCAACTTCGGTATGAAGGTGCGTGTGCAGCCGAGCTACTCACCCGCCAACTACGACCGTGGTCTGAACGTAAACCGCGACATTCTCAACCGCTGGACTGCCGACAACACAAACGGCATGTTCACCAAGCTGATGGTAAGCACAGAGCGTCCGCGCGAGTATGTGCAGTACAACGAGTACAACCTCTACAGCATGCTCGACACATGGATTAAGAGTTGCAACTACGCACGTCTGCAAAGTCTGCGCTTAGGATACAAGATGCCCAGCAAATGGCTGACACCCATCGGTCTGAAGAGCGCGTCACTCTCGCTTGAGGCACGCAACCTCTTCGTGATAGCAAGCAACTACAACAACTATCTCGACCCCGAAACCATGGGCAACCCCTATGCGCAGCCCATACCGAAGAGCTTCATTTTTGGAGTGAACGTCAACTTCTAACAGCAGGACCGAGATTCGAAAGCAAGGTATATAAACCTCTAAAAGAATGAGAAAAATGAGAACTAAATATTTAATGGCTATCGTCATGCTGGTTGCCGCGTTTGGTCTGACAAGCTGCGACGACTTCCTTGACATCACCCCCACAGGTAAAGTCATACCGAAAACATGCAAGGAGTACAGAGCTTTGCTCACCTACGAATATAAGTACTTCCCCGAAGACCGTGGTCTCGCCACTCTCCGCGGCGACGAGATGACCCTCAGCAAGGCATCGACAACGACCGAGGACTACAACTCCTATTTCGACATCTGGGCATGGAACGACCTCAACAAGCAGAGCACAACGTCTTCGTTCGGATGGCGTCGATACTACCACGCCATCTACATCGCCAACTACATAATAGAGAAGAAGAACGAGATAACCGAGGCGACAGCCGACGAGATAAACCAGTTGGTAGGCGAGGCTTACATGATGAGAGCCTACTGCCATTTCCTTCTGGCAAACCTCTATGCCGACGCCTACACCCACTGCAACCCTGCCACCACCCGTGGCATACCCCTCTCGCTGAAGGCAGACGTCAACGCAGTGCTCACATGCAGCAGCCTGGAGCAGGTGTACCAGCAGGTTATCGACGATGCAAACGAAGCCAAAAACTATCTGACAGTAGACACATGGGACGAAGGCAACACCTATCGCTTCAACAAGTTGTCTGCCAACGCCCTTCTGGCGAGAGTTTATCTCTACAAAGGCGATTGGACCAATGCCCTTACAGAGGCCAAGACCGTCATAGAGAAGCATGGCGCACTTGAAGACCTGACCACATCAAAGCTTATGCCCAACTACTACAAGTCCGTAGAGAGCATCGTGGCACTGGAGCAGGTGATGACGTCAAGCTATGTAAAGATTGGCGAACCGAACAAGGCACTGATTGACAGCTACCGCACTGGCGACAAGCGCAAGAGCCTCTACTACAAGGCACTGACCGCCAGCCACTACAGCCTCGCCAAATACGGCGAGAAAGGCAACGACGGCTACCGTTGCAGCTTCCGTTCTGCCGAGGCCTACCTCATAGCAGCAGAAGCCGCTGCCGAGCTTGCTGCCGACAACGCTGCTGCCACCGACAGCAAGCTGAGTGAAGCCCGCACATATCTCAAGAGCCTCATGGCAAAGAGATATGCCACGGTTAAATACAACCAGTACGCTGCCGAGCTTGACGACATGCAGAAGGCAGACCTGCTGAACGCCATCTACAACGAGCGCACATACGAGCTTGCCTTCGAGGGACACCGCTGGTATGACCTTCGCCGCACCTCACGTCCTGCACTTAGCAAGACCTACGGCGACAAGACCTACACCCTGAGCGCAAACGACTCCCGCTACACCATCCCCTTCCCGGCAGGTGCTGTGGAGTCTAACCCGAATATTGAGAAATGGGAAAATAAATAACAGAGGTTTCGCAAGTTTTCTATTCTATATAATGGAAAACTTGCGAAACGGAATTACAAACATGTTTAACTAAAAAGAATGAAGAGCATGAAAAAATTTACATTATCTATTATGTTGGCACTTGCCACAGTCGTAGCACGTGCCGAGAGCGTAGCCACTGCTTCTACATGGACAGACGAACTCACCACCACAGAGAAGTTTGCTGACCTGCATCGCGGTGCAGCCATGACCATCGACAACGAGGGCAACGCCATCGTTACGGGCAGCTACACCACCGATTTGCAGTTCGCCGGAAGCTATCTGGAAGCCATTGCAACGAGCGCATTTGTCGCAAAATATGACAAGGCTGGCAACAAGAAATGGGCAGCAGGTCTGAAGGGTGCCGCCACTATCAGCGCAATCACGACCGACGCTGAAGGCAACATCTATGCAGCAGGTGTTTTTGCTGACGCGGTAGAAATTCTCAACGCCAACGGCGAAAGCAA
>JALEVZ010000106.1 GCA_022788105.1 Prevotella sp. | reverse complement strand
CAGTAAAGACACATAACAATAAAGACAGGAAACGACACGATGAACATCATTGTAGAAGATAAAATAGAGTCGGTGTGCCCCTCGTTCGTAGGGGCATGTGTTGAAGCCGACGTCGAGAACAGCGAATACTCAGAAGAGCTGTGGCGCCTGATAGACGAGCAAGGCGAGACCTTCCGCAACACGCTCACCACAGAGTCGCTTAAAGACATCAGCGCCATCGCAGCCACACGACGTGTCTACAAGGCCTGCGGCAAAGACCCGTCGCGCTACCGTCCGTCGTCGGAGGCTCTCATACGACGCATGTTGCAAGGCAAGAAACTGTACCAGATAGACACACTGGTAGACCTGATAAACCTCGCAAGCATAAAGTATGGCTACAGCATCGGAGGCTTTGACGGCGACAAGTTCGACGGCGACACGCTGACACTCGGCGTGGGACGCGAGGGCGAACCATACGAAGGCATCGGCCGCGGCATGCTCAACATCGCCAGACTGCCCGTCTATCGCGACCACACTGGAGGCGTGGGAACACCCACCAGCGACAATGAGCGCACGAAGATGGGGCTTCAGACGCGCCACCTCGTGGCACTCGTCAACGGCTACGACGGCAACGAGCAGACCGTGCGCGCCACTGCCGAGCTTATCATAGAGCTTGTAAACCGCTTCTGCAAAGGACAAAACGCAAAATATTTCATATATAGATAACTCAAAAAACATGGCAAAAGTCAGAATCAAGACATCTGAAGGCGACATTCTCGTGCGCCTCTACGACGAGACACCTATCCACCGTGACAATTTCATAAAGCTGGCAAAGCAGGGCTACTACGACGGCACGCTATTCCATCGCGTGATAAAAGACTTCATGATTCAAGGCGGCGACCCTGACAGCCGCAACGCACCAGCAGGCAAGATGCTCGGCAGCGGCGGACCAGACTACACCCTTCCCGCCGAGTTTGTATATCCGCAGCTCTTTCACAAGCGTGGCGCGTTGAGCGCAGCACGTCTCGGCGACGAGGTAAACCCTGCCAAAGAGAGCAGTGGCAGCCAGTTCTACATAGTGTGGGGCAAGACCTTCAAACCCGCCGAACTGAAGCAACTCGAGCGCCAGATGGCGATGCAGCAGGAGCAAGACGTGTTCAACGCGCTGGCAAAACAGCACCACGACGAGATAATGGACCTGCGTCGCAACCGCGACCGCGCCGGACTGCAAGCGCTGCAAGACAAACTCATCGACGAGACGAAGGCGCAGTGCAAAGCCCTGGGCAAACCCGCGTTCACACCGGAGCAGCAGGAGGCATACACCACCATCGGCGGCACACCGTTCCTCGACAACCAGTACACCGTGTTCGGAGAGGTGGAAGAGGGCCTCGACGTAGTGGAACGCATACAGGACTGCGAGACTCTGCGCGGCGACCGACCCAAGACTGACATCACGATGAGTGTCGAAGTTGTGGAGTAAAGGGCATTTTTGCAACACTATATTTTGCCGTTACAGCAGGATAGTGTAACTTTGCATCCAACAATCAACATAACATCTCAGAACAGTGGGAATAGTAATAGGCATCGACGTTGGCATCAGCACAACGAAAATAGTGGGCATCATAGAGGGCAGCAAGGTGCTGTCGCCCATACGCATTAAGGCCACCGACCCGGTGACCTCACTCTACGGCGCTTTCGGAAAGTTTCTGTATGTCAACAAAATACAGCTTCAAGACATTGAGAAGGTGATGCTCACTGGCGTGGGCAGCGCCTACATCAACGAGCCGATATACAACTTGCCAACCGAGAAGGCGGACGAGTTTCTCGCCGACGGACTGGGAGCGCGCTACGAGACAGGGCTTAGCCGCATGATAGTGGTGAGCATGGGAACGGGCACATCGATAGTGAAGTGCGACGGCAACGACATCAACCACATCGGCGGCATAGGCATAGGAGGCGGCACACTACAGGGTTTGTCGCGTCTGCTGCTCAACACCGACGACATAAAACAGGTGGCGAAGCTGGCAGAGACGGGCGATGTGTCACACATCAACGTGCTGATAAAAGACATCAGCGCCAACCCCTTGCCTGGCCTGCCAATGGACGCCATCGCCTCACTATGTGGCAACACCAAGAGCAACGCATCGCCCGAAGACATAGCGATAGGTCTGATTTGGATGGTGTTGCAGAGCGTTTGCAGCGCCTCCATACTCTCGTCGCTCGGCTCAGGCATCAAAGACTTCGTGATGATAGGCAACCTCACGCTCCTGCCGCAGTGCAACCTCGTGTTCCCTGCCACCGAGAAGCTGTACGGAGTGAAGTTTCACATACCCAAATACTCGGAGTTCTGCACCGCCATTGGAGCAGCACTGTCGTACACAAACCGCCGCTAAGAACACGGCGTGAAAACCAACGCGCCCCACTTCGGGCGCGTTGTGTTTTTTATTTACATTATTTTCAGGACAACACGCCCACATGGGCACAATACAAAGGAAAAGATATGAAAAAGACAATACCCGTCATCGGCATGGCATGCTCGGCATGTTCTGCCAATGTGGAGCGCAAGCTGCGCTCGCTTGAAGGCATGAACGAGGTGTCGGTGTCGCTGGCTGGCAGAACGGCAACAGTAGACTTCGACCCCGAAAAGCTATCGCTCGACGACATGAAACGCGAAATCAGCGACATAGGCTACGACATGGTGATAGAGAGCGGACGCAGCGCCGAGGAGATAAACCGCCGCGAATACAAGCTGCTCACGCGCCGCACCGCGCTGTCGTGGGTGTTTGCCGTCGCAGTGATGAGTGTGTCGATGGGATGGATTGCCATAGGCGGCAAGCCCTACACCCATAGTCAAGGCACCGACATCGCCAACCAGACATGCCTCATCATGACACTGCTCAACATGTGCTACTGCGGCAGACAGTTCTACATCTCGGCATGGCGACAGCTTAGACACGCCACGGCAAACATGGATTCGCTCGTCGCTCTGAGCACAATCATCGTGTTTCTGTTCAGCAGTTTCAACACGTTCTGGGGCGACACCGTATGGGGCGCGAGCGGCATGGAGTGGCACACCTACTTCGACGCGTCGGTCATGATTGTGAGTTTCGTGCTCACCGGCCGCTGCATCGAAGAGAAAGCCAAAGACGGCACGGCGAGCAGCATACGCCGACTCATGGGCATGCAACCCAAAACAGCACGTCTCGTCAGCGGCGACACGACGACCGATGTGCCGATAGCAGCCATAGAGAAAGGTGACACGATAGAGGTGCGCGCCGGAGAGAAGATTCCTGTCGACGGCACGGTGGTCAGCGCAGAGAGCTATATGACCGCCGACGCCGCGTATGTAGACGAGGCAATGATTAGCGGCGAGCCCACGCCAGCAGTGAAAAGGGCTGGCGACGAGGTGCTGGCAGGCACCATACCGAGTCAGGGCAAGCTGCGCATGAAGGCGCGACAGATAGGCGAAGACACGGCGCTGGCACACATCATACGCACCGTGCAGGAGGCGCAAGGCAGCAAAGCGCCCGTGCAGCGCATCGTAGACAAGGCGGCGCTGGTGTTCGTGCCTACCATCATAGCACTTGCCGTGGTGACCTTCGTCGCATGGTGGGCTATCGGCGGCAACAGCACCCTACCCCAAGCCATCATGTCGGCGGTGTCGGTGCTGGTGGTAGCATGCCCCTGCGCCATGGGACTTGCCACGCCAACAGCGCTGATGGTGGGCATGGGCAAGGCTGCAGAGAAGCAGATTCTCGTCAAAGACGCGGCGGCATTGGAGAGCCTGCGCAAGACCGACGCCCTCGTGATAGACAAGACTGGCACACTGACCACACCCAACCGTAACGTCGATTTCACCAAAGCCGACGACCTGCCACTTGAGGCACGCGAGACGCTGAAGCCGCATGCCGCCGAGGCGATGGCAGCATTGCAGAAAGAGGGCATTGAGGTCTACATGATGACTGGCGACAAGGAAGACGCCGCAAGATATTGGGCAACGAAAGCTGGAATAGCACACTACCGCAGCAAGGTGCTACCTGGCGACAAACAGCAGTTGGTGAGTCGTCTACAAAGCGAAGGCAAGCGTGTGGCGATGGTCGGCGACGGCATAAACGACACACAAGCATTGGCTCTCGCCGACGTGAGCATGGCGATTGGCAAAGGCACCGATGTGGCAATGGATGTGGCGCAAATCACACTCATGGGCGACGACCTCATGGCGATACCCGACGCTATAAGACTGAGCCGCAAGACGGTGAGCATGATTTGGCAAAACCTGTTCTGGGCGTTTGTCTACAACATCGTGTGCATACCTCTTGCCGCAGGAGCGCTCCACATAGTCGGTAGCGACTTCCAAATCACACCTATGTGGGCAAGCATGCTCATGGCTTGCTCCAGCGTGAGTGTGGTGCTCAACTCCCTACGACTGAAGTTTGCGTGACCGAAAGGGTACAGACGGGGTAAGAACGACACACGCATGTAACAGACCAAAAGACAAGAAATAGACAAGAAAAATATATAAAAACAAGGAGATAATGACTATGGAGACAAACATTTTAGACACTATCAAAACACGCCGCAGCTGCCGCAAATACACAACAGAGCAGATAAGCGACGACGAACTCAACCAGGTGATTGAAGCAGGACTCTATGCGCCGTCAGGACACGGACAGCAAGACCCTGTCATCGTGGCTGTGCAAGACGAAGAGATGAAACAGATGCTGACGGCAATGAACGCTGCCGTGATGGGCGTGACAAGCAATCCGTTCTACGATGCACCCACATACATACTGGTGTTTGCATCTGCCGACAACAAAAACGCATTCCAAGATGGCTCATGTGTGCTCGAAAACATGATGCTCGCAGCACACGCCCTCGGACTCGGAACATGCTGGATAAACCGCGAACACGAAATGTTTGCAACGGAAGAGGGTAAGGAACTCATGAAAACCATGGGACTCAAAGAGGGACTTATCGGCATCGGCGCACTCTCCATCGGCCATCCCGCCACTCCTGCCAAGCCCGCAGCAGAACGCAAAATGGGACGCGTGGTGATAATAAAGTAATCCGTACCACTACCACAACTTTACATTTAGCTATCGTCATTAGGCTGTTATAGCAATCGTCAATAGGCTGTTGTGGCAATCGTCAATAGGCTGTTGTGGCGAAGTCATAGGCATCTATGCTCCACACAACCAAAGCCATAAGGCACAAAAAAAGAGACATCCGGAAATTTCGGATGTCTCTTTTTTTATTTTGTTGTCAGTGCCAGAAGCCTGCCTTTACAGGTCAAGGCTTCCGACAAAAACATTTGTTGCGAGTCAGGCTTGATTAGTTCCAGCCCGGGTTCTGATGACCTTCCAGAGCCGGGTTGCGCTGCATCTCATCCTGAGGAATCGGCCACAAGAGCACGTACTCGGGGAGTGCACCAACCTTAACGTTGTCAACCGGCTTGTTCTGAATCTTTGCACTTGCCAGCGGAGTCCACTCCAGAATGTCCTTCTTCTGAGCAGTACCAGCCATAATAGCCTCCGGATAGAGACGTGTACGACGGATGTCGTCCCAGATCTTGAACTCTACGGGGAACTCGTGCAAACGCTCTGTGAGGATAGCCTTTACGAGGTCGCCATTTACGCTTGCGCTATAGTTGGGCAGACCAGCACGCTTACGAACCTGGTTCAGCAGGGCCTCAGCCTTAGCTGTCTCACCTGTGCGAGCGTAGCCTTCAGCAGCGATGAGCAGAACCTCTGCGTAACGCATGGTGGGGATGTTGTTGTCACCACCTGTACCGTTTGTGATAGCGTTCTCCTCGAACCATGCCCAAATACCAGGATAGTTAAGTCTGTTTGTGACGCCAGTAGCATCGGTCCACTCGTTGAAGAAGAACTGCTTCTCGTGACCACGGATGTCGGCATTAGCATAGCTGTCCAGGATAATCTTGCTGGGCTGGTTAGCCTTGTGCATAAAGTTCATCTTGAAGAGAGACTTGCCGTCAGCGTCTTTCCATGTAGTAGCTTCTGTACCCATGCAGAGGTTCACATAGCCATTACCAATCTTCTGATTGCTGTAGTCATACTCCTTAGCATAGATAATCTCCTTAGAGGTCTTAGAGTTCTTGATTACGTTGTATGCAGAGTTAAGGTCGTCAGAGCTTCCGTTCTTCTGCTCGAGTTCAGCGGTGCCACCGCTGATAACCATCTCTGCGTACTTAGCAGCCTGCTTGTAGTCATTATCTCCACCCTTGAGAGGGAAGCCTGCACGCTGCAGGTAAACCTCTGCGAGCAGAGTCTGAGCCATAGCGCGTGTTACGCGGCAACCGTTGTCGTAGAACGACTTCTGGGGAAGAGCGGTGCCCTCTGCCAGAGGAGTCAGCTCGTCAATGATGTTCTTGTAAACCTCTGCTGCCGGTGTACGCTCAACGAACATACCTTCGGTAGATGTGTAAGGCTTGGTAACGTAAGGCACGTCACCGAACTCCTTAACGAGGTAGAAGTAAGCGTAAGCGCGGAAGAACTTACCCTGAGCAACGTAGTTGTCGATGGTAGCCTTGTCGAGCACGCCTGTCATATTGGGCACGTTCTCAAGTACGAAGTTTGCACGAGAGATGCCCTTGTAGAACTCATGCCACAGTGTCATAGCAGAAGAAGTGAACTTCTCCATGTTGAACATGCAGTTCTTTGAAGCCTCTGCGAGCTGTGAGTCTCCGTGGTCGTCGTAGAAAAGACCAGAGATGATGCCACCGTACATGGTAGCCTTAGGCTGCCATCCGCCACCTGCATTGTTCAGGTAGGGCACACCGCCGAAATAGAGTGCTGCAACACCCGACTCAGCGTCATCAGCAGTTTTCCAGAATTCTGTTGAAGCCTTAGCGTCGAGCGGCTTTTCCTTCAGGAAGTCATCGCAAGATGTCAGTCCCATGGTTGCAGCCACAAACGCGCCAGCCATTAATATATTGATTGACTTTTTCATAAGTTGTCTATATTTATTTTCTTTTGAAAAATCTATACTTTATAATTAGAATGCAACGTTAAGACCGAATGTGAAGGTTCTTGCACGAGGATAGGTGAAGAACTGACGGTTGGTACCCCAGTTGTTGCCACCCAGACGTGAAGAGTTGTCGGGATCGTAGCCATTATAGTCGCTTGAGGTGATGAGGAACAAGTTGTTCACACCTGCATATACGCGGAGGTTAGAAAGACCAATCTTAGAGATGAGGTTCTTGTCGAAGGTGTAACCCAGCTGCAGGAGGTTGCAACGCAGGTAAGAGCCATCGCATACCCAGTCAGAGTCAGCCTGGTTGTTAGCACCCATACCGAAGTTGTTCAGACGCAGAGCCTGCTCCTTGCCGTTCGGGTTGAGTGTCGGATGCCAAGCCTCCTTGTAGATGCGGTCAAGACCGTTGGTGAGGAAACGTGCAACAGTTGAGTGGTAGAACTCCTGCATGACGTCAGCACCCCAAGAGAACTGCATATCAAGAGTAAGGTCGAAGTTCTTGTAAGAGAATGTGTTCACAAATGAACCCATCCAGTCAGGCAGACCGTTACCGATAATCTGACGCTCCTTGTATGTAACCTTCTCACCTACGGTGCCAGGGATGTTCATTGTCTCGGGATCCCAGTTGCTGGGAACGCCGTCGTAGATACCTGCACGCTTGTAACCGTAGAATGTAGAGAGAGGCTCGCCCTCGCGGATAAGCATATCGTAGCCTACGAAGCCGTCGAGAGTGATCTGACGCTTGCCGCTAATGGGGTCAACAGAAGCACCTTCGTCGAGCTTTTCAACGTTGTTCTTGTTGAAGCTGAGGTTAAGAGTAGAGCTCCACTGGAAGTCCTTTGTCTGTACGGGATAAGCCTTTACGAGGATATCGAGACCGCGGTTAGACACTGCACCAATGTTGTCCATGATTGAAGAGTAACCTGTTGACTCAGGAACCGGGCGGTTGAGGAGCAGGTCGCTGGTGTACTTGTAGTACCAAGAAACGTCGAAGTTCAGTCGGTTGTTGAACAGACCGAGCTCGAAGCCAAGGTCAAACTGAGCGGTCTTCTCCCACTTCAGGTTTGCATTAGGCATCTTGTCGAGGTAAGAAACAGTAACCATAGAACCGTTGAGGATGGTTGTGCTCTGGCTCATGGTAGCAATAGAACGGTAAGTACCAATCTCTGAGTTACCTGTCATACCGAAAGAGGTGTGCAGTTTCAGTTTGCTGATGGTCTTGTTGTTCTCAAGGAACTTCTCGTTAGAAGCCAACCAACCGAGACCTACAGAGGGGAAGAACGCATACTTGTTGTTCTCACCGAACTTAGAAGAACCGTCGTAACGACCTGTTACGGTAGCCATGTAAGTGTTGTTGTAGTTGTAAGCCAGACGGAGGAAGTAAGAGTTCATTGCCCACTTGTCGTAGTCGCTGCCTACAGAAGGCTTCTCAGTACCTGCACCGAGGTTGTAGAATCCGTAGTAGTCGTCCATGAACTTAGAGTCAGAAGCGCTGAAGTATGTGTACTTGCGAGCCTGCCAAGAAGCACCTGCCATAGCGTTGAGGTGATGCTTGTCGAAGTCCTTAATATAAGTAAGGTAGGTCTCCTCCTGCCAGTAGAGAGAGCTGCTGTTGCTTGCAGATGCAGAGCCGTTGGCGCTCATATCGATAATCTGGTGAGGCTTGAACGGAGTGTAGCTCTGTCCACGACCGTTGTGGTAGTCGACACCAACCTGAGTCTTCAGGTCAAGACCTTTGAGAAGGTGGAATGTAAGAGCTGCGTTACCGAAGATCTGAGTGTTGTAAGACATAGACTTAACACGCTCGAGAATCTCTACAGGGTTACCTACACCCTCGGGCTGGAATCCCTGATAGCCACGGTCGGGATTGTTCTTGTCCTTCAGGATGGCAGTAGTTCTAATCATGTTGTTCTGCATGTACTCGCCGTCAAGAGAAACGGGGAGGAACGGAACCTGCTCAATCATAGTACGCAGACCGCCCTGGTTGTAGGGGTTGTCTGATGTACGATTACCCCAAGTGTGGTTAACCAACATGTTTACAGAAGTAGACAGCCACTTTGTGGGGTTGTCGTCGTAAGAAACCTTAGCGTTAACACGCTTGTAGTAAGAGTTGAGGAGGATACCCTGCTGGTCGGTGAAGTTAAGGAATGCACCGATAGAGCTGCCGTCAGCACCTGTGCGCTGGATGCTCAGCTGGTGGTTCTGAGAGAGAGCTGTGCGAGAGCAAGCGTCCTGCCAGTCAGTGTCGTAGATAGGCTCGCCGTTCTTGAACAGGCGCTCGTCGGTAAAGATCTTTGACAGATCGGTGTCAAAGTTCATACCCTGGAACTGGTTAGCGTTCTCCAGACCCTGCTTGAAAGCTGCCATCCACTCCTTAGAGTTCATGACATCCATCTTGCGAGCCATTGTGCTCACCGAGAGAGAACCGTCATAAGACACATGCACACCCTGTCCACCATTGCCGCGCTTTGTGGTAACCATAATCACACCGTTGGCACCACGAGCACCGTAGATGGCTGCTGCAGAAGCGTCCTTCAGCACCTCGATAGACTCGATATCGTTCGGGTTGAGAAGGTTGAAGTCGCTCATTGCCACGCCGTCTACAATGTAGAGAGGACTTGTAGAAGCATTGATGGTAGCGATACCACGGATGATAACGCGCATCTCACCACCAGGCTGACCTGTATTGCTGAAGATGTTGACACCGGCAGCCTTACCCTTCAAACCGTCGAGGGCGTTGAAAGACTGCTGCTTGATGATGTCGGCACCCTTAGCGTTAGATACAGAACCTGTAAGGTCGGACTTACGCATTGTACCGTAGCCTACTACTACCAGCTCGTCGAGAGTGGTATCCTCGGCTTTCAGCACCACGTTGATTTTGCCGTTCTTAGCCTGAGCAACAGGAATCTCCTGGCTGAAGTAGCCCAGATACGAGAACACCAGTGTTCCGTCAGCGGGAGCACTGATAGAATATTTACCGTCGATGTCGGTGATTGTAGCCGTCTGTGTGCCTTTCACACGAACGGTTCCGCTTACGATCAGTTCGCCTTTGTCGTCGGAAACGGTTCCGGAAACTGTCTTGGTCTGGGCATTGATTGTGCCCACACCACCCCACAATAGGCAGAAAATCATGCCTAAAAGTGCGGTAAGATACATTCTTTTAAAATTCATACTTGAAAAACGATTTGGTTTTTTATTATATTTTTTTAACAGTGTGATGTTCAGTTTATAAGAGTAGTGGGTTGTTGCTAAACGTACATCATTCAATTCTTATTGTCTCGAGACCCTTTGTCACGACATTCAAGTTGTTTTTTACATTGCAAAGATAATAATAATAATTTAATAACGTATAGTTTAGGTTAAGATTTTTTTAATATTTCAATTGATTCACATCAATCCACATTACTTCATACGTTAAAATAGTTTACATAAAGGAATAATTAACACGTTTAAACAGAACATTTGTTCACCGATTATGGCTATTTGAATATCATTTTGTCAATATTACATTTGTATTAAAAAAGTTTGCTATGGCACAAAAAAAGACATCCAGCGCCGTGCCGTCAAGCACTGACACTGGATGTCACCCCTTATAAAGTCTATAAAAGCCACATATTCTTTCACTTCCAAACCAAGCCATAGCTACATCTGGTCGCCATGATCGGCCAGAGTGAGGAAATATGTATCTGCGCCCGACGATGCTACCCGACGACACGCCACACACGGCATCAGTCTTGGAAGTAGACGCGCTTGACGCGGTTGCTGATGCCCGTCAACACCTCGTAGGGAATGGTCTCGAGCACATCGGAGAGCACCGTCACGGGCAGGTGGTCGCCGAAAATCTCCACCTGGTCGCCCTCCCTACAGTCTATGCCCGTCACGTCAATCATAGCCACATCCATACAGATGTTGCCGACATAGGGTGCCTTCTGTCCGTTCACGAGGCAGTAGCAGTGGCGGTTACCGAGTCGGCGATTCAGTCCGTCGGCATATCCGATAGGTATGGCAGCTATCATGCTGTCGTGGTCTATCGTGCCTTTGCGACTGTAGCCCACCGTGTCGCCCGCCGGCACGCGGTGTATCTGCAGGATGATGGTCTTCAGTGTAGACACATTATTTATAATATGGTTGTCGCGCGAGTCTATACCGTAGAGTCCAAGACCGAGTCGGCACATGTCGAGCTGACGCTCTGGGAAATGCTCTATGCCTGCCGAGTTGTCGATATGACGTATGATGTGGTGGGGGAAAGCGGCCTGTAGCTGACGGCTTCCCTTGTCAAACAGCTCGAACTGATGTGCCGAGAAGTCATCGAAGCAGTCGGCATCGGAGCCTACGAAGTGTGAGAAGACCGAGCGCGGGATGACAGCGTCTTGATGTTTCAGTCTGTCGATAAGGCGCTCCATGTCGTGTTCAGGGTCAAAACCCAGTCGGTGCATGCCCGTGTCGAGCTTTATATGCACAGGGAATCCGCTGACTCCCTCACGCTCGGCAGCCTTCACCAGCGCGTCGAGCAGGCGGAACGAGTAGACCTCTGGCTCTAAGTCGTAGTCGAACATGGTCTTAAACGCCGTCATCTCGGGGTTCATAATCATGATGTTAGACGTGATGCCATTCTTGCGCAGCGTCACGCCCTCATCTGCCACTGCCACTGCCAGATAGTCGACCCGATGGTCTTGCAGCGTCTTGGCTATCTCCACCGCACCGGCACCATAGCCGTCGGCCTTTATCATGCACACCAGCTTGGTCTCTGGTTTCATGAGCGAGCGGTAGTAGTTGAAGTTGTCTACCACAGCACTGAGGTTCACCTCGAGCGTGGTCTCATGCACCTTGCGCACGAGCAACTCCGTCAGTCGGTCGAAGCCGAACTTGCGGGCGCCCTTGATAAGAATCACCTCGTCGCGCAGCGCGCGGAACACTCCGCTTGCCACGAACGCCTCAACAGACGGGAAGAAATATTGTTCGCCGACGTGCATGCAGCTCGCGTTGCCCGCCATGTCGGGTCCTATGCCAATCAGTTTCTCCACTCCACGCTCCACCGCGAGTCTCGACACCTCCGAATAGAGTTCTTCTGGCGACATGCCCGACTGCAAGATGTCGCTCAAGATGAGCGTGCGGCGACGGTTCTGGTGGTCGGGGCGACGGCTCATAAAGTCGAGCGCAATGTCGAGCGAGTTGATGTCAGAGTTGTAGCTGTCGTTTATCAACGTGCAACCGTGCTGTCCCTCCTTCACTTCCAAGCGCATGGCGACAGGCTCCAGCGCTGCCATGCGAGCGGCGAGGTTGTCGGCAGTCACGCCAAGACGGCGCGCCACCACGGCACATGTCACCGAGTTCATGATGGAAGCGTCGTCGATGAACGGTATCTCATAGTCCGATTCTACACCTTTATATATATATATAATGTGTGTGGAAGCCGAACCCTTGACTACTGACGACACAAAAAACGGTACAGAGCGGTCGCGCATCGACCACGCCAGCAGCTCGCCGCTGAAGCCCGACTGCCTCATGCAGTCTGCCACGAGAGCGTCGTCGGCACAGCACACCACGCTGGCGGCACCGCGGAACAGCTCCATCTTCTCACGACACTTCTCCTCCATAGAGCTGAAGTTCTCCTGATGGGCAGGCCCCATGCATGTCAGCACACCTATCGTGGGACGTATGATGTTGGCGAGCGAGCGCATCTCACCCGGACGACTTATGCCCGCCTCAAACAGTCCGACCTGTGACTGTTGGTCCAGGAGCCACACCGACAGGGGCACTCCTATCTGCGAGTTGTAGCTGCGAGGCGACCGTGTGACAGCCATCTGCGGCGACAGCAGCTGCGTGAGCCACTCTTTCACCACGGTCTTGCCGTTGCTGCCAGTGATTCCTACCACTGGTATGTTGAAACAGTCGCGGTGGAGCGCAGCGAGTCGCTGCAGCGCTGCCAGCGTGTTGCCGACCTCCAAGAAGTTGGCATCGGCATATTTTCCGTCCGCGTCTTCCGGCATCGCGCTTACAACAAAGTTGCGTACTCCCCGTCCATAGAGTTCGGGTATGTAGTTGTGTCCGTCCTTGCGTTCTGTCTTGAGGGCGAAAAAGAGAGTTTCCTCGGGGAAACACAGCGAGCGACTGTCGGTCAACAAAAATCCGATGTCAGCCTTCCGCGTTCCGTGTCGGTGTGCGCCGATAAGCTCGGCCACCTTTTCAATAGAACAAATCATAATTCTTTTTCTTCCGTTTATTGTTGTTGTCTTTGGAGATAATGCCATCTACCTTATATAAATAAGGTGCAGCTTACCAAATGCAATGATAATG
>JALEVZ010000034.1 GCA_022788105.1 Prevotella sp. | reverse complement strand
CGGTGTGCGCCGATAAGCTCGGCCACCTTTTCAATAGAACAAATCATAATTCTTTTTCTTCCGTTTATTGTTGTTGTCTTTGGAGATAATGCCATCTACCTTATATAAATAAGGTGCAGCTTACCAAATGCAATGATAATGCAAGCGAGCGCAATGAAAGCTTGCTTTCACATTGCCGAGTGCAGCTTATCATATGCAATGATAATGCAAGCGAGAGCAATGAAAGCTTGCTTTCACATTGCCGAGTGCAGCTTATCATATGCAAAGGTAGTGCAAATTTTTTGAATATTCCAAAACATTTGTGCTAAAACAATTCACTCCATACAATACTTCCCCACCACGCCACTGCCGAGAAATCAGAATGTCAGCAAAACAGCACATGAAGTGACACTTTGCTACAATGTCGCCGCCAGCGCTTACGCCAATTCTTAACGTCTGTTAAAGCCTTCATCAAATCCTCATTAGGCCCCTTTGACGTCGCCATTAGGCCCATTTGACAAGCCCATTAGGCCCCTTTGGCAAGCCAAAACGGGCACTATCATTTTGTCAATCGGGCGCAACGGCAAAACCAATAGACTTTGCCGCGAATGTCATACAACAAAAAAGAGGTTGTCTGTAAACCAGACAACCTCTTGCTGTGACTCCGGCAGGATTCAAACCTGCAACCTTCTGATCCGTAGTCAGATGCTCTATTCAGTTGAGCTACGGAGCCATGCTCCTTAAAAGCGAGTACAAAGGTAGTAATAAAATGTATATCTACAAAATGTTTTCCCGTTTTTTTTGGTTTTTCTTCAAAAAAACATGGAAACGTGCGGACATTCCCCTCCCCCTTGCGCCGCCGTCAGGATGCGCAGCGCTATATCTCGTCTTTTATCGACGGGAAGGTGATATGGTACTTCACTGCGAGGAACCTTATGAGGCAAATCACGATGAAAGTGATGAGCGCCACCCATGTCACGCTGAGGTTGAGCAGTGCCAGTCCCCAGTAGACGAAGCCACCTGCGACACATGCCGTGGCATAGATTTCCTTCTGAAAGATGACGGGCAGGTTGTTAAGGAACACGTCTCGCATCACGCCGCCTGCCGATCCGGTTATACATCCCATGATGATGGCGACCCAGAACGGGTAGCCACAGCCGATGGTCTTCTGTATGCCGGCGATGGTGAAGAGTGCCAAGCCGAGCGTGTCGAACACAAACCATGCGTTGTCGAGCCGTTTGAGGTAGCGCGAAAACACTATGGAGAAGACAAGAGCCAGCACGGCGCAACTCATATACATAGACGATGTCATCCAGAAAGGAGGCAGTCCGAGCATGACATCGCGTATGGTGCCGCCGCCGATAGCCACGGCAATGCCACAGACGAAGCCTCCAAACCAGTCGAAATGTTTGGCAGAGGCTTGACGGATGCCCGACACTACGAACGTGAATGTACCAAGCACCTCGACAATTTTCATTACGTTGGTGTAAAGTTCGTCAAGCTCCATCATATACGCGAAACCACGTTTATAGGTTTATTCTCTACAAATGCTCTCACATTAGCTACGGCGATGTTCATCAGTCGCTGCCGCGCCTCCACCGTAGCCCATGCTATGTGCGGTGTGATGTAGGCGTTGGGCTGTGCAAACAGCGGGTTGTCAGCACGCGGAGGCTCATCTGTCAGCACGTCAGCAGCGTAGGCGCCGAGCTGTCCGTTGCCCAAAGCCTCTGCCACGTCAGCCTCGTTGACGAGCGGTCCACGACCAGTGTTGATGAGTATGGCACCGTGACGCATCTTCGCCAGCGAGCGGGCGTTTATCAGTTCGCGCGTCGTGGGTGTGAGCGGACAGTGCAGGCTTATGACATCGCAGGCGCCGAGCAGCCCCTCGAAGGTGGTCTTCTGTATGCCGGCAGGCAGGTCTGCCGCGTTTTTGCTGGTCATTGCGAACACGTCCATGCCGAAGTCGAGAGCCAGACGTGCCACCTTCATGCCTATGTTGCCGAGTCCTACGACGCCGAAAGTCTTGCCCGTAAGCTCGTGCAGCGGCTCATCCCAGTAGCAGAAGTCGGGGCTTTGCGCCCAGCGTCCGGCACGTGTCTGTGTCGCATATTTGTCTACACGTGTCACGATGTTGAGCAGATGGGCAAATGTCATCTGTGCCACGCTGTCGGTGCTGTATGCCGGTATGTTGGTCACCACCACGCCGTGGCGCGCCGCAGCCTCTGTGTCGACCACGTTATAACCCGTTGCCAACACACCTATATATTTAAGATTGGGCAGTGAGGCGATGACAGTTTCATCAAACACCACCTTGTTTGTAAAGACAATATCGGCGTCGGCAGCACGTGCGACGACCTCGTCGGGAGTGGAACGCGGATATACCGTCACCTCACCGAACTCTTCAAAAGGTTTCCATGAAAGGTCGCCGGGATTGAGTCCGGCGCCATCTAATACTACGATTCTCATTGGCTTAAGCAAAAGCCCCGCCCCCATTCTCCGCGCCATAAGACGGAGAGTAGTTGCCGAGGCTGTCATTTGTTGTTATTAATCTGTTATATGTTTTATGTCTCTTGGTCTTTTCGTTCTTACCGCCACGCCCGTCACTCCTTGTAACGGTCGCCCCACAGCCTCAACATCTGCTGGTACTGCTTCTCTTCTACAGGCGAGTGCTGAGCGTGCCAAAGGCGCAGGTCCTGCAAAGAGTCGGGCAGATATTGCTGCGTTACGAAGTTGCCGGGATAGTCGTGGGCGTATTTGTAGCCGTCGTGGTAGCCCAGGCTGCTCATCAGCTCGGTAGGGGCGTTGCGCAGATGGAGTGGCACGGGCTGGTTGCCGGTCTGCTTTACAGCCTGCAACGCGGTGTTTATGCCCATGTAGGCGGAGTTGCTTTTCGGGCTGGTGGCAAGATAGACTGCCGCCTCTGCCAACGGTATGCGACCCTCAGGCCATCCAATCTTCATCACCGCGTCAAAGGCGGCGTTGGCAAGCAACAGCGCGTTGGGGTTGGCAAGTCCTATGTCTTCAGCGGCGCTGATGACCAGTCGGCGCGCTATGAACTGTGGGTCTTCACCGCCTTCTATCATGCGTGCCATCCAGTAGAGGGCTGCGTCTGGGTCGCTGCCGCGTATGCTCTTGATGAAAGCAGATATTATGTCGTAGTGCATGTCACCACCTTTGTCGTAAGCCAAGGGGTTCTGCTGCAGGCGTTCTTCCACCATTTTGTCGGTGACCACTACCTCGTCGGCACTCTCCGACTCCACTACGAGTTCCAATATGTTGAGCAGTTTGCGCGCGTCGCCACCGCTGTAGCGCATCATAGCGCCCGTCTCGCGCAGCTCGATATGGCGCTTCGACAGTTCCACGTCGGTCGTCACGGCGCGCTGCAACAGTTCTTCGAGATCGTCTTTGCCAAGCGATTTCAGCACATAGAGCTGACATCGCGACAGCAATGGCCTTATCACCTCAAACGAAGGGTTCTCCGTCGTAGCGCCGATGAGCGTCACTATGCCGCGCTCTACGGCTCCGAGCAGAGAGTCTTGCTGCGATTTGCTAAACCGATGTATCTCGTCTATAAACAGGATGGGCGACGAACTGTTAAAGAAACGGTTGCTCTTGGCACGTTCTATGACCTCTCTCACGTCTTTTACACCGCTTGTCACGGCGCTCAGTGTGTAGAATGGGGTGTCAAGGCGGTGGGCAATAATCTGTGCAAGAGTGGTTTTGCCCACTCCCGGCGGGCCCCATAATATAAATGAGGAGATGCGTCCTGCCTCAATCATCTTGCGCAGTACAGCATCCTTGCCTACGAGGTGCTTCTGTCCTACGTAGTCGTCGAGAGTCTTTGGCCTCATTCTTTCCGCTAACGGTTCGCTCATAAAAAATGCTCTTTCTTGTCACGCAAAATTAGAAAAAACATACGATATGAGCAAAATTTATATGTAAAAAACTTGTGGATTAGCATTAAAGTATATACTTTTGCAGCACATCTTTCGGAGGTACTGCCCAGCAATGGTGAACCACGGGCACGCCGACGGCGGCAGGCTACAGCCCACAGACTCCTCCATAAGACAAGATTCATTGCGGCCGCGACATGCAAGACCGCGCCCCATACTACAAACTAATTTGAGGTAACACGCCGCCACGGCAAACAACAAAACAACGACACATGAAACAGCAAAAAGCTTTGACACTGAAGACATTGACGAAAGGCAACGTGTGGGAAGTGCAGGAAAACGACATTTTCCGCCTGCTCGACTCTAAGGACAAGGACTCCGACTTCACCGACAACATGCGCCACTACACCGACATCATACGTAGCGCGTTCGAGATAGAGGAGGTAAAGGTAGACCGTCCGGAAGTGATTGCCAAATACGAAGCCCGCGGATTCAAAGTAGGAGCAGTGAAAGTAGACGACGGCGCAACCGTGAAGTGGGCAATAAAGAAACGCCCCATCATGCGCGTCACAGACCTTACATACGAGAATATACGCCACATATCTGCGGCAAAACTCATGGAAGTGCTCGACCGCAACTTCGGCGGAGGATGGGATTCGCTGTCACAGAGCATACAAGACATCATCGAAAGCGGATTCGACATCAGCACCACAACGCTTCCCAAAGACCGTCTGCACAAGGCGGGCGGCATGTATGAGAAGAAGGTGAACGACGGATTTGACGTGCTGGAGATTCCTAAGGGCACATGGGTAGAGGCAATCTTTGCCAAAGCGAAGGCCATAACAGAAGACACACACGACGACCTCGAAGACGACTTCAAGCCGAAACACTTCAACAGCGACGACGAGGACGACGACGAGGATTTGCAAGAGATTGACGATCGCTACCACGACGACGAGGACGACGACGACACATTCGACGAAGATAAGCTCACCGAGGAGAGCTACCGCACCACATTCGACGAGGACCCCGACGAGCTAAACCTCGAAGCCGAGGATGTGAGCGACGACGATGACTATTAATACGGGACAGCCTTTAAGCAAGTCTGACAAATAAAAACAGAACAAAAGCCCCTGCCGACAATACTGCCGGCAGGGGCTTTTGCGTTATGGTGTGACAGTCGATTGTGCCAAATGCGACATGCTGCGCCGCCCATTGGCATGCTATTTGCATATGCCTTACCAAACGAAAACATAAAAAATAGACATATTATGCAGAAAGGTAATATCGGGGTTACAACCGAGAACATATTCCCCGTCATCAAAAAGTTTCTCTATTCAGACCATGAAATATTCCTGCGCGAGATGGTGTCTAACGCCGTCGACGCCACACAGAAGATGAAAACGCTCGCCGAACGCGGCGACTTCAAAGGCGAACTGGGCGACCTCACCGTGCGCGTGAGCCTCGACGCAGACAAAGGCACGCTGACAATCAGCGACCGCGGCATCGGCATGACAGAAGAGGAGATAGACAAATACATCAACCAGATAGCTTTCTCTGGCGTTAACGACTTCCTCGACAAGTACAAAGACAACGCCAACGCTATCATCGGACACTTCGGACTCGGCTTCTACTCATCGTTCATGGTGAGCAAGAAGGTGGAGATTGTGACTCGCAGCTACAAAGACGGAGCCAAAGCGGTGAAGTGGAGCTGCGACGGTAGCCCAGAATTTGAGATTAGCGATGCCGAGAAAGAGGACCGCGGCTCAGACATCATACTCCACATCGACGACGACTGCAAGGAGTTCTTGGACAAGATAAAGATTCAGGAGCTGCTGAACAAGTACTGCAAGTTCATGCCCGTGCCTGTGGCTTTCGGCAAGAAAAGCGAGTGGAAGGACGGCAAACAGGTAGACACCGACGAAGACAACATCATAAACAACGTGGAGCCTCTGTGGACAAAGACACCGAGCACACTCAAGGACGAAGACTACAAGGCGTTCTACCGCACACTCTACCCCATGCAGGACGAGCCGCTGTTCTGGATTCACCTCAACGTAGACTACCCGTTCAACCTCACCGGCATACTCTATTTCCCGCGCATTAAGAGCAATCTCGAACTGCAACGCAATAAGATTCAGCTCTACTGCAACCAGGTGTTTGTCACCGACCAGGTAGAGGGCATCGTACCAGAGTTCCTCACTCTGCTCCACGGCGTTATCGACTCACCCGACATTCCGCTTAACGTGAGCCGCTCATATCTGCAGAGCGACGCCAACGTGAAGAAGATTTCGACATACATTACCAAGAAGGTGGCAGACCGTCTGAACAGCATCTTTAAGGAGAACCGCAAGGAATATGAGGAGAAATGGGACGACTTGAAGCTCTTCATACACTACGGCATGCTGTCACAGGACGACTTCTACGAGCGCGCCAAAGACTTTGCACTGCTCAAAGACGTGGAGGGCAAACACTACACTTACGACGAATACAAGACCCTTATAAAGGACAACCAGACCGACAAGGACGGCAACCTCGTCTACCTCTACTCCACCGACAAGGACGCGCAGTACAGTTTCATCGAGAGTGCGAAGGCAAAGGGCTACAGTGTGTTGCTGTTTGACGGACAGCTCGACGTGCCAATGGCTTCAATGTTGGAGCAGAAGCTCGAGAAGAGCCGCTTCACTCGCGTCGACAGCGACGTCGTTGACCACCTCATTGTGAAAGACGACAAGAAGGAAGAGACACTCGACAAGGAGACGAGTGACAATCTGTCAGAGATATTCCGCTCACAGATGCCAAAACTGGACAAGGCAGAATTCTTCGTACAGGTAGAGGCATTGGGCGAGCAGGCTCTGCCCGTCATCATCACACAGAGCGAGTATATGCGCCGCATGAAAGACATGAGCCGCTACCAGGCAGGCATGGCGTTCTACGCACAGATGCCCGACGCCTACAACATTGTGCTCAACAGCGACCATGCTCTCATCAAGGGCATCATCGAAAGTGGCAACACCGCTTGCGCCGACGAGCTCAAACCCGTTGTCAGCGAGATGAAGGGTCTGCAAGCACGCATTGCTGCCTTGCACCAAAGTCAGAGTGGCAAGAAGCCCGAAGAGATTTCGCAGGAAGAGAAAGACGACCTCAAGACCACCGAAAAGAGTCTTGACGAGCAGCGCGCAAAGAAGAACGACATTCTCACCACCTTTGCAAAAGGCAACAATGTGGTGCACCAGCTCATCGACCTCGCCCTGCTTCAGAACGGCATGTTGAAAGGTGCTGCCCTCGATGCCTTCTTGAAGCGCTCTGTAGACATGATAAAGTAAGAATCGGCAGGTGCAATAAAGTAAGACCGATAGACACAATAAAGTAAGAAAAACGTGCGCACAAACGTGCACATGAAGACATAATGACAATAAAGGTAGGAGATAAGCCACTCATCAAGTGTGCTTATCTCCTACCTTTTTTGTTTTTACCGACAATTGGTTCGGGATTTACCAACAATTTGTTCGGGATTTACCAACAATTGGTTCGGCTTCCTACCAGCAATTGGTTTGGATTTAATTCTATTTTAATCAAATGTTGGTTTGGTTTTGCTACAATATTCTCACAAAGTTGGTTTGGATTTGAAAAGAAAATCAACACTTTATGGTTTGGATTTGAAAATAATGCGTACCTTTGTGCTTGATATAAAAGTATTTAGACATGTTCAAACGATTAGCACTTAATTATCTTCGTAAGTGGGCGCAGAAAGAGGAGCGCAAGCCCCTGGTTTTGCGTGGTGCGAGACAGGTTGGCAAGACTACACTTGTCAAAATGTTTGCCGATGATTTCGACCACTACATATACCTTAACCTTGAAGAGGCAGACAATGCAAAGTTGTTTGCAGCCGATAGCACCTTCGACGATTTGCTTGCTGGCATATTCTTCAGAGCCAATCTTACTGCTGACAGCCACCGCACACTGATATTTATCGACGAGATTCAGAACGAACCAAAGGCTGTTCAAGCCCTTCGCTACTTCTACGAGAGACGTCCCGACCTATATGTCATCGCGGCAGGTTCACTGCTTGAGAGCCTGATGGGGCGCCACATTTCATTCCCTGTAGGTAGGGTTGAATACATGGCACTGCACCCCTGCACGTTCACCGAGTTTCTGTCTGCTATCGGTGAAGAAGCGTTGGCATGCCAGATAGAGAAGATAGCTGTACCGCAATCGTTGCACAGCTACACACTTGAGCTTTTCAAGAAATACATGATAATAGGCGGTCTGCCCGAAGTGGTAGCCAACTATGCGCAACATCGTGACATGGTGCGCCTCAACGGAGTGTTTAACTCTCTGCTATCAGGCTACCGCGACGATGTAGAAAAATACGCCGACAAGCCCCGAGAGCAAGACACCATACGCTACATACTAAACTACGGTTGGACATCCGCAGCCCACAGAATACAGTTTGCCAAGTTCACCAACACGTCCTTCAAATCAGCAGACGTGAGCAATGCCTTCCGCACGCTTGAAAAGGCACTACTCCTCGAACTCGTCTACCCGCTTACATCAACGTCATTTCCCATCTTGCCCGACCTCAAGAAAAGCCCCAAGCTGTTTTGGCTCGACACCGGACTTGTCAACTATGTGGCTGGCATGCAGGAAGAGTTGCTATTTACGACCGACAGCGATGAGCTGTGGAATGGCGACATTGCCGAACATAGTGTAGCCCAAGAGCTGCTTGGCGCCACCACCACCTTTGGCGAAAAGCGCATGTTCTGGGTACGCGACGCCCGCAATTCGCAAGCCGAAGTAGACTTCGTCTTACGTCACAAGTCGCACCTGTTGCCTATAGAGGTGAAGACAGGATCCAACTCCAAGCTTCGCTCCTTACATCTGTTTATGGAAGAATCAAAAGAGAACATCGCCCTACGACTATGGAATGGTCCCATGACATCAGACGTTATAACCCGCTCCGACGGCCGTCCATTCACTCTATACAACATACCGCTTTACTACGCAGGACATTTATACGAATGGATTAGGCAGGCAAGGAATGCCACCATTTAAAAATCAGAATCGCCGCATAGCCCTCACACAAGAAGAGCCATGCGGCGATTTCTATTTAGTCGTGTCATGTTTTTCAGAAGTTAAGCCCCACCCCACAAACCAGTGTGAGACCAGACACTTCTGCCCAGCGTCTACCAGTTGCTGCTGTCGAATGGGTCGTCACTGCCCATTGAGCCAGAACCCTTGTCGTAGATTATCTCACCGTAGTTGGGATCACTGGCGTCGGGTGTGCCGTGACCGTCCTTGTGGTCTACGTGCCACGAGGTGGTCGATGCAGCACACAGTGTTGCCGGTTCTGTCGCCACCGTCATGATTTGTGGCTTTGTATATATTTTTTTCATCGTTATCAATTTGTTTTAATGTTTGTTACTGATGGGGTTACTTTACGACACACTTCTTGCCGTTCAAGATATACATGCCGGCAGGCAGCCCGGTGGTGTCAGAGCCGTTGCTGACGAGCTGTCCGTTGACGGTGTATATGCCCTGTGCGGCTTTGCCTGTAGGCTGATTTTCGCCGAAGTCAATCACCGAGTCAATGCCCGTCGTGGTGCCATCTGCCACACCGTCGAGATACAAGCGCATCGCCTTTACCAACGTTCCGCCCGTTGGTTTGAACCAACAGCTGAATCCGCGCAGCCCGCGTGGACGTGTTGTGGAGCAATACATATTGCCATTGTCGAAGAAGAAGCTACCTATCAGGTTGTCGCGACCACTGAAAAAGTCGTGGTTATTAATAATATATTTGCCGTAACTCTCCGATGTCTCATCTCTGAGGTCCTGTGTAGCATCGGTGCCGAAGGTGCGTGCAAATGTTCCGTGAGCCTCCATTGTTCCGTTACCAGCCACGCTATACATCTGTCTTGTGGTCCAAGTGTCGGTGTCGAGCTTTGACAAATCGTTTTTATTGTCGTCGTTTGTAGCCATCGTGACGTTCGGAATATCAATATGTCCTGCCGAGATAACCACCGGGTGCGACTTTGCCTCCCCACCTGTCACGGTG
>JALEVZ010000032.1 GCA_022788105.1 Prevotella sp. | reverse complement strand
GTAATGTGCCGATTGTGAAGATATATTGCGGCATTTGTGCGTAATATGCGAATTTTTTGTTATTTTTGCTCCGCAATATCCGTTATTCTCTCAAAATTCAGTAACTTCGCAAAATGAAACTGAATATGAATTGGAAACGGTTTGTTCTTTTCGCCATCATAACCATTGGTCTGATTCTCCTGACTGGTTCGATACCCATGTCCGTGGGAATATTGTTGCTACTGCTTGTGGCAGACCACTTCATAGGTGTGTGGGAGGAAAATCACAATAATAAATCAGAAGAGAACAATGACAAATCTGAATGAACTTTACAAGCAGTGGTGTGGTGAAGAACCGACCAAGGTAGAAAAGATTGAAGGTTCGGGAAGCAATCGACAGTACTACCGTCTCTACGACAAAGACGGCAAAACGGTGATAGGAGTCAATGGCACCAGTCGCGACGAAGACCATGCCTTTATATATCTTACAAAGCATTTTGGACAGCGTAAGCTACCAGTGCCGCATATACTTGCCGTTTCTGACGACGAGTTGTGTTATCTGCAGACCGACCTCGGAGACATTTCGCTCTTCGACGCGCTGAAGGGCGGACGCATGGCTGGCGGCCGTTACAACGAGCACGAGAAGCAGTTGCTGCGCCGCACGATACGCGAACTGCCGAACATTCAGCTGCGCGGCGCGCGCGGACTGGAGTGGGACAACTGCTATCCGCAGCCGGCATTTGATGAGGAGAGTGTGCTTTTCGACCTCAACTACTTCAAATATTGTTTCCTCAAACCCTCAGAACTCGACTTCCATGAGCTGAAGCTGGAGGCCAACTTCCATCTGTTTGCCAAAGATTTGGTGGCAGAACAGGGTGAGAGTTTCCTCTACCGCGACTTTCAGGCGCGCAATGTCATGCTGACACCTGACGGCCATCCTCAGTTCATCGACTATCAGGGTGGTCGCCGCGGACCTTACTACTACGACCTTGCGTCGTTCCTCTGGCAGGCGTCGGCACGCTATCCAAATAAGCTGCGCAATGAGCTTGTGCTGGAATATTACAAGTCGTTAAAGCACTATATAGAGGTTCCGCCCGTCCGTCACTTTGTCAGCCGCCTGCGTCTGTTTGTGCTCTTCCGCACGTTGCAGGTGCTGGGCGCTTATGGCTATCGTGGCTACTTCGAGCGTAAGAAGCACTTCCTCGACTCCATACCGCCTGCCATCGACAATCTGCGCGAACTGTTGCAGCATGAGTCGGAGTTCCCTTACCCCTATATGATGGACATGTTGCGCCGCCTCACGGAGATGCCGCGCTACGCACACATAGAGCAGCCAGCAGTAAACCGTACCGACGGTCTGCGCACGGCAGACAGCAGTCCTTACGTGTCAAACCCGCAGGACGGACCTGCCACGTTCTCTAAGTATGACGGCAAGGGTCCGTTGGTTGTTAGGGTGTTCAGTTTCTCTTACCGAAAGGGCATACCTGAAGACGAGTCGGGAAACGGCGGAGGCTATGTTTTCGACTGCCGCTCCACCCATAACCCAGGTCGTTATGAGCCTTACAAGAAGCTTACGGGTCTTGACGAGCCGGTAATTCGTTTCTTGGAAGACGATGGTGAGATTCTCACCTTCCTGCACAGCGTCTACAAACTGGCAGACGCCCATGTGAAACGATATATCGAACGTGGATTCACAAGCCTCATGTTCTCGTTCGGATGTACTGGCGGACAGCACCGTAGCGTGTATTCTGCGCAGCATCTTGCAGAGCATCTGCATGAGAAGTTCGGGGTGGAGGTGCACGTGGTGCATCGTGAGCAGAACATATCGCAGGTGTTTGAGGCGACAGCCAAGAACGACTGATTATTCTAAACAGCAGACGGACAGCGCGCCAGACGTGCCGTCTGTCTGAAACAAATAGAAACAACAATAGAAGAAATATGATGCAAGCCATGATTTTTGCGGCAGGTATGGGCACACGCCTAAAGCCGCTCACCGACACCATGCCTAAGGCGCTGGTAGAGGTTGGGGGAGAGCCGCTTATCAAACGTGTCATCGGCAGACTTGCCGATGCTGGCGTAGAGCACATCGTGGTGAACGTACATCACTTTGCTGGACAGATAGTTGACTACTTGAAACGTAACAACAACTTCGGATTGTCCATATCGGTGTCTGACGAGAGCGACGGTCTGCTCGAGACTGGTGGTGGTATAAAAAAGGCTGCTCCGCTATTTGACGCATCGTCGCCGGTGCTTATCCACAATGTCGATATACTCAGCAATGTAGATCTGCGACGTCTTTACTCACTCGCTCTCGACCAGGAGAACAGCGGAGAAACCGATGCTGTGCTGCTCGTCAGCGACCGCAAGACTAAGCGCTACTTCCTGTTCAACGACGATATGGAGCTGGTGGGGTGGACAAACATTGAGACTGGTGAGGTGAAAAGTCCGTGGAAGGACCTCGACGCCAGCCGCTGCCACAAGTTCGCGTTTGCTGGAATACACGTCATTTCGCCGCGCATGTTCGAGCTGATGGACAGCTATCCCGACAAGTTCGGCATCACCGACTTCTACATACAGGCATGTGCCACACGCAAGATTGTAGGACATGTCAAGCCAGACCTCAAGCTTATGGACATAGGTAAGCTCGACACGCTGGCGCAGGCTGAAGAGTTTCTGGCTGAACTCGGCCAAGACTAACGTTTGACGACAATACTTTAAATACTAAACATTTATATAAATGCAACAGAAGATAATAATTCTTGACTTCGGTTCACAGACCACGCAGCTCATCGGCAGACGTGTTCGCGAACTCGACACCTTCTGCGAGATTATGCCCTACAACAAGTTCCCGAAGGACGACCCCAGCGTGATTGGTGTCATTCTGAGTGGAAGTCCTTACTCCGTGCACGACAAGGAGGCCTTCAAGGTGGACTTGAGCCAGTTTGTGGGACGCATCCCCGTGCTTGGCATCTGCTATGGCGCACAGTTCATAAGCTATGCCAACGGTGGCAAGGTTGAGGCTGCTGACTCTCGTGAGTATGGCCGTGCAAACCTTGAACACTTCGACGCTGCCAACCCGCTGTTTAAGGGATTCGTTGAGAATTCGCAGGTATGGATGAGTCATGGCGACACCATCACCGCCATACCTGACGACTACAAGTGCATCGCTTCTACCGCAAACGTCAAGTTTGCAGCCTATGCTTCTACCAAACAGCCGGTATGGGCAGTGCAGTTCCACCCCGAAGTGTTTCACTCGCTGCAGGGCACACAGCTCCTTAAAAACTTCGTCGTAGACATCTGCGGCAGCAAGCAGGACTGGAGTGCAGACTCGTTTGTGGAGACTACGGTAGCCGAGCTTAAGGCTCAGCTTGGTGACGACAAGGTGATATTGGGCTTGTCGGGTGGCGTAGACTCAAGTGTTGCAGCCGTGTTGCTGAACAAAGCCATCGGCAATAACCTGACTTGTATCTTTGTAGACCATGGCATGTTGCGCAAAAACGAGTTTCATGATGTGATGGAAGACTACAAGTGTCTGGGACTCAACGTTATCGGCGTAGACGCTTCGGCTAAGTTCTTTGCAGACCTCGCGGGCGTTACCGACCCTGAGGAGAAGCGTAAGATTATCGGTCGCGACTTCGTTGAGGTGTTCAACGCAGAGGCAAAGAAGCAGACTGGAGCCAAGTGGCTCGCACAGGGAACTATCTATCCCGACCGCATTGAGTCGCTGAATATAACTGGAAAGGTGATAAAGAGCCACCATAACGTGGGCGGACTGCCTAAGGAGATGAACCTCCAGCTCTGCGAACCGCTCCAGTGGCTGTTCAAAGACGAGGTTCGTCGCGTGGGCCGTTCTATGGGTATGCCTGAGCATCTCATCACACGCCATCCGTTCCCAGGACCTGGCCTCGCCGTGCGCATTCTCGGTGACATCACTCCTGAGAAGGTGCGCATATTGCAAAACGCCGATGATATCTTTATCCGCGGGCTGCGTGAGTACAAGCAGAAGCTTAGTGGCGAAGACGCACGACGTGTGCTTGCTGCTGGCGTTCCTGCTGACATGCAGAACGGCGAGATAGAGGTGTCTCTCTATGACCAGATTTGGCAGGCAGGCACAGTGCTGCTCTCTACTGTCCGCTCGGTGGGCGTGATGGGCGACGAGCGAACATATGAGCATCCCGTTGCTCTGCGTGCTGTGACATCTACCGACGCCATGACCGCCGATTGGGCACATCTTCCTTACGACTTCATGGCGAAAGTGTCTAACGAGATTATAAATAAGGTAAAGGGTGTAAACCGCGTTTGCTACGACATCTCGTCAAAACCACCATCAACAATCGAGTGGGAATAAGAAAGAGAGTCTTTTGCACGATGGCCGTCTGTATGATAAGCATCGGTAAGCACAGTGCATAACAGACATATACCCATATAGTTAAATCACCATCCGAATTTCTTTTAAGAGGTGCGGATGGTGGTCTTCTCTGTATGTAATAATCTGTGGATTGGAGTGGATTGTCCCCTCAAAACGTCCCCTCTTTTCCCCTCTAAAGTCAGAATGTATGAATATAAACTTTATTTAAAAGAACCCAAGAAGGCAGAATCTCTTTTACTGATGTTTTGCCGTTGGAATGGAAACGTCATTAAACTTAGCACTCGTCATCGTATAGAGTGCAAGACTTGGAATGCAGAAAAACAACGATGTGTTGTTAGTAAGTCGAAGTTTTGTGAAAGCACAAATGCTGTTTCTGAGAGTACGAATAGATTTCTGAAAGAATTGATGGAAGCTACTCATTCGTATGTAGATTCTGAGAACTTTCATGAAACGATAACAACTCCATCAACTGCGAAAGAGCGTATTGAACGACAAATAGAATCTCTTGTTGACGCAGAAGAACAAAACCGTATAAAACTACAGCAGGCTCCAATAGAATTCTTCAAAGAATATGCCGAACGTAAAAGAATTGACACACATACTGGAAGATATATTGGTGAAAGAACCAAGAAACATCAGCGAACGGTTATTCATCGTTTGGAATTATTTCTTGTTGATACTCGCCTCCCTAACGATTTCTCAACCTTTACTTCAAAGAAGTTTGATGCTCAATTTACGGAATGGTGTTATTTTTCTTGATGTTATAATAAAAACATAATACCTTTGCATAAAAAATATGATTAGCAATATTTATACAACATTATTAGATTTGATTCGACAAAATAATACAGAATTACTGTCAATCATTTCTCGTAGATTAAAATCAAGCGATGATGACTTGCAGCTTACAAAGTTACTGGAAGTTGAACAAACAAGTGCAGAGGAAGCAATGGGGAAAATCCATAATGTTCTTGATATCATATCAGGCAATGGGGATTTCTTTGGAAAATATATTGCAATAGAAAATATACTTCAACAAGGAGGAGTTGCAAAACTGATGTATCTATTATATAAGAAAGGCAAGGAAAACGATGACGAGTGGATAGTGAACGAAATTCTTTCTCCAATAGAGAAAATCCAATCATTGTTCCGTGGGGCGCCTCTATTTAAAGTTGAAGTTGTTGATGCACGACCGAATAAGGAAAAGAAAGTTGGCACTCGGATGAATAATATGGGCAGATATGACGTATTTCTTCAAAATGCATCGACTAACGAGCGCATACTGATTGATTTTCCAACCAAAGAGTCGAAGATAATCTATCTGTGGATGCTTTTGCATACAAGACAAGAACTCAAACGCAGTGAGATAATCAAGAGCATGGAAGAATTATTTCGCATATGCGAGCTATGCTATTATGGAACTTACTTTGAGTTGAGAGATAAGATAAATGGAAAAGAGATGAAAAATGGCAGGGATGGTTTCGACCAGTTCTGGCTTCAGCATAAGCCAAAAGCCAATGCTAGTGTTCAGTATGCCCTCGGCAAGCAAGACAATGCGGAATGGTACACTATTGAGTATGACAAGAAGAAAGAGGTCAGTTCTATTAGTTTGCCTGATAATTTTATTTCATTACCAGAAAGTTTAACGTTTTAAAATATTGATTATATGTCATTTACAAATAAAACAGCAAAGACAACGGAAGAAGACCTTGTTAAACGTGCAGACGAAGTGTTTGACAATGTGTACCCTACAAGAATATCAAATATTTCGTACATAAGTGTTATAGAAAGACAGGAGGCCCTCAAAGAATTTAAAGATAGGGATATATTAAACACCAACTTAGAAAGCGCATATAAAGAAATTAAAAAAATTATAGAAGGATGCATTCTGTCTGATTATATAGATACTATTTATAATAATCTCTCAGAAAAGATAACAGAAGATTTTGATAAGTCTAA
>JALEVZ010000028.1 GCA_022788105.1 Prevotella sp. | reverse complement strand
CAAACAATTACAAACTGCTTCTTATAAATTTAAACTACACCTCTGCTCCTATTAGAACAGAAAATGTACTCACTTAGTTTTCTTGTTGTTTCTGTTGGTATTGCAAAAGTAGTAACTTTTTTCATACCTTCAATTCCACTGCGTAAAAGAGAAATGTCAAATTGTAAAAACCTTTGATTTTCGTCAAATTACTCCAGCTTTTGACTGTTTGACACCCTGATTTTACCGTTTGACGCTCTAAACTCTATCGGACTCATGCCTTCTCGTTGCACAAAAGCACGGCGGAAAGTGGACAACGAATTGAAACCGGAGTTCATCGCAATGGTTTCGAGCGTGTCGTCGGTGGAATGAAGAAGCAGTTTTGCGTGGTGTATGCGATAATCATTTACGAAGTCGTAGAAAGTACTTTCGCAGTTCTGGTTGAAATACTGCGAGAGGTAGGTGCGGTTGGTGCCGAGGAGCATGGCAAGCTCCGAAAGACGCAAGCGCGGATTGAGATAGACATGCTCCTTCTCGAAGAGCAGATACATGCGTTCGGCGAAGGCTGCCTCCTGCTGCAGCTTCAGTTCTTCGGGTTCCGGTTCAACGGGTTGTTCAGCGACGGGCTGCGGTTCTTCCACCGTTTCTGCTACGTTTTCGGGCTGCGTGTGCGCATGTGGAGCATTCTGGTCGGCCCCGGCTGCCTCCAGATGCGCCATCGCCTTGTCGAGGTCGTTCTCGGCTGCATCGAGGTTAGTCTCGGCATTGTCTTCAGACGGTTCCACGAAGTACGACTTCACGGCGTTGATAACCACCGACTGGCGATAGAAGCAGAAGCAGGCGGCTATCCACATCACGAGTGAGTTGAAGAGGAACAGATTGTCGTATCGCACGCCCGACGCCATACTGTCGTACACCCATAGCATGAGCAGACAGAAGAAGAGCAGGATGACGCCGCGCAGCCAGTGGAGGTTGATGTATTCGGCGTAGGAATACTCCTCCTTGAGCGCACGCTCGAAGCGCGGCAACTCTCGCAAAGCCCACAGAGCGATGAAGACGGCGCAGAGGATGGCGGCGAAGTGCATGGCATGATAGGCAAGCGGCACGGGATGCACCCAGAATGCCACCATCAGGACGACAAACGGAATGTAGAAACAGAACGCCCTACTCCAGTTCATCCACAACGGACGGCAGGCTTCTACGAGCACAATGGCGTACATGGGCAGCGTGAGCAGGTCGATGCTCGACGCATACTGTTCCTCAAGACGCGAACCGTAGTAGGTGTTGCCGATGAATATGAGGTCCTTCACATACTGCGCCACAATGGTGAGCATAAGCACACTCACGTATATCTTCAAACGGCTGCAATGTCTGTAGAAGAACATACATGCCATTACAAGATGGAACATTATGTTTGCGCCATATAAGAAGTATAATAAATGACTACCTATCATATAACTATATACAGAGATTCGTGGTTTATTAATAAATATAGTGAGTGTTGTACTGCAGTTGTTTGATAACAATCTCTAAAGATATTGGCAAAGATAAAGAGAATAATTTAATTTTACCGAATTTATATGGCGTTTTTTTCTAAAAGTCTGCGAAATGGGACAAAAAAGCACGATTTCATCGAAGGTTTGACGGAATGGTCTCCTACAGAATACGCAGAACTCACAGAATTTATTACTGAGTATTCTCCCACAGATTTCACGGAAATACACAGATTGTTAGGGTGCGGATAATAAAAACGACGAAATACGCTCACGTCAAAGATGGCGAAGTCGCCGATAGTATTGCCGTTGAGCACAACGTTCTTGCTACGTTTTTCCCAACACTTTTCCACCGACGGCAGACGGAAACCGATCGGACGGCGAACGCGAACGGTGGCACACTTAGGGGGTGCACTTGTCTCCGCTCGGCTTTGCCGCTTGCCAGAGCAAGAAGTGCATCAACCGAGCAAGAAATGCACCAACAGAGCAAGAGCTGCACCAAACGAGCAAGAGCTGCACCCTCTGCGAGTGTGTCAAAACTACAATGAATGAAGAGTCTGCGGTCTTATGTCCAGTGCGGGCATCCTCATCCTTTGATATTACACCTCGTGTTTCAGCGTCTGAAATTGTTTCTTTCAGCATGTTGAGACGTTCCTTCGTGGCAGGCATATTGGCTGTTGCCGTGTCAGCTTCTACTACAGCCACAATTGTTTTGGCTGCATTCATGATAGAAGAGTATTTCTTCTCTTTAGGAAGCTCGGGCAGTTCAATACTGTCATCTACAGAATTTACGACCTTGATAACAGCCTTGCAATAATATTCCAAATTCTTTGCTGCACTAATAGGATTGGAACGTGAAAGCGTATGGGTTGCATCAACGATAATAGTTTTGGATTTGAGAACCCCTACTTCAATAGCAATAGAAACGGTCTTTTTGATGAGTAAATCCAATAATTCTATATCCTTCAGGCGAAGCCGACGGAATTTGGTCAATGAACTTGGATTAATCAAGTTAGTCTCCTCAGGAGTTAATCTCAAGAAATACTTAAACGACATATCATAGCGAGCACGTTCTACAACATCAACGTCCGATACATTATCTATGTGATTGTTAGGCTTTCAGCCCGTCTTAGACCACATTATCAGTTTTACCGGACAGCAATAGATTTGAATACCATCCTCATCACACCATGGTTTTGTGTGTTCTCCAATAACGATGAACTTTTTGAAAGAGTCGTCTATCAACTTTAGAAGATGACAAGAAACGAGAATTTGAGCCAGTATCATACTTTACGAAAAGCTGTCACTTGTGACACATTTTCGTAGCAAAGATAATGTTTTCATTTGAAATACGACTAATAACAAAGCAATCATTTTAATAGTTCACATCAAAAACTCTTGGTTTACTCGAAGGTAAGCATCGAGGACTCCATGTATATCCATCGGACATCGAACGCGATCCGATCAGGCACCGAACGCGATCCGATCAGATTCCGTCCGCCGCCCAATCGGATTCCGTCCGCCGTCCGATCGGATTCCGTCCGCCGTCCGATCAGATTCCGTCCGCCGCCCGATCAGATTCCGTTCGGGTGACGATGACTTTTCGTGAGGTGTTACTGCGAAAATATAAAAACATGAGGGTCATACTTGGTGCTGCGGAGGCCGGAGACCTCCGCTACTTGTTTGCTAAAAGCCGCTGGGCGAAAGGAAGTGCATCGTTTCGCCCGTGACGGGATGACGGAACGTGAGTTCGG